>DATJXV010000142.1:0-22867 GCA_035499955.1 Casimicrobiaceae bacterium
TGAGGACCTGCTGGTTGCGGACCCGGCCGGAGTTCTTGACGAAGCGCTCGTCCGTGGCGAGCTCCGGGCGTCCGAGCACTTCGCACAGCTTCACGAACTGGCCATCGTTGCCGCACGCGAGCACGATCTCGCCGTCGGCGCAGCGGAAGACGTCCTGCGGCTGGATGTTGGGATGCGCCGTGCCGGTGCGCCTGGGTACCTTGCCGGACGTCAGGAAATTCATCGCCTGGTTGCACAGCATCGCGACCTGCACGTCGAGCATCCCGATGTCGATGAATTCGCCCTTGCCGTTGCGCTCGCGTCCTGCGAGCGCCGCGAGCACCGCGACCGCGGCGTACATGCCCGTCGTGAGATCGACGATCGGGATGCCGACCTTTTGCGGTCCGCCGCCCGGGCGGTCGTCGCGCTCGCCCGTCACGCTCATGAGCCCGCCCATGGCCTGCACCGCGAAGTCGTAGGCGGCGACGTCGCGCTTCGGGCCGGTCTGGCCGAAGCCGGTGATCGAGCAGTAGATGATGCGCGGGTTGATCTTCTTCAGGCTCTCGTAGTCGAGGCCGAAGCGGGAAAGCGTGTCGACCTTGAAGTTCTCGAGCACGACGTCGGCGGTCTTCGCGAGATCGCGTATCACCGCCTGGCCTTCCGGCTTGTCGAGGCTCACGGTGATGGAGCGCTTGCCGCGGTTGACCGCGAGGTAGTAGCCCGCTTCCTTCGTCTCCTTGCCGTCGCGGTCCTTGAGGAACGGAGGTCCCCAGCTTCGCGTATCGTCGCCCACACGCGGCCGCTCCACCTTGACGACGTCGGCGCCGAGGTCGGCGAGGATCTGGCTGGTCCACGGCCCCGCCATGATGCGCGAGAGGTCGAGGACGCGAATGTGCGAGAGGGGTCCGGCCATGCTGGGTTCTCCTGTCTTGCGGTTGACTACTCGGCGGTCGCCCCTGAAATCTCGATCACCTTCTTCCATTTGACCGACTCGCTCTGGATCATGGCCGCGAGCTCCTGCGGCGTGCCGCCGGCCGGCGTCACACCGGCGGCCGCGAGGTGCTCGCGGACGTCGGGCGATTGCAGGGTTTCGTTGAGTGCGCGGTTCAGGCGATCGACGATCGCGGCGGGCGTGCCGGCGCGCACCGCGAGGTAATTTTCGGTAGTCGCGCTGAAGCCCGGAAGCTGGTCTGCGATGGGCGGGACTTGTGGCAGCAGGGGCGAGCGCGCAAGGCTCGTCACGCCGAGAGCCCGCAGCTTTCCGGACTTGATGTGGGGAAGCAGGGGGCCGATGCTGTCGATGGTCATCTGTACGCGGCCGGCGATCAGGTCCTGGACGCCGGAGCCGGTGCCCTTGTACGGGACGTGGACGATGTCGATGCCGGCGAGGCTCTTGAAGAGCTCGGCGTCGAGGTGGCTCGTGGCGCCGATGCCCGCGCTCGAGAAATAGAGCTTGCCGGGATTCGCCTTCGCGTACGCGATGAGCTCCTTGACGCTTTTCGCGGGGACGCCCGGATACACGACCAGGATATGCGCGACCGAGGCGACGCGGCCCACGGGCGCGAAGTCGTGCACGGGATCGTACGGCAGCTTCTTCAGCAGATAGGGATTGATGATCTGCGGGGCAGGGGTGCCGTAGAGCACCGTGTATCCATCCGGGGCCGACTTGGCGACCGCATCCGCGCCGATGGTGGCTGCGCCGCCCGGCTTGTTGTCGACGATCACCTGCTGTCCGAGCTTCTTGGACATGCCTTGCGCGATCGTTCGCGCGATGAGGTCGGCGCCGCCGCCGACGGCATAAGGGACGACGAGGCGTATCGGGTGATCGGGATACGACTGCGCGACGGCGAGCCCCGCCGGGACCGCGACGAGGCCAAGGAAGGTCGCGAGGTATCGCAGGAATCGTTTCATTGCGCTATGGACCTTGCGTGTTGACGTGACGCCGAATATAGCCCGGGCTCTGCCCTCCATGGCTCCTCGATCGGACAAGGCTGATATTCACCTGCGGTCAACGCTGCGTACCCTGCCTTGCCCGCGAGCGCAACTCTGGTTTGCTCGCCCGGGTCGCGCGGAGGCCGAGCGCGCGACCTAGAATGGCCTCATTCGAACGTCCTGCGAGGAGGCGTCCCATGAAACACCGATTGCTCGCCGCGATGGCCGCGGCGCTGCTGTGCTCCCTGCAAGCGCCGGCCATGGCCGCCTACCCCGACAAGCCGATCCGCCTGGTCGTGCCCTTTCCCCCCGGCGGCGCCACCGACTTCATGGCGCGCAGCCTCGCTCAGAAGCTCGGCGAGCGCCTGGGGCAGCCGGTGGTGGTCGACAACCGCGGCGGCGCGGGCGGCGCGATCGGCGCCGAGGCCGTCGCGAAGGCGCCGCCCGACGGCTACACGCTGCTCTTTTCGACCATGGGCGTGCTCGCCATCAATCCGTCGCTGTACAAGAAGCTCGCCTACGATCCGATCAAGGACTTCGCGCCGGTGAGCCTCACCCACAGCACTGCGAACGTCCTCGTCGTGCATCCTTCCGTGCCCGCGAGGAACGTGGCCGAGTTGATCGCGCTCGCCAAGGCGAAGCCCGGCACGCTCACCTTCGGCTCCTCCGGCAACGGCACGTCGAGCCACCTGTCGGGCGAGCTGTTCAAGTCCATGGCGGGCATCGAGATCACGCACGTGCCCTACAAGGGGACCGGTCCCGCGCTCACCGATCTTCTCGCCGGCCGCATCTCCATGATGATCGACACGATCTCCGTCCACGTCGAGAACGTGAACGCGGGCAAGCTCGATGCGCTCGGCGTCACCAGCGCGAGACGTTCGCCGACCCTGCCGAAGGTCCCGACGATCGCGGAATCGGGCTTGCCCGGCTACGACGTGTCGATCTGGCTAGGCGTGCTTGCGCCCGCCGGCACGCCCGCGCCCGTCATCGCGCGGCTCAACGCGGAGATCGCGAAAGTCATGACCGACCCCGACATGAGGGCACAGCTCACGAAGAACGGCATCGATGCGCTGACGTCCACGCCGCAGGAATTCGCCGCGACGATCAAGCGCGATACGGACAAGTGGACGAAGGTCGTGAAAAGCTCCGGCGCGAGCGTGGACTGACCCTTTGGGAGGACGTCGAATGATCACGAAGTGGCTCAAGGCCGCCGTCGTTGGCGCACTGGCGCTGCACGCGCAGGCCGGCTTCACGCAAGCCTACCCGTCGAAGCCCATCAAGCTCGTGGTGCCGTTTGCCGCTGGAGGCCCCGCCGACATCATGGCGCGCTGGCTTGGCCATCGGCTCTCGGCCTCGCTCGGGCAGCCCGTCATCGTCGACAACAAGGGCGGCGCGGGCGGGCTCATCGGGGCGCAGGCCGTCGTGACGTCGCCGCCGGACGGCTACACGCTGCTGTTCTCCTCCGTGGGCGCGATCGCGATAGCGCCGTACATCGCGGACAAGGTGTCGTACAACCCGGACAGGGACCTGATCCCGGTCGTGCGCTTCGCCACCGCGCCGACGGTGCTCGTCACCGCGAGCACGAGCCCGTTCAAGTCGCTCGCCGATCTCGTGGCCTATGCGAAGTCGAATCCCGGGAAGGTGACGTTCGCGAGCGCCGGCGTGGGCACGACGACACAGCTCGGCACCGAGCTCCTGAAGAAGGAGGCGGGTGTGGACATGGTGCACGTGCCGTACCGCGGCGCGGCACCCGCGCTGACCGACGTCGTGGGCGGAAGCACCAACATCATGTTCGCCGATGCGCCGGTCGTGCTGCCGTTCGTCAAGAGCGGCAAGTTGAAGGCGCTCGCGATCGGGACGCCGGCGCGTGCGGCAGCGCTTGCGGACGTGCCCACGACCGCCGAAGCTGGCTACAAGGGCGTGCTGGTGAGCACGTGGTACGGCATCCTCGCGCCCGCCAAGACGCCGCGCGACGTTGTGCAGAAGGTCAACGCCGCCGTCAACGCGATTCTCGCAAGCCCCGAAGCGAAGACGTTCGCGGCGGAGCAGGGCGTGCAACTCAACGGCGGCACGCCGGAGGAATTCGGCACGTTCATCCACGGCGAAGCGACGCGCTGGACCACGCTGGCGAAAGCGATCGGCGTAAGGCTCGAGTAGCGCAAAGCTACCTGGGGAGCGCCGCGCCCGCCCCGTGAAGATCGACGATCGTGACGGACAGCACAGCGAGTCGGTGACGAAGTAGTTCGTGAACGTGGCGCCGCGCTTCTGCATTTCGAGCACGTGCGGCATGAACTGGACGAGATTCCACGACCGCTCGTCGGTCAGGACGAACACGATGTTTGGCCGCGTGGGCGCTCCTTCGTTTCCCGGCGCCGCCGGCGTCTGCTGCGCGCCGACGCACGCTATCGCGAGCGCGCAACGACACGCCGTGCCATATGGGGCCCGTTGCGATATCCAACCGAAAGCGGCGGCGAAGGCTCGCCGCGCCGCCTTCACTGCATGGACGTATCGACGGCGGCCGCTACTATGGTTACCGCCCGGATGGGGGCGGTTAGCCCACGTGGAATCCGAGGTCGCGTAGCTCGTTGCGCAGGGCGCCGTCCGCCAGGAGCTCGCGAAACGCCCGCACGGCCGGGCGCGACAGACGCGCGGTCGGCACCGCGAAGTCGTAACGCTCTTCGCGCATCGGAATGAACCCGAGCCCGTACTGTCGCGCGACGGTGTCTATGGCCACGCCCCAATCGGCGCGGCCTTGCGCGACGGCGGCGGCGACCGCGTTGTGCGACCGGGTCTGCACGCCGTAGCCCGCGGGCTTCCGCCCGCCGAGCAGCTCGTCGACGAGGATGCGCGTTCCGCTGCCGGCGTTGCGATTCACCATCACGCAGTCCGCCGCGCTGGTCGCGGCCTCGACGGCTTGCGGAAGGCGCCTACCCTCGAAGCGTGCGTCGCCGCGCCGGAACACGAAGCCCTGCATGCGGCCGTAGCCCTCGATAAGCGTGAGCGCCGGCGTCAGGAAAGGGCGGTTGTACTCGCGCGTGGCGGGATCGAGCAGATGCATGCTCGCGATGTCGCACTCGCCGCGCTTCGCGGCCGCGAGCCCGCCCATGCTCCCGACGTAGATCGACTTCGTGCGAAGCCCCTGCCGCACGAGCTTGCCGATCACGAGGTCGAGGCCCACGCAGTGGCTTCCGATGATGACGAGATCGCACGGCTCGACGTCGCGCCCGAGCAGCTGCACCGACACCGCCGACCCGGCGTCGAGCATCTCGGTGTGCTGGTCGATCGTGATGAAGCCGTCGGCGCCGCTCCACGTCGTCACCGATCCCGAGCCCTTTCCCATGGGATAGGCCGACAGCCCTTGCGCGCCTTGCACGAGGCCCACGAGTAGGTACTCGGTGCGCCCGCGCTCGGAGTTGATGCGCAGCGGCAAGGTCGCGTCGACCGCGTGCCGGTGCTCGATAGGCAGGCCGGCGAATGCGCGCAGGACGGGCGCGACGAACTCGTGGAAGGTGAAGATCGCCGAAGTGGGAAAGCCGGGCAGGATCACGACCGGCTTGCCGTCCGTCACCGCGAGGCAGATGGGCTTGCCCGGCTTGAGCGCGACGCCGTGTGCGACGACGCCGGGGTTTGCGAGCCGGCTCGCGACGCGGTACGAGATGTCGCCCGCGCCTTTCGACGTGCCGCCCGAGAAGATCACGACATCGCAGGCGAGCCCGCGATGGAGCGCGTCGGCCAGCGCGGACTCGTCGTCGGGAATCACGCCCAGGTGCACGGGCACGCCGGCGAGCTCTTCGACTGCGGCGCCGATGATGGCGGCGTTGGAGTCGTACACGGCGCCGGGACGCAGCGGCTTGCCCGGTTCGACGATCTCGTTGCCCGTCGAGAAGATGGCAACACGCGGCTGCCGGTAGACGTCGATGCGGGCGGCGCCCAGCGCTGCCATCACGCCGATCTCGCGCGACGTGAGGCGCGTTCCGGCGCGCAGCGCGGTCTCGCCGCGCGCGATGTCGGTGCCGGCGTAGCTCACGTTCTCGCCCGCGGTGACGGGCCGCCGGATCTCGATCGCGCGGCCCTCTTCGACGACATCCGAGTACTCGATCATGAGCACCGCATCGGCGCCGCGCGGCAGCATGCCGCCCGTCGCGATCGGCGTCGCCCGCCCCTCGCTCACGGGAGCTTGTGCTACCACACCCGGCGCGAGCACCTCGTCGTTGAGGGCGACCGTGCGCGGGCGCTCCTCCAGCGCACCGAAGGAATCCTGCGCGACGATCGCGAAGCCGTCGACGTTGCTGCGATCGAAGCCGGGGACGTCCACGCTCGCCACGACGTCGCTCGCGAGCACGCGGCCGAGCGCGTCCGCGAGCGCGACCGTCTCGGTGCCGAGCGGCGCCAGCACGAGATGCCGGCGGAATCTGGCTGTCGCCTCGTCGCGCGTGATGACGTCGAGGAACTGCGTCTGCGCGGCATCGCGCGCGACGCCGGATCGGGAGGGGGAGTCGGCCACCAGTCAATCGTACAGGTACACGGTCACTTCGGTCCCCGGCGCGTAGCCTTCGCTTTCGGCGGGAACGACGACGAAGCCGTCGGCGCGCGTCGTCGACGACAGTATCGACGCGCCGCTGAGCGCGATCGGCTCCGCCCCTTCCGGGACGAGGCGCACGCGGCAATAGTCGACGCGGCCGATCGCCGAGACGATCTTGCGCGCGACCGGTGCGCGCAGGGCACGGTGCGGCCAATCCGGGGACCGGCCGCCCATGATGCGGATCGCCCGTCCCGCGAAGAAGTCGTAGGCGCAGAGGCACGACACCGGGTTGCCGGGCAGCAGGAAGACGAGGGCGGCGCCGACGCGCCCGGCGCCGGCTGGACTGGAGGGGCGCATCGCGACACCGTGGATGGCAAGCTCGCCGGCCTCCGCCACTAGGCGGGGCGCGTGGTCCTCGCTGCCTACGCTCGACCCGCCGGACACGAGGATTACGTCCGCGCCCGGCGCGACGAGCGCGTCGCGGATGGCGTCGGGGTGGTCGCCCAACCTGCGCGCCGACTCGAGCACGCCGCCGTCGCGGGCGAGGAGTCCGCGCAGCATGTACGAATTGGCGTCGTAGACTTGATACGGGTTCTTGCCGGTCCCGGGCGCGACGACTTCGTTGCCGGTGACGACGATGCGAACGCAAGGCTGCCGCACGGCGGTCACGTGGGATTGCCCGAGCGACGCGACGAGTCCCGCATCCTGCGGCCGCAGGCGTCGTCCCGACGGCAAGACCACGCTCCCCGCGCGGACATCTTCGCCGACGTGCGCCACGTGCTGTCCCGGCGCGACCGGGCGCGTGATCTCGATCCGGCCCGCGGTCTCGGTGGCGAACTCGGCGGGCACGACCGCGTCCACGCCAGTAGGAACGGGCGCGCCGGTCATGATGCGCACCGCGCCGCCGCGCGCGACCGTCGTGCCGAGCGGCTGTGCGGGCAGGACCTGGCCCGCGACCGGGAACGTCAGCGGGTTGTATTCACTCGCGCCGGAGGTTTCCTCGCCGCGCAGGGCGTAGCCGTCCATCGCGGCGCGATCGAAGCCGGGGACGTCGATGCCTGCGACCACGTCGCCGGCCAGCACGCGGTCCACGCAAGCATCGAGCGGCACGGACTCGGGGCCGAGGCGCACCGCGTTGCGGTCGATCCACTCGAGCACGACAGGCACTTCGCTGCGCTGCCGAAACCCCTGCATGCGTACGTCGACCACCATCCCGATCCTCCTGGCCGGATTCTAGAGGATCGCGCGGGCGAGGCCCGTCGAGGGCCGGCAGCGGGCGAGCCTTAGGCCGTCAGCTCGCGCGCCGTGATGGTGTACTTGAACGTTTCGGGATCGTACGTGTCGATGCGCTGGCCCTTCACCTCGGCCTGCGGATACATGAGGAACGGCAGCGCGGGGCCGGCCGAGCCGGGCAGCTTCACATCGTGGGCGGTGTTGTACGCCACCCAGTTGCCCTCCCAGCTGCCGAAGAGGCCGTCGTAGACCGGCGCAACGATTTCATTTTGAGCGCTCTTGATCCACTCAGGCGTTTCCTGGCGCATGACCTTCGCGACGTCGGCCGGGTCGATCGCGACCCATCCGTACCCGGCGAGCCACGCGTCGGCCCGGCAATGCTGCGCCTTGGAGATGTCGGCCGTGCCGGCGCCGAGCTCCTTGTACGGGAACTTCGATTTGGCCACACGGACGCCGTACAGGTCGCGCGCGGGAATCCCGACGGAGCGGCACAGCCCGACGAAGAGCGCGTTGAGGTCCGCGCACTTGCCGCCCAGGTTATTCGTCTCGAGCATGAAGCGGATGTCGCCGACGCCGCAGCCGCGGACGGTGGGCTCCCGGTACGTGTTCTCGACGACCCAGTCGTAGAGGGCGCGCGCCTTGGCGACGTCGTCGCGCTTGCCGGCGCTCGCGCGGCGAGCCGTGGCAAGCACGATGCCGTCGGTGGGTATGTAGGACGTCGGACGCAGTCTTGCGGCAAGGTCGTCGCGGCTCGCGCTTGCGGCGTCGGACGCCTTCCAGTTGACCCGACGGTCGCGCGTCCGGATGACGCTCACGACGTCGAGCCTCGGCGCGCCTTCGCCCTCGGGCCAACGCGCGTAGATCATCCGGGCGTCGCCGCCGGGATCGGTATGTGTCACGATTTGCGCGGCATTGCCGGTCCCGCGGCTGTCCTGCGACTCTTGCCACTCCGTGTTGACGTTGGGGACCGGGACCCAGGCCTGGGTCCCGGCGCCGCCGCCGATGATCTCGACGCGCGTCGTAACCTCGAAGGTGCGCCACGGCCCCACGTCCGGCGCAAACGTCCTCGCCTGCGCGGCGGCGAGACGCGGAAGGGCGGAAGCGATCGGAGCGAGGCTCGCTGCGGTGAGAAAATGGCGGCGCTTCATCGGAATGGCTCCTTATGCACGCTTCGACAATTTCATATGGTTGAATATGCAGCTGCAGGCCGTCTTGGCCGTGAGGGATAGCTTACTGCATATCCGCTTGCGACGGCGCTAGGGGGTTCAGTCGAGGCGGCATCTCGCTTCATCGCAAGGACGTTCGACCACGCCATGCTCAAAGTCAAGCTGGAGCCCGGGCTCAGGATCGGGCGCGACGCGCTCTACTCGGTCCCGCCGCAGCTCGTATCGCTGCTCAACGCCATACACCGCACGGGCTCGCTGCAACGGGCCATCAGGGACGTCGACGTGTCGTACCGGCACGCGTGGGGCCTCCTGGGCCGCTGGGAGGCGATCACCGGCCACAAGCTCGCTTCGTTCACCCGCGGGCACGGCACCTCGCTGACGGCGTTCGGGGCGCGCCTTGCGCAAGCGGGCGAGTGGATGGAAGGCCGCATACGGCAATGGGTGCCGGCCATCGAGCGCGAGCTCCTCCGCCACCTCGACGTGCCCGTCGATGTCGACAAGGCAACGATCCGCGTCCACGCGAGCAACGACATTGCCCTCGCCAAGCTCAAGGAACGCTTGCAAGGCCGGCTCGTGCTCGACCTGCGCTTCGAAGGCAGCTTGCACAGCCTCGACAGTCTGGCGCGCGGCGATTGCGATCTCGCTGGATTCCACATGCCCCAGCCGGCGTCGCTCCTCGGGCCGCTGGCGGCCGAGTTCCGCGCGCGTCTGAACGGGCGCGAGCACCACATCGCGTGCCTTTTCGCGCGCCATCAGGGTCTCATGGTGGGGGGCCACGCGAAAACCCGTGTGCGCAAGCTCGGCGACCTCGCGAAACCGGGCGTCAGGTTCGTCAATCGCGAGCGCGGCTCCGGAACGCGCCTGCTGCTCGACGCGCTGCTCGCGCGGGAATCCGTCGACCCCTCGGCCATCGACGGTTACGAGCACGAGGAGTTCACGCACATGGCCACTGCCGCGACGGTGCGGGCGGGGATGGCCGACGCTGCATTCGGCATCGAGGCCGCGGCGCGCGAGCACGGCCTCAAGTTCGTGGAAGTCGTGAGCGAACGCTACTACATCGCCGCGCCGCGAAAGCCTCAGCTCCGCGTGGCTGCGGACGCGATGGTGGCGGCCGCGCAGAGCGCATCGTTCCAGCGGGCGATCCAGAAGATCGGCGGCTACGAGTTCGGAGTCACAGGAAACGCCGTGCGGCTCTCCGAGCTGTTTGCCGCGGCGAAACCGCCTGCCGTGCGCCGGCGAAGAGCGAAGTAACTCGGCGTCATCCGTCGCTGCATTGCATGAACCATATGCAAATGCGTGCAGGAGCGACCGGCGTTGGCAAAATTGCGGCGCCGTTCAATTGCGATGCTGGCGTTTTCTTTCTATAGTCGGATTACAGAAGCCGCGTCGGCTCATCGAATGCGGCCCGCGTGTTCCAACCTTTCGGAGGTACACGATGGACATGAATCGCCGGCAGTTCTTCAAGGCCTGCGCGGCCGGCCTCGGAGGTTCTAGCCTCGCGCTGCTCGGGTTCTCTCCCGAGCCGGTGCTGGCCGAGGCCCGCAGCTTCAAGCTCGCGCGCGCGACCGAGACCCGCAACACGTGCCCGTATTGTGCGGTCGGCTGCGGAATCCTCATGTACAGCTTGGGCGACCGAGCCAAGAACGCGCAGCCCGAGATCATTCACATCGAAGGCGATCCGGATCACCCGGTGAACCGAGGCACCCTGTGTCCGAAGGGCGCGGGTCTGCTCGATTTCGTGCACAGCCCCAATCGCCTCAAGTATCCGGAATATCGGGCGCCGGGCGCGAACGAGTGGAAGCGCATCTCATGGGACGAGGCCCTCGACAAGGTCGCGAAGCTGATGAAGGCGGATCGAGACGCCAACTTCATCAAGCAGAACCAGGACGGGCATACGGTCAACCGCTGGTTGTCCACGGGCATGCTGGCCGCGTCGGCCTCCTCCAACGAATCGGGCTATCTCACGCACAAATTCGCGCGCAGCCTGGGGATGCTCGTCTTCGATAATCAGGCGCGTGTCTGACACGGCCCGACGGTGGCCAGTCTGGCCCCGACGTTTGGCCGCGGAGCGATGACCAACCACTGGGTTGATATCAAGAACGCCGACGTCGTCCTGATCATGGGAGGCAACGCCGCTGAGGCGCACCCCTGCGGGTTTAAGTGGGTCACCGAAGCCAAGGCGCACAACAAGGCGCGCTTGGTGGTCGTCGACCCGCGGTTCACGCGCTCGGCCGCGATGGCCGACTACTACGCGCCGATCCGGGTCGGAACCGACATCGCCTTCCTGGGCGGGGTGATCAACTATCTGATCACCAACGACAAGATTCAGCACGAGTACGTCAAGAGCTACACCAACGCCTCGTTTCTGCTTACCGACGCCTATTCGTTCTCGGCGGGGCTGTTCTCCGGCTACAACGAGGCGAAGCGCAGCTACGACAACTCGACCTGGACCTACCAGAAGGACAAGGAGGGCTTCGCGCTGGTCGACCCGACGATGCAGGATCCGCACTGCGTCTTCCAAGTCATGAAGAAGCACTACTCGCGCTATACGCCGGAGATGGTGGCGAAGGTCTGCGGCACGCCCAAGGACATGTTCCTCAAGGTGTGTGGGGAGATCGCGTCGACCGCTGCCCCGGATCGCGCCATGACGATCATGTACGCGCTCGGCTGGACGCAGCACTCGGTTGGCTCGCAAATGATCCGCACCGCGGCGATGATGCAACTCCTGCTCGGCAACATCGGCATCGCGGGCGGCGGCATGAACGCGCTGCGCGGCCACAGCAACATCCAGGGCCTCACAGACCTCGGCCTGCTGTCGAACTTGCTTCCTGGCTATCTGACGCTTCCGGGCGACAAGGAACAGAGCTACGAGGACTACATCAAGGTGCGGGCGCTCAAGCCCCTGCGCCCGAACCAGATGAGTTACTGGCAGAACTATCCCAAGTTCCACGTGAGCCTGATGAAAGCCTGGTACGGGAACGCGGCGACCAAAGAGAACAACTGGGCATACGAATATCTGCCCAAGCTCGACAAGGGCTACGACGTACTGCAGGCCTTCGAGTTGATGGGCCAGGGCAAGATGAACGGCTATATCTGCCAGGGCTTCAATCCGGTCGGCTCGTTTCCCAACAAAGCGAAGATCATCGGCGGTTTGTCGAAGCTCAAATTCCTCGTCGTGATCGATCCGCTGGCGACGGAGACCTCGGAATTCTGGAAGAATTTCGGCCCTTACAACGACGTCGATCCGAGCAAGATCCAGACCGAAGTCATCAGGCTGCCCTCCACGTGCTTCGCCGAGGAGGAGGGCTCGCTCACCAATTCAGGGCGCTGGCTGCAATGGCACTACAAGGGAGCGGAACCCCCGGGCGAAGCGAAGCACGATACGGTGATCGTCGCGGGACTCTTCCAGCGCGTACGCGCGATGTACGCCAAAGACGGCGGAACGTTCCCCGACCCGGTGCTGAACCTCACGTGGGCCTACAAGATCCCGGGCGCGCCGGCGCCCGACGAGCTCGCGATGGAGTACAACGGCAAGGCGCTGGTCGACCTCAAGGACGCCAAGGACCCGACCAAGGTCCTCGTTCCCGCGGGGCAGCAGGTGCCGAGCTTCGCGTTCCTGCGCGATGACGGCACGACCTCGTGCGGCTGCTGGATCTACTCCGGCGCATGGACGCAGGCCGGCAACCAGATGGCGCGCCGCGACAACAGCGACCCCTGGGGCATCGGACAGACGCTCAACTGGGCATGGGCGTGGCCGGTGAACCGGCGCATCCTCTACAACCGCGCGTCGTCCGATCCGTCGGGCAAGCCGTGGAACCCCAAGCACAAGCTCGTCTTCTGGAACGGCAAAGCCTGGGGCGGCGCCGACGTGCCCGACATGCGGCCCGACGCGGCGCCTGACGAGAACGTCGGCCCTTTCATCATGACGGCGGAGGGAGTGGCAAAGCTATTCGTGCCGAGCGGGATGGTCGACGGCCCGCTCCCCGAGCACTACGAGCCGTTCGAGTCGCCGCTCGCCACGAACTATTTGTCGCCGGACAACCCGAAGGCGTTTTCCAATCCGGCGGCGCGCGTGTTCAAGGGTGACATGGAGGCGTTCGGCAAGCCCAAGGACTTTCCGTACGCGGCGACGACCTACCGGTTGACCGAGCACTTCCATTATTGGACCAAGCACTCGGACCTGAATGCGATCACACAGCCGCAGCAATTCATCGAGATCGGCGAGGACCTCGCGAAGGAAAAGGGGGTCAAGGACGGCGACGTGGTCAAGGTCCGCTCAAATCGCGGTCAGATACAGGCAGTGGCCTGCGTCACCAAGCGGATCAAGGCGCTCGACTGCGGCGGGACGAAGGTGCATACGGTCGGAATTCCCAACCATTGGGGGTTCACGGGCGTGGCCAAGATCGGTTACTTGGCGAATACGCTGACGCCGTTCGTCGGCGACGCGAATACCCAGACGCCGGAGTACAAGGCTTTCATCGTTTCGCTCGAGAAGGCCTAGGAGGCGCGCCGTGTCATCGCTGCAATCGCTCGACATCA
Source organism: Casimicrobiaceae bacterium (assembly GCA_035499955.1). Lineage (GTDB taxonomy): Bacteria > Pseudomonadota > Gammaproteobacteria > Burkholderiales > Casimicrobiaceae > VBCG01. Next base: position 13,372 of record DATJXV010000142.1, read on the forward strand.
CCGGCCGCTCGGCCACCACCACGCCTTCGCCGTCAGCGCGCAACACGACGGAGGTCGCCAAGCTCATCGACATCTCGAAGTGCATCGGCTGCAAGGCCTGCCAGGTCGCTTGCAGCGAATGGAACGACCTGCGCGACGCCATCGGCCACAACGTCGGGGTCTACGACAACCCGGCCGACCTCGATGCCGAGTCGTGGACGGTGATGCGCTTCACCGAATACGTCGAGGAGGACGGCCGTCTCGAGTGGCTGATCCGCAAGGACGGCTGCATGCACTGCGCCGACCCGGGCTGCCTCAAGGCCTGCCCGTCGCCGGGCGCAATCGTCCAGTACAGCAACGGCATCGTCGACTTCATCGAGGAGCACTGCATCGGCTGCGGCTCGTGCATCACCGGCTGCCCGTTCAATGTGCCGAGGCTGTCGAAGAAAGACAACAAGGTCTACAAGTGCACGCTATGCTCGGACCGCGTGTCGGTGGGGCTCGAGCCGGCGTGCGTGAAGACCTGTCCCACCGGGGCCATCACCTTCGGCAGCAAGGAGGACATGAAGGAGCACGCCGCCGAGCGCATCGTCGACCTCAAGGAGCGCGGCTACCAGAACGCGGGGTTGTACGACCCGCCAGGCGTGGGCGGCACGCACGTGATGTACGTGCTGAAGCACGCCGACAAGCCCGAGATCTATCACGGCCTTCCGGCGGACCCTTCGATCAGTCCGATGGTGTCGTTCTGGAAGGGCGCTTTCAAGCCCGTCGCGCTCGCGGCGATGGGCCTCACGGCGCTCGCCGGCGTCCTGCACTACCTCAAGGTGGGGCCGAAGGAGCCGCATGACGAGCCGCCGCCCCCGGGAGACCGCGATGCCTAAGCCCGCCGACGCGATCGTTCGCTACACCTACGCCGAGCGCGCTTCGCATTGGCTGCTCGTGATCTCGTTCTTCCTCGCCGCGTTGTCGGGGCTCGCGTTCTTCCATCCGTCGCTGTTCTGGCTCACGAACTTCTTCGGCGGCGGGCCGTGGACCAAGATCCTGCATCCGTTCCTCGGGGTCGCGATGGCGCTGTTCTTCATCGCCCTGGCGTTGCGTGTCTGGCACCACAACGTGATCAAGGAAGCGGACAAGGAGTGGCTGAAGCATGCCGGCGACGTGATGGCCGGGCACGAGGAGCGCGCGCCGCCCGCGGGCAAGTACAACGCGGGGCAGAAGGTGCTGTTCTGGCTGCTCGCGCTGTGTGTGCTGGGGCTCGTCGTCACCGGCTTCGTGTTCTGGCGGCCGTATTTCGCCGGCGCGTTCCCGATCTGGCTCGTGCGCCTCGCCACGCTGCTGCATGCCATCGCCGCAACCGGCCTCATCCTGCTCATCATCGGCCACATCTACATGTCGTTGTGGACCAAGGGATCGATCCGCGCGATGACGCAGGGATGGGTCACGCGGTCGTGGGCCCGATCCAATCACCCGGCCTGGTACCGGGAGGTGACAAAGGAGCGATAGCGCCTGCGCGTTCCGCATTCGAATCGGGGTCTTGGCCCCGCGTTGCCTGTTGCGCGTGTCGCACGCAATTCCATGGAACGACGGCTTCTATCGCCCGAGGAGATCGCCTCCCAAGCGGGGTCCGGCATCCCGTTTCTCGTCCTGCCCGCTCGCGGTGACGTGTTTCGCGCCCGCGCGGATCGCTTGCGGCAGCTCGCGCCGGACCACGCGATGAGCGACTACCTGCGCTTCATCGCCCACGTCGCCGACGCGCAGCAGCGAAGCCTCGACACCTCGCCGCCGTTCCGGTTGCCGCCCCCCTCCGCGCTCGATGCATGCCGCGAGCACGGCATGCCGCCGCTCAACGTGCAGACGCATGCGCGCGACCCGCTGTGGCGCGACGAGTTGCGGCGGCTGCTACGCGACGTCGCCGACGCCGCAACGGGCCGGCAGCGCGAGATCGTAGTGGCGCTCGAGCTTAGCCGCGACGAGCTCTACGAGGCGCAGGCCAGCAAGCTCGTCGCCGGCGTCACGCTCGGCCTCGATACGGCCACGGCGCCGCTCATCGCCGCCGGGCTCCAGGTCTACTTCACGCACCTCGCGCTGGCGTTGGGTGAGCAGGCGATCGTGCCCACCGGTGTGGCGACGCTGTGCCCGTGCTGCGCTTCCCGCCCGACCGCAGGCGTCCTTCGCGTCGGCGGCGCGTCGTCGGGCTATCGCTTCCTGCACTGCTCGATGTGCAGCGCCCAGTGGCACATGGTGCGCGTGAAATGCGCGAGCTGCGAGGGGACGAAGGGGATCTCCTACCTCGCCCTGGACGACGGCGGCCCTCCCGGCAGGCGCACCGCGAGCGCCGAGGTGTGCGACGAGTGCGGCAGCTATCTCAAGCTGCTGTCGATGGAGAGCGATCCGGGTGTCGATGCCGTGGCTGACGACCTTGCCACGTTGGCGCTGGACCTTCTCGTGAGCGAGACCGGCAGGTCGCCGTGCGGCGTGAACTTCATGCTGCTGCACGGCGACTCCGAGGCCGAATCATGATGCCGCGTGAAGAACACCCGTCGCGGATTCCCTCGCTACAGGCGCTGCCGTCGGTGGACCGCGCGCTTCGGCTGCCGGGTGTCGAGGCGCTCGCCGGTCGCTACGGCCGAAGCCACGTGACGGGCGAGGTGAAAGCGCTTCTCGCCGAGCGGCGGGCGTGCCTTCTGCGCGGCGACGCATCGCGGCCCGAGAGTGTGAGCGACGAGGGTTTCGTCGAGCAGCTTCGGCAGCGGATCGAGAGGCGTGTCGCACCCGCCCTGCGTCCGGTCTTCAACCTGACCGGGACGGTGCTGCACACGAATCTCGGCCGCGCGCTGCTTTGCGACGCGGCCGTCGCGGCGCTCGTGCGCGCCGCGCGATCTCCGGTCAACCTCGAGTTCGATGTCCGCGATGGCGGGCGCGGCGACCGCGACGCGATCGTCGAGTCTCTCCTGTGCGAGATCACCGGCGCCGAGGCGGCGACGGTGGTCAACAACAACGCCGCCGCAGTGTTGCTCACCGTCGCGGCGCTCGCGGCGCGACGGGAGGCGATCGTCTCCCGCGGCGAGCTCGTGGAAATCGGCGGCGCGTTCAGGATGCCGGATGTCATGCGCTCGGCCGGCGCTCGTCTGGTCGAGATCGGAACGACAAACCGCACGCATGCGCACGACTACGAATCGGCCGTCAGTCGGCGTACCGGCCTCATCCTCAAGGTGCATACGAGCAACTACGTCGTCAAGGGGTTCACCGCCTCCGTCAGCGAAGCGGAGATCTCGAGCATCGCGCGGCGCGCCGGAATTCCGTTCGCAATCGACCTCGGCAGCGGGAGCCTGATCGATCTCGCGGCCTACGGCCTTCCGCGTGAGCCCCTCGTGCAGACTGCGGTGGCATGCGGCGCCGATGTCGTCACGTTCAGTGGAGACAAGCTCCTGGGGGGGCCGCAGGCCGGCCTGATCGTCGGCCGGGCGGAGGCGCTCGAGCGCATCCGAAGGCATCCCCTCAAGCGCGCGCTGCGCGTGTCGAAGCTTGTCCTCGCTGCGCTCGAGGCGACCCTCGCGCTGTATCGACACCCGGAGCGCCTCGCCCAGTCGTTGCCGACGTTGCGCCTGCTCACCCGTACGCAGGCCGAGCTCGCCGCCGTGGCCGAGCGCCTCGTGTCCCCGCTGCAGGTCGCGGTGGGCGAGCGCTTCCATGTGAGCGCGTCGCCGGTGGCGAGCCAGGTCGGCAGCGGTGCGCTGCCGGTCGACGCTATTCCGAGCGCGGCCGCATTCATCCGCCCGCGCGATGCGCGCCGCACGGCGTCGCGCGAGCTCTCGTCGCTCGCCGCGCGCTTCCGGGCGCTCCCCATTCCGGTGGTCGGACGGCTGTCCGACGACGCGCTGGTGTTCGACGTCCGCACGCTCGATGACGAGCCCGCCTTCGTCGCGCAGCTCGAGGAGGCAACGCGGTGATCGTCGGGACCGCCGGGCATATCGATCACGGCAAAACGTCGCTCGTGCGGGCGTTGACCGGCGTGGACACCGATCGGCTGCCCGAGGAACGGGCGCGCGGCATCTCGATCGAGCTGGGGTACGCGTACCTGCGTATCGGCGGCGCCGGCATCCTGGGGTTCGTCGACGTGCCAGGCCACGAGAAGTTCATCCATACGATGCTTGCGGGCGCGACCGGCATCGATTTCGCGCTGCTCGTCGTTGCGGCCGACGACGGCGTCATGCCGCAGACCCGCGAGCACCTCGCGATCGTCTCGATCCTCGGCGTCGGCGAGGGTGCGGTGGCGATCACGAAGATCGACACCGTCGACGCCGAGCGAGCGGCCGCCTGCGAACGTGAAGTGCGGGATGTGGTCGTCGGTACTGCGCTCGACGGCGCGCCGATCTTTCCGGTTTCGAGCCGGTCGGGCGAGGGCGTCGCTGCGCTGAGCACGTATCTACGCGAAGCGGCGGCGCGCTTCTCGCGGGCGCGCGGTGCGGGACGATTTCGCCTGGCCGTCGACCGCTCGTTCGCGCTTCCTGGCATCGGCACCGTCGTGACGGGCACCGTCTATTCGGGCGAAGTCAAGGTGGGTGATCGCCTCGTCACGGCGCCTTCGGGCCTTGCCGTGCGCGTGCGCAGCCTGCACGCACAAGGGGAGCCGGCCGACGCGGGTTCGGCGGGCCAGCGCTGCGCACTCAATCTCGCCAGCGTCTCGCGTGAGGACGTGCGACGCGGCGACTGGATCGTCGACCCCGCCATTGCGATCGCCACGGAGCGCTTCGATGCCGCGCTGGATCTCCTCGCGGGGGGCGAGGTCGCGATACGACCGGGCAGCGAAGTTCACGTGCACGTCGCGGCGGCGCGCGCCGCGGCCCGGCTCGTCCCGCTCGCCGAAGGTCTCGTCCAAGTCGTCCTTCGCCAGCCGATCTCGGTCTGGCGCGGCGACCGGTTCGTGATTCGGGATGCGTCCGGGACGCGAACGCTGGGCGGAGGCACGATACTCGACCCGCTGCCACCGCTGCGGTACCGGCGCTCCGAGTCGCGGCTGGCGAACCTGCGCGCCCTGCAGCGCGCGTCGCCTCGCGAGCAGCTCGCGGCGCTCGTCGAGGCCGCCGCCGACGGCGTCGATATCGGCGCTTTCGCGCGTACCGGCAACGTGCCGGATGCATCGGCGATAGTCGCTTCGCTGCCTGTGCGTCACGTGATCGCCGGCCGTGCCGAGTTCGCGATTGCCAGCGCGGCGTGGGAAAGGCTCGCCGCTGCAGCGGTCGAGGCGCTCCGTAAGTTCCATAAGGCCCACGTCGACCTCCTCGGCCTGGATCGCGCCCGCTTGCGCAGGATCGCGTTTCCCAGGCTCGACGCGGGCTTGTCTGCGGCGCTCGTCGACCGGATGGTGGCCGGAGGGCAGCTCGCCGAGTCCGCGGGCATCGTTCGCCTGCCCGGGCACGACAACCCGCTTACCCTGTATGAGCGGCAGCTCGTCGACGCCGTCCGTCCGCGGCTGATCGAAGGCCGCTACGATCCGCCGTGGCTGCGCGATCTCGCGCGCGATCTCGATGAGCCCGAAGCGTCGCTTCGTTCTGCGCTCGTGCGTGCCGCCAAGCGCGGTGAGCTTTGCCAGGTCGTCCCGGACCTGTTCTACGATCCGGAGACGATCGGGCAGCTCGCGCAGGCCGTCAGCGATCTCGAGCGCCTGAACGGCGAGGTTCTTGCAGCCGACTTCCGCGACAGGACGCGGCTCGGGCGCAAGCGTGCCATACAGATCCTGGAGTATTTCGACCGCATCGGCTTCACGCGGCGCGTTCGCGACCGGCGGATTGTCCGGACCGGGTCGACGCTCGCCGCCGCTGCCTGCGTGACATGAATAATACGGAAGAGAATCGTTCCTGGTGGGGCGGCCGGGCTTCAAACCCGGTTGGGGGCGCCACGCGCCCCCGGGTGGGTTCGACTCCCATTCTCTTCCGCCCACGCTCCTGATCGCCGTGATTTCAGTGCGCGGCTTCGAGTTCCCCGACGAGCTCCATTACCTCGTCGAGCACGACACGTGGGCGCGGCGCGACGCCGACGGCCGGGTGACGGTCGGCATGACGTCGCTCGGCGCGCACATATCGGGCGAGTTCATCGAGTTCCTCCCAAAGCCCGTCGGCGCGGTCATCGAGCGCGACCGGTCGCTGGGCGTTCTCGAGATGTCGAAGGTGATTCGCGCGGCCCGCGCGCCGGTCGCAGGCGTCATCGTCGAGAGCAACGCGCTGGTGACGAGGCGGGCGAGGCTCATCAACGACGATCCCTACGGCGAGGGCTGGCTCGTGCGGCTCGACCCCTCGGCCTGGGAGCGCGACATCGCCCGCCTCGTCACCGGCGCGGCCGTCGCGCCCGCGGTGGAGGCCTACATGGGATTGCTCGCCGAAGCCTTCGAGCAGCCGCCGCCGTGAAATCGGGCCTCGCCATCTTGTTGTGGGTGACGGGCCCCGATCAGCCCCATCTATGCGCGACGCCCTTCGTGCACGCGGCGGCCGCGGCGGCGCTCGATATCGATGTGGAGGTTCATTTCGCCGGCAAGTCGGTCACGCTGCTCGTGCCCGGGGTCGCGGCCGCGCTATGTCCCGGGGCCGCAGGCTCGCCGAGCGTGTACGACCGCATGCGCACCGCGAGCGGGTACGGCGCACGCTTTCTCGCCTGCAGCGATGCGCTCGACGCCTGCGCGATCGATCGCGCCCGGCTGATGGCCGAATGCAGCGGTGTCGCCGGCGCCGTGGCATTCCTCGACCGCGCGCTCGATCCGGCCTGGGCCGCGCTCGTGTTCTGACTCGTTTCGCCGCGCGCCCATTCCGGGCGCTGTCGTGTACGATTCGCGCCTTGCCTCCTGCGGGCACCCGCTGCCGTGCGTCACGACCGCCCCTCATTCCCGGAACGCTTGCGGCGCCGGCTCGGCAAGGGTCAGACGCCGCCGCGCGCGCTAAAGACGGCGCTGGTGTTCGCGGTCTTCGTTGCCGCGTTCGTCGTGGCCGCGACGATCGGCCGAAACCCCGACCTGTCGCACGTCAAGGTCGCGTTCCTGTCCGGAAGTCCGGAAGGCAACTACTACGCTATAGTCGCCGCGGCCGCCGCGCAAGCCAAGCGCCAGCGCGGGCGCATCGACAACGTAGCGAGCGCCGGATCGGTCGAGAACATGGCTCGTCTGGCGGCGGCGAAGACGTCGTGCGGCGTCCAATTCGCGCTGGTGCAGGACGGGCTGACGTGGCCCGAGCCCAACCCCTTCCAGCTCGTCGGCCGGCTGCCGGTCTCCGAGAATCTCGTCGTGCTCGGGCGAGACGCCGACCGCATCCGCTCCGTCGCCGACCTGCGGGGCAAGCGTATCGGCATCGGCCCGGTCGGAAGCGGCACGGAGTACGTCGCGCGGCAGATGCTGGCGCAGCTCGACGAGCTCGGCATCAAGGCGAGCACGCATCCCCTGCAGGAGCAGCTCGAGCTCCTCTCGCGCGGCGAGCTCGACCTCGGCGTCATGGTGATCGACCCGGACGCGCGGCTCATGGCGCAGGCCGTGCGCGACCGCAAGCTGCAGATCGTCGACCTCTCCGGCGCCGAGGCGCTCGCGCACGGCCTGCCGTCGGCGCGCGTCGGCCTCATCAAGGCCGGGTACTACGATCCCGTCCACGAGCTGCCGCCGACGGACAAGCGCGTGATCCAGATCGACACGCTCGTGATAGGCAACGGCTGCGCGCGCGAATCGGTCACGCAGGGCGTGATCACCGCGCTGACGCGCGTGTTTCCCGAATTCGTGCGCGTCAACCGCGAGCGCGCCAACCTGACGGGGCTGGAATACGCCTCCGCCGCGCGAAGCTACTACGACGAGCAGGGTCCCGACCGCGTCGGCGAGTACGTGCCGTGGTTCATCGACATCATGCCCACCGCGCGCTGGGTGCAGCTGTTCTTCGCGTTCTCGTTCCTGTTCGCGGGGCAGGCGTTATGGCACCGCTTCCGGCTCTGGCGCATCGACGTGACGCGCGTGCGCATCGAGGACGACGTGGCGCGTCTGTTTCCGCCGCGCACGACCGTCGGCGACATCGAGACCATGAAGGCGGACGATCGCTACCGCACGCCGGATTTCCGCTCGCGGCTGACTGCCGCCGAGCACGATCTCGCGCGCCTGTCCGAGCGCTGCCGCCGGCAGTCGCTGTCGATCCTCGTGCCGATGGGCCAGGAGATGGCCTACCGCTACCAGGAGGGGTTGGTCGCGGACCTCCTTCACGCCCTGCGGGCGTTGCGCGAGCGGCTTGATGCGCCGTCCTAGCGCTTGCGCGCGAGCGTGACGCCATCGCCGATGGGCAGCATGGCGATGTCGATGCGCGCGTCGGTGCGAAGCTTGTCGTTGAGCGCTTGCAGCGCGCGCGTGTCGTCGTCCTTCGCCCTGTGCGCGACGGCGCCGCTCCACAGGACGTTGTCGATGGCGATGAGGCCGCCTTCCCGCAGGAGGACGAGGCAGCGCTCGTAGTACGCGTCGTAGTTGGTCTTGTCGGCGTCGATGAACGCGAAGTCGAAGTGGCCGGCCTCGCCGGCGGCGATGCGGCGGTCGAGCGTTTCGCGCGCGGGCGCGAGCACGAGCTCGATGCGCGCGGCGACACCCGCCTCCTGCCAGAACGGCCTGCCCACGCGCGTGTATTCGTCGCTCACGTCGCACGCGAGAAGGTATCCGTCCGGCGGAAGGGCGAGCGCGACGGACAGGGCGCTGTACCCCGTGAATACGCCGATCTCGATGGCGCGCCGCGCCCCGATCAGCTTGACGAGGAGCTGCATGAACTGCGCCTGCTCGGGCGAGATCTGCATGCCTGCGTAGGGATGTCTTTCGGTAGCCGCGCGAAGCTTCACCTGGGCAGGGTGCTCCCCCGCGGTGTGGTCGACGACGTAGCGATGCAGGGCATCGGTCAAGTCGAGCGTGCGTCGGGCCATGCGTCGGAAGCCTTCGGTCAGGCGCGTGGCCGACGGCCGACGCGAAAGTCGTTCCTGCCGCTGCGATCGGCGCCCTTGACCAGCCAGAGCGGACGGCGCGCAAAGTCGACCGGCACGCCGGTCTTGCCGTCGTGCGGGCGCAAGTCGCGCTCGAACACCGACGTCGCGGGCATGTAGCGCAGCGCCACGCCCGTGCGTCGCATGCCGGAGCGGTTGGCGGCGGCGCCGTGGATCATGTACACGTCGTGCAGCGACATCTGGCCGGGCGCGAGCTCCACGTCGACCGCCTTCGCTTCGTCGAATGCGCCCGCCGCCATGCGCTGGTTGAGCGTGAGATCGGCGCGATCCTCGTGCAGATGCTCGTGCAGCACCTTGGCCCGGTGCGAGCCGGGGATGACGCGCAGGCAGCCGTTGCGCGCGGTCGACGGCTCGAGCGCTACCCACACCGTGCAGTTGGCGAGCGGCCGGATTGGCCAGTAGTGGCCGTCCTGGTGCCAAGGCGTCTCGTAGCCGTCGCCCGCGGGCTTGCAGAACACGTGGCAGCCCCAAAGGATGACGTCGTCGCCGATCACGCTCGATACGAGATCGACGATCCGCG
>DATJXV010000143.1:0-48154 GCA_035499955.1 Casimicrobiaceae bacterium
CAAAGGGCGCCTCGACTGCGTGCCGTTCTGCGCGTTGCGTGCGCGCCGTACAACGCAGCCGCCAAGTTCTACCGCGCGCATGCGGACGACGCGGCCGGCTGCATCGGCGAAGTCGCGCCGCGCTTCTTCGGGCTACCGACCCCTGAGGAGATCGTGGGCCGCCGCCCGGAGTTCGACCGCCAGAAGGGCATCGCGCGCCAACCTCCGAGAGAGCACGTCGCAGCGTCCGCATGGCGCCGCTCGCCAAGCGCCTGACCCGGCACGCCGGTCAGCCTGATTTCGTGCGATTGGACGTGGCGCTGTCGCTGGCGAGCCCGTATCGACCCTTCGTGCTGCGAGTCTGGAAAGCCAGCGCGGCAAGCAGGGTGAAAACCGCGACCGCCCCGAGGATCAGCGCGAGGCGCACATGGGGCGCACCCGCCGCGACTCTCTCCTGCACCAGGACGACCGTAGAACCGGACCCATTCGGCCGCTCCCAGCACAAGGGCGATTTGCATCACACGCGCGGCCAGCGACCTTACCGACGCGCCGCGCGATTTCGGGCGTGCGAACGCGTCGGTCGCACGACCGCGATGAAGGCATCCCTCGCTTCGGCTTGCTTCTCTATGCGCCGGCCGATCTGAGCGCAAACCAGGTCGCACAAGTGGTAGATGCGAGGGTCGGCGATCCGGTAGAACGCGCTCGTGCCTCGGCTCGACTTCTCGATGAGCCCCGCCTGGGCCAGCAGCCGAAGATGCTTCGACATGTTGGCCTGACCCGATCCGAGCGCCGAGGCGAGATCGCCCACGTTGCGCTCGCCGCCGCGCAGGGCATTGAGGATCTTCAGGCGCATCGGCACGGCGAATGCCGAGAAGAACTGGGCCACCTCCTCGATGGCGCGATCGTCCAGGTTTTCCATCAGCGAGCAGTCCACGGATAGCAAAACGCCCATAGTCTAGCACTCTCGCGGTACTTGCATTAATAACTGAATGGCGATATAGTTTCATAACTGCGCGCGCTGTCGAGCCGGCGCCGGATCGATCGACGAGGAAGCATGCCCACGAACCCCATGCCGAAAGCAGCCGCGCTGGCTCTGGCCTGCGCCCTTTCGCTGGCCGCGCAGGCCGCGCCGCTCGCAACGCTCACGGTCGCGCCTGCCTCGGGCAAGGAACCCTACACGGCGGAGGGCGTGGCCGAGGCCGTGCGCCAGAGCATCATCGCCGCGCAGATCCCGGCCCGAATCACGGAAATGCGGGTACGCGCAGGCGACACCGTGAAGGCGGGACAAGTGCTCGTGCGGCTGGACGCGCGCACCGCCGCCGATCAGGTGGCCTCCAGCCAGGCGCAGGTCGCCGCGGCGCAGGCGCAGCTCGAGGCTGCCCGCCGGGACTTCGACCGCAATCGCCGCCTCTACGAAAAGCGCTACATCAGCCAGGCCGCGATGGAACAGGCGGAGACTCAGTTCAAGGCTGCGGAGGCGCAGGCGCGCGCGTCCATCGCGCAGGCAGGCGTGGCCTCCACGCAGTCGACGTACGCCACGCTTACGGCGCCCTACGCGGGCGTCGTGGCAACCGTCAACGCCGAGGTGGGAGAGATGGCTTCTCCCGGCGTTCCGATCCTGACGCTGTACGACCCGGCCGAGATGCGCGTCGTTGCACAGCTCCCGGAAAGCTACGCTTCGGGTGTAATCCCCGGCGGCGTTGTGGTGGTCACGATTCCGGGGGCCGGGGGCGAAGCGCGCACCCTCGAGGCAACGCGAGTCACCGTTTTGCCCACAGCCAATCCGGCGACGCACACACGCGAGGTGAGGCTGGCCCTGCCTGCGACGGTAAGAGGCGTGACGCCCGGCATGTTCGCACGGGCGACATTTCCGCTTGCCGCCGCCGCCGCGCCGCGCATTACGGTGCCGTCGAGCGCCGTCGTGCGCCGTCCCGAATTCGCCGCCGTCTACGTCGTCGACGCGAGCGGACGGGCGCAGCTGCGGCAGGTTCGCCTCGGTCGCGAGAGCGGCGACGCGGTGGAGGTCGCAGCCGGCCTCGCGCCCGGCGACCGCGTGGCGGTCGACCCCACGGCAGCGTCGAGGCAGTGACGATGACGACAGGCGCCAACCTCGGCGTCTCCGGCCGGATCGCGCGCCATTTCCAGACGGCGCAGATCACGCCGCTGCTCGCGTTCATCGCGCTGCTCGCCGGACTGTTTGCCGTGCTGGTGACGCCGCGCGAAGAAGAACCCCAGATCAACGTGACGATGGCGAACGTCCTGATCCCGTTTCCGGGCGCGTCGGCCAGCGACGTCGAGCAGATGGTGGCCGCGCCGGCCGAGCAGGTGATCGCCCAGATCGCGAACGTCGAGCACGTTATGTCGGTGTCGAGGCCAGGTCTTGCGATCGTCACGGTCCAGTTCAAGGTCGGCGTACCGCGCATCACGGCGCTAGTCAGCCTTTACGACACGATCCTGTCCAACCAGGATTGGCTGCCGCGCAATCTCGGCACCCTTGCGCCGATCATCAAGCCGAAGGGCATCGACGACGTCCCGATCGTCACCCTCGCACTGCGTTCGAAGGACGAAAGCGTCGGCCCGGCCGACCTAGAACGGATCGCGCACGCCATCGAGATCGACCTGAAGCGCGTCGCCGGGACGCGCGAAGTGGAGACGGTCGGCGGCCCGCGCCGCGCCATCAACGTAAGGCTCGATCCCGTGAGAATGATGGCCGCCGGCGTCACGGTCACCGAAATCCGCGAGGCGCTCGTATCGGCCAACAACGGCGCTCCGATCGGCGAGGTGGTCGCCGACGACCGCGTCGTGCTTCTCGACGCCGGACCTTTCTTCCGGGACGCGCGGGACATCGCGACCCTGATCGTGGCCACGCGCGGCGGCGCGCCGGTCTACCTCGAGCAGGTCGCGGCGGTCGATGACGGGCCGCCGATACCCGAGCAGTACGTCTGGTTCGGCGCGTCCGGCAAGGACGCCCGCGAGTATCCCGCGCTGGTGATGAGCATCACCAAGAAGCCGGGTGAAAACGCCGTCGACGTCGCCGACGCGCTGATCGCGCGCGTCGACAACCTGCGAAACGCTGTCATCCCGCCCAACGTCGAGGTCGACGTCACGCGCAATTACGGCGCGACCGCGAACGAGAAGGCGATGAAGCTCATCCAGAAGCTCGCCTTCGCCACCGCGAGCGTGGTCGCGCTCGTGCTGCTCGCGCTCGGGTGGCGAGAGGCGATCATCGTCGGCACGGCGGTCGTGCTCACGCTGATGGCGACGCTCTTTGCGTCTTGGGCCTGGGGATTCACCCTCAACCGCGTCTCGCTGTTCGCGCTCATCTTCTCGATCGGGATCCTCGTCGATGACGCGATTGTGGTGGTCGAGAACATCCATCGCCACCGCCTGCTCGAGCCGGGCTGCGCGCTCACGGACATAATCCCGCAGGCGGTGGACGAGGTCGGCGGCCCGACGATACTCGCAACACTCACGGTGATCGCGGCCCTCCTGCCGATGGCATTCGTCAGCGGGCTCATGGGACCGTACATGAGCCCGATCCCGATCAACGCCAGCATGGGCATGCTGATCTCGCTCGCCGTCGCGTTCGCCATCACGCCCTGGCTTGCACGGCGGCTGCTCGCGCACTCGCGCACGGGTGGGTCCGGCGGGATCGCAGGCCGAATCGCGCCAGTCTTCACGCACGTCTTCGCGCCCTTCGTCGATTCGGCACGCAGCGCGCGCAATCGCATCCTCCTCTGGCTCGCGATCCTGGGTCTCATCGCCGCCTCGATGGCGCTCCCCGCGTTCCAGCTCGTCGTCATGAAGATGCTGCCGTTCGACAACAAGTCCGAATTCCAGGTGGTCGTCGACATGCCGGCCGGCACGTCGCTCGAGCGCACGGCTGCCGTGCTGCACGAGATGGGGAGCCATCTCGCGACGGTCCCCGAAGTCGCCGACTACCAGGCATTCGCCGGGACCGCGGCGCCGATCAACTTCAACGGCCTCGTGCGCCAGTACTATCTGCGGCGCGGAAGCGATGTGGGCGACCTGCAGGTCAACCTCGTGGACAAATCGCACCGGCACGATCAGAGCCACGCGATCGCCACGCGTATCCGGCCCGCGCTCACGAAGATCGCCGACGCACACGGCGCGCGCATCAAGGTCGTGGAGGTTCCGCCAGGCCCGCCGGTGCTCGCACCCATCGTCGCGGAGGTCTACGGACCTGACGACGCGGGCCGGATCGCGGCGGCCCGCGCGGTCGAAGCACAGTTCCGCAAACATCCGGGGGTGGTCGATGTCGACGTGAGCGCGATCGCCCGGGCGCCGCGGTGGGTGGTCAACGTCGATCGCGCGAAGGCGTCGCTCGCGGGCGTGCGCCAGGACGACGTCGTCGCGACACTGCGCGCGGGCCTTGCCGGCGACGACGTGAGCTACCTGCGAGACGCCTCCAAGTATCCCACCGCCGTGCGCCTGCAGCTCCCCGAGTCCGCGCAGACCGATCTCGACGCGCTCTTCCAGCTCACGGTCCGGAGCGCGACGGGCAAGGCGGTGCCTCTGAGGGAAGTCGTAACCGTCGACAAGGACGCGACACGGGAGCAGCCGCGCTACCACAAGGACCTCCTGCCTGTGGAATACGTGGTCGGCGATACGGCCGGCGTGATCGACAGCCCGCTTTACGGGATGTTCGGAATGCGCTCGGCCATCCTGTCGCTGCCGATGCCCGGCGGAGGCACGCTCGCCGAGCACTACATCAGCCAGCCGTCGGATCCCTATCGCGGCTACAGCCTCAAGTGGGACGGGGAGTGGCAGGTCACCTACGAGACATTTCGCGACATGGGGCTCGCGTACGCAGTCGGCCTCGTGCTCATCTATCTGCTCGTCGTCGCGCAGTTCGGCTCCTACCTGACACCCCTCGTGATCATGGCGCCGATCCCCCTCACGATCATCGGCGTGATGCCCGGCCACGCGCTGCTCGGCGCGCAGTTCACGGCGACCTCGATGATCGGAATGATCGCGCTCGCCGGGATCATCGTCCGCAACTCGATCCTGCTCGTCGACTTCATCAACCTCCAGACCGCGAACGGCGTGCCGTTCAGCCAGGCGGTCGTGCGATCCGCGATCGTCCGCGCTCAGCCGATCGCGCTCACGGCGCTGGCCGCGATGCTCGGCGCGTTCTTCATCCTGGACGACCCGATATTCAACGGCCTCGCCGTATCCCTCATCTTCGGCATCCTGGTCTCGACGCTACTGACCCTCGTCGTGATCCCGCTGCTGTACTACGTCGCCTACCGCCGCAAGTTCGCGGCTTCATCCATGGAGAACGCATCATGACCAGCTGGCAACTCACCCGCATCATCGCCGGAACCTTCATCCTGCTCTCGCTCGCGCTCGGCATTCCCGGCAGCCCGGTCTTCATGAGCACCTGGTGGCTCGCCTTCACGGCGTTCGTCGGCGCCAACCTGCTGCAGAGCGGCCTCACGGGGTGGTGCCTCATGGAGTCGATCCTGCGCAAGCTCGGCGTGAGCGAGGGCGCGTAAGGCGCAAGGTTCCGATGCGCGCGCATCGCACGCTGCTGGCGGCAGCAGCGCTCATCCTGGCGGCGCAAGCCGCCCTCGCCGACGTCGACCTCGTGGCCGCCTGGGAGGCGGCGCAGCGACAAGACCCGGCGTACGCGGCCGCCCGCGCCGAAGCCGACGCGGGGCCCGCACGCGGGCGCCAGGGCCGCGCCCTGCTCCTGCCCTCGCTGACCGTGAGCGGCACGGTCGGGTACGGAGCGGCAACGCAAAGCTCTTCCGGCGCGCAGTTCTCGGGGCCGGGCTTCGGCACCGTGAACGGCGTGGACTTTCGCACCGACATCAATGACGGCACTGCCGCGGGGTGGCGCATAACGGCGGAGCAGCCGATCTACAATGCCGAGCGCCGCGCGAGCGCGCGCCAGCTGGAGCTTTCGGCGGACCGTGCCGAGATGTCGCTGCGGCTGGCTCGGCAGGACCTCATGCTGCGCACGGCGCGCGCTTACTTCGACGTGCTGCTGGCCGAGGACACCCTGGCCGAGATCGAGCGGCGGAAGGCGGCTACCGCCCGCGCTCTGGAAGTCGCGCAGGGAAGCTACGACGAGGGCAAGCTGCCGATCACCGATCGCACCGAGGCGCGGGCCCGCTACGACGGCATCCTCGCGAGCGAAAGCGCGGCTCGCGATGCGCTCGAGCTTGCTCGCGCTGCCTTCACGGATCTCACCGGGTTACCCGCCGAGGACCTTCGCGCGATACCGCCGGAGGGAGTCCTGCGTGCCTTCGATGCAGGCCGCCTCGATCAATGGCTCGCGAAGGCGGGCGAGGGAAATCCGCAAGTGGCGATGCAATCGCTGGCGCGCGACATCGCCGCGGCGGAAGTGGAGAAATGGAGCGCGCGGGCCGCGCCCACGCTATCACTGATCGCGCAGGCCGGCGGCGATCGCCTGTCCGGAAACGGCGCCTTCGGCACGTCAAGCACGGTGAGCGCGAACAACAGCGTCATCGGCCTTCAGCTCGCGATCCCGCTGTACACGGGCGGCATGCGCGCGGCGCGGGGCGACGAGGCGGTGGCGCTCGCGGAAAAGGCGCGCTACGACGTCGAGGCGACGCGCAAGTCGCTTTCGCTCAAGACGCGCGGCGCGTGGCTCGGCGCGACGAGCGGGCCGACGCGCATCGAGGCCTACCAGCGTGCGGTAGACTCGGCGCGGTCGCGGCTCGACGCCACCGAGACGGGGCACGAGGTCGGGGCACGCACCACGCTCGACCTCCTCAATGCGCAGGCCGATCTGTTCCGCGCGCTGCGCGATCTTTCGCAAGCCAGGTACCAAGTGCTTCTCGACCGGCTTGCGCTCGTGCGTGCAGCCGGCGAGCTCGGCGACGCCGACCTTGTCGCCGTAAACTCGAACCTCGTGCGCCGCTGACGGCCTGCGCTAGCCTGAGCGTCGCTGCGCCGAGCGAGCCCGGTGCAGCGGAGCCGTGAATGCTTCCGAAGGGATATGGCGCGCCCGACAGGATTCGAACCTGTGACCCTTGGCTTCGGAAACCAATACTCTATCCAACTGAGCTACGGGCGCGTAACTATCTATTCTAGCGGCGGGTGGCGGTCTCCGTCCAACGCGCCCCCGCCGGCCGCCCGGTCATCGGTATAATCGCACGCTGCCCGCGCGCGCCCCCACGCGCAGAAGAAACCCACGAACAAGCCCGCCCGCGAACATGGAAGATCATTCGACACCGATCAAGAACCCGAAGCAGCTCGTCGTCATCGTCCTCCTGGCGTTCGCGATACCCATCACCATCGCGGCGATGATCTCCCAGCTCGTGACGAGCGGCGAGAAGGGCATGCAGGACAATCCGGACCTGGTGGCGGCGCGCATCCAGCCGGTCGGCACGGTGGTCCTCGCGGAAGCGACGGGCCCCAAGGGCATGCTCACGGGCGAGCAAGTCTTCAACCAGGTGTGCAAGACGTGCCACGAAGCGGGCCTCGCGGGCGCACCCAAGGTCGGCGACAAGGCGGCATGGGGGAAGGTCATCGCCAAGGGCGAGAAGACGGCGTTCGAGCACGCGATCGGCGGATTCAACGCGATGCCTCCCCGGGGCGGCAACAGCGATCTCACCGACGACGAGGTGAAGCGCGCCGTCGCGTACATGGCGAACCAGGGCGGCGCCAACTGGAACGCGCCCCCGGTTGCCGCGGCGGCGTCGACCGCCGCCGAAACGCCTGCCGCCGCAACGCCCGCCGCGGCTGCGGCACCTGCGCCGGCGCCAGCGGCCGCCGCCCCGGCAGCCGCTGCGGCCGTCGACGGCAAGGCGATCTACGAAAGCACGTGCGTCGCGTGCCACGGCGCTGGACTGGTCGGCGCGCCCAAGTTCGGCGACAAGGCGGCCTGGGCGCCGCGCATCAAGACCGGGATGCCCGCGCTGTACAACACCGCGATGAACGGCAAAGGCGCCATGCCGCCCAAAGGCGGCAACGCCACGCTGTCCGACGCGCAGGTGAAGGCCGCCGTCGACTACATGGTGGCCGCAGCGAAGTAGTGCCCGCCTACTCGGCACTCCCTCCTTCGATGTCGACGTACGCTTCGGGCCGAAAGCGCGGCGTGCAGATCGCGAGGAACACGAGGTCGACGCCGCCGGTGTTCGCGATGCGCTGCCGGCAGCCCGCGGGAACCAGAACGACGTCGCCGGGCCCCACGTCCTCCGGCGCGGCGTCGCCGATCTCGACGCGTCCGCGTCCTTCTACGATCGCGTAACGCTCGACGACGCCGTCGAGGCGATGCCAGCGCGTAGTCGCGCCCGCGGCGACGCGGGCGCGCGCGATCGACAGGTGCGGATCGGCGTCGCTGTTCGACACCTCCACGATGAAGCAGCGTTCCGCGGTGGCGAACTCGGCGCTTCGATCGAGGCGGCGAACCGTGCCTTGCATGCGGGTCAGCGCGCGAGCATTGCCCGCAGCGACTTGAGCTTCGCGCTGCCGGCGGCCTTTTCTTCCGCCGCTTCCTCCGGCGAGCGCGGCGCCCCGGCGTAGCGAAGGTCCTCCTGCGCGAGCTCGCCTATGAACCGCGACGGCCGGCAAGTCACGCGCTCGCCTGCGCGCTTGCGCGTCTGGCACCACGAAAGGTGCAGCGACTGCCGTGCACGGGTCACGCCGACGTACATGAGACGCCGCTCCTCGTCCACGTCGTCCGCCTCGATCGCCTCGCGGTGCGGCAGGATGCCCTCTTCCAGACCGACCAGAAAGACGTGCGGGAACTCGAGCCCCTTCGCCGCATGCAGCGTCGACAGCCGCACGGCGTCGGCCCCGTCGCCTTCGCGGCTCTCGAGCATCGTGACGAGCGCCACGTGCTGCGCAAGCTCGACGAGGCTGCGATTGTCCGTCTCGCCCTTCCGCGACAGCCACCCCGTGAAGTCGCGCACGCTCTTCCCCCGCTCGAGCGCGGCGCGCTTGTCGAGCGTATCGGTGAGCCAGGCCTCGTAGCCGATCCTGCTCATGAGCTCATCGAGAAGCCGGCCTGCCGGCTCGCGATCCGCGCGATGGCGAAGGTTGTTCACGAGCGCGCAGAACGCCGACAGCGCGTCGCGCTGGCGTGCGGGCACGAGCGCCGCGACCTCGGGCGCGAAAGCAGCGGCGAAGAGACTCTCGTGCCGTTTCGCGGCGACGTCCGCAAGGCGTGCGAGTGTCGCCTGCCCGATGCCGCGCTTGGGGGCTCCGACCGCGCGCAGGAACGCGGGGTCGTCGTCGTCGTTCGCGACGAGTCGAAGGTAAGCGACGACGTCCTTGATCTCCGTGCGTTCGAACAGCGACTGGCCGCCGGAGATCTCGTAGGCGATGTTACGCGCGCGCAGCGCCGTCTCGAAAACCTGGCCCTGGTGGTTCCCGCGGTAGAGGATCGCGAAGTCGGCGTATCTCGCGCGGCGCTCGAACTTGAGCGCGGCGATGCGGTCGAGCACCATCTCCGCCTCCGCCTCGTCGCTCGCGGCCGGCGCGGCCCGGATGAAGTCGCCGGCGCCGAGCTCGCTCCAAAGGCGCTTGTCGAAGAGCTTGCGGTTGTTCGCGATGAGCGCGTTGGCCGAGCGCAGGATGCGCACCGTCGAGCGATAGTTCTGCTCGAGCTTCACCACCTTGAGGTTCGGGTAGTCGCGCGGCAGCGCGGCCAGGTTGTCGAGCGTCGCGCCGCGCCAGCCGTAGATGGCCTGGTCGTCGTCGCCCACCGCGGTGAACGGCGTCGCCTCGCCCGTAAGCGCGCGCAGCAGCCGGTATTGCGCCGGGTTCGTGTCCTGGTATTCGTCGACGAGGACATGAGCGCAGCGCTCCCGCCAACGCGCCGCCGCGGAGGCGTCGCTCTCGAGGAGCGCGAGCGGGCGCACGATGAGGTCGTCGAAGTCGACGGCTCGATACGCGGCGAGCGCCTCGTCGTAGTTGCAGTAGGCGCGCGCCGCGGCAAGCTCCTCGTCGCCTTGCGCCGACGCGAGCGCGGCGGCCGGCGCAACGAGCGCGTTCTTCCACGCGCTGATCCGCCACTGCGCGGCGCGTGCGCGGCCGCGGTCCGCCGTGGCGACGAGCTCGGCGACCAGATTCTCGAGGTCGGCGGGATCGAGGATCGAGAATCCGGGTCGAAGCCCGGCCGCCTTCGCCTCGCCGCGCAGGATCGACAGGCCAAGCGCATGGAACGTCGAGATGCGCGCCTTCGAAGCGGCGTCGGCGTCGCCCTGCTTCGTGAGAAGCGCCTTCGCGCGCTCGCGCATCTCGCGCGCGGCCTTGTTCGTGAACGTGATCGCCACGACGTGCGAAGGGTCCGCGCCGCGCTCGACGAGGTGGGCGATCTTTGCGGTGATGACGCGCGTCTTGCCGCTGCCCGCGCCGGCGAGCACGAGCAGCGGGCCGTCGCAGTAGCGAACGGCCTCGCGTTGCGGGGCGTTGAGAGGAAAGGACACGCAGGACGTACGTTAGAATCGAATCCATTCTAACAGTGCACGCTTCGACGCCACGTCATGGCGCACTACGCGATCGGCGACATCCAAGGGTGCCACACGGAGCTCTGCGAGCTGCTCGACCTCGTGGGGTTCTCGATCGATCACGATCGCCTCTGGCTCGTGGGCGACCTCGTCAACCGCGGCCCCGGCTCGCTCGCCGTGCTGCGCGAGGTCAGGGCGCTGGGCGACGCGGCTATCACGGTCCTCGGCAATCACGACTTCCACTTGCTCACGGTTGCCGCCGGTCACCGCAAGCCGCATCGCGAGGACACGCTGAACGAAATCCTCGCCGCGCCCGACCGCGACGAGCTCGTGGCGTGGCTCGCGGGGCGTCCGCTCGTCGTGGCGGAGGGCGATCTTGCGATGGTCCACGCGGGGTTCCTGCCGTCGTGGACCGTGGCCCAGGCGCTCGCGCTATCCCACGAAGTGGAATCGGTGCTCGCGAGCGATCGCGCGCACGACTTCCTGGGCGCGCTCTACGGCAACGAGCCCGCGTGCTGGTCGGACGAGCTCGCCGGCGACGACCGCCTGCGCGTGGTCGTCAACGCCTGCACGCGGCTGCGCTTCTGCACCGCCGACGACACGATGGAGCTCACCGAGAAGCGCGGTCCCGGGCAGACGCCGCCCGGTTTCGCGCCGTGGTTTCTGCATTCGACGCGCCGCTCGGCGTCGTCGACGATCGTATGCGGGCACTGGTCCACGCTCGAGCTCATGCTCGCGCCGAACGTGCTCATGCTCGACTCGGGCTGCCTGTGGGGCGGCACGCTGACCGCCGTCAGGCTGCCGGACCGCCGCGTGTACCAGGTGCCGTCGCGTTCCCCCATTCAGCCAAAGCCGTTCGGATAGACGCTTCGGCGGCGCGCGCCAGGGTGCGGCGATGCTCCGCGCGCGCGGAAAGCCTCGGGCGCGGCTTCACCTCGACGGTGAGGCGGCGCTCGCCGCACACCGCCCAGAACGACGAGGCGAAGGACGTGTCGCCGACGTAAGTGGGCGCCATCGCGAGCGCGCCGTCGAGCGTCCGGTAACGGATCGCGACAGGCTGCACGTGGCCCTGGGCCTCCACGATGGGCTGCAGCAGCGAGCTGTTGAACGGAAGGAGCTCGTCACCGTTCGTCGTCGTGCCCTCGGGAAATATCGCGACGACGTCGCCGCCTGCCAGCACGCGCGCCACCTGGTGGTTGACGCGATGCGTGTCGCGCCGCCGCTCGCGCTCGATGAATACGGTGCCCGCGCCGCGGATCAGCTGCGACACCACCGGCCAGCGCGCAAGCTCGGCCTTGGCGACGAAGCGCGCGGGCTGATGCGCGAGCAGCACGAAGATGTCGAGCCATGAGACGTGGTTCGCGACCACGAGCACGTTGCCGCCGGCGGCCAGCTCGCCTTCCACGCGTGCCTCGATCTTCAGGATGCGCAGCAGGCGCGCGCTCCAACGCTTGACGAGGCGCCGCCGATGCGTGTCGCTCACGAGGGGAAACACGACCGTCGTGGTCGCGACCCCCGCGAGCAGGTGCACGCACGTTCGCGTGAACCGGTAGCAGCGTACCGGCAGCGAGTTGCGCGGCGGGCTCACCAGAGATCGGTGCCGAAGGTCGTGCGATAGAGCGCGCCGACGATGTCGCGCGTCACGGTGTGCTTCTGCGCGCCGCGCGACGCGATCTTGAGCGCGCCGAGCACCGACGCGAGGCCGCCGGTGCGCTCCCAATCCCAGCCCTGCGCGATGCCGAAGAGGAGGCCCGCGCGATAGGCGTCGCCGCAGCCCGTGGGGTCGAGCACGGCGGCGGCCTTCGCGGCGGGGATGGGATACGTGTCGCCGCCGGTGTGGATGACGGAGCCGTCCGCACCGAGCGTGACGATCAGCGCGTCCACGCGCTCGGCCAGCGCCGCGAGCGGAACGCCGGTGCGCTCGGCCAGCATGCGTCCTTCGTAGTCGTTGACCGCGACGTAGCGCGCCTTGTCGATCAACGCGAGGAGCTCGGGGCCGTCGAACAGCGTCATGCCCTGGCCGGGGTCGAAGATGAACGGTATGCCCGCCTGCGCGAACTGCTCGGCGTGCGTGCGCATGCCTTCCTTGCCGTCGGGCGCGATGATGCCGAGGCCTATGCCGGCGACGTCGCCGACGCGGCTTTGATGCGAGTAGTTCATGGCGCCCGGGTGGAACGCCGTGATCTGGTTGTCGTCGAGGTCCGTGATGATGAACGCTTGCCCCGTATAGGCGCCGGGCACGTGGCGCACGCCGTCGACGGCGACGCCGAGCGCGGCGAGGCGCTCGCGGTACTCGAGGCCGTCGTCGCCGATCGTCGCCATCACGACCGGCTCGCCCCCGATCGGCTTCAGGTTGTAGGCGATGTTGCCCGCGCAGCCGCCCCACTCGCGGCGCATCTCGCCGATCTGGAACGACACCGAGAGCACCTGCGCCTGGTCGGGCAGGATGTGGCGCGCGAAGTGGTCGGGGAACACCATGATGGTGTCGTAGGCGAGCGAGCCGCAGACGAGGGTGCGCATGGCTTGGCGGGAAGTGGGCGAAGCGGCGAAGTTTACCGCCTGGGACCCAGATTGCGGCGGCCTGAAGGCCGCGCGCTGCGTCAGGCTGCGGTCTCGCGCCCGACGTCCCTCACGACGAACTGCTGCCGTCGCGATACCGGCAGAGACTCGGGCACGCCGTTGAGCAGCACTTCCCAGTGCGAGTCGCCGTCGTCGTTCACGCGGCGCTCGAAGCCGCGGATGTAGTCGCGTGCCACGAGGCAGTTGCGGTGCACGCGCACGAACCGGCTGCCGAATTCGCCCTCGAGCTTGGTGAGCGACTCCTCGAGGAGGTATTCGCGCAGCGCCGTGCGTATGGTGATGTACTTGAGCTCGGCCTTGAGGTACACGATGTCGTCGAGCGGGACCAGCACGACGCGCGAGCGCTCGGTGACGGACAGGAATCGGCGCGCCGAAGCAGGAAGCTGCGACAGCTTCTCCATCGGCACCGGTTTCAACCGCGGCACCTTCTGCAGTGCGCCCAGGAGCCGCTGCACGCGCACCGGCTTCATGAGGTAGTCGATGGCGTTCACCTCGAACGCCTGCACCGCGTGCTCGTGGAACGCCGTGGTGAAGATCACGACCGGCGGATGAGAGAGCTTGAGCAGGTGCCGCGCAAGCTCGATGCCGTCCATGTCCGGCATGTGGATGTCGGTGAGCACGAGGTCGGCCGGCGCGCTTTGCAGGAGGTCGAGCGCTTCGCGCCCGTGCTGCGCTTCGCCGACGACCGTGATCGGGAGCGCCGTGCCGCAATCGTCCAGGAGATCGCGCAGCCGCCGCCTCGCGGGCGCTTCGTCGTCGACGAGCAGGACGCGCAGGCTCGACTCAGCCATGGGGCACCGGCAGCGCGGCCACGGGAACCGCGCGCACGCGACGGCTTGCGCCGCCGCTCGCTCGGCGTGCGGGCGCTTGCGCCGGCGCCCGATGCGGCTCGTCGACGGCGTCCGGACCCGCGGTGCGATAAGGAATGCGTATGTGCACCTCGTAGCCGTCCTTGGTCACGCGCGACTCGAGGCTCGCCTCGGCGTCGAAATGCAGCGCGAGGCGCTCGCGCACGTTGGCGAGCGCCATCTTGTTGCCCGAGTGGTGGCGCCCGCCTTCGGCACGGTACGGGTTCTTGAGGATGGCGTGGACTTCGCCGCGCGTGAGGAAGACGTTGATCGAGATGACGCCGGGCTGGCTCGAAGGCTCGATGCCGTGATAGACGGCGTTCTCGAGCAGCGGCTGCAGCACGAGCGGCGGAACCAGCGCATCGGCCGGCATGCTCTTCAAGTTCCAGTCGACGGCGAGGCGGTCGCCGAGTCGAAGCTGCTCGAGCTCGAGGTATTGGCGGCACAGCGTCAACTCGTCGGCGAGCGGCGCCAGGTCGCGGTTGTCGCGCATCAGCACGCGGAAAAGATCAGCCATGTCCTGCAGCGCGACCTCGGCGCGTGCGGGCTCGGCGCGCACGAGCGAGAGCACGGCGTTGATGCTGTTGAACAGGAAATGCGGCCGGATGCGCGCTTGCAATGCCTGCAGCCGCGCCTCGACGATCGCGGGCGACAACGCGCGCGCGCGAAGGTTGAAGTAGGCGAGGAGCAGCGACGCGGCGACGGCGCCCCAAATTATGCCGGCGACGAGCGCGGCGGGAGCGGCCGGCTCGAACATGCTGCGCACCACGAACAGGACGATCCCGCAGACGAGCGTCAGCCCCACGACAGCCGCCGCGCCGGTCGAGTAAGGCAGGCGCAACAGCGGGCGCGCCGCCAGCCACAGAACCGCCAGCACGAGGAACAGATTCGGCTCGACGACCGCCGTGGCCGCCATCCATTCGCCGAACCACTTGGCCGGCGACACCTCGCGAGCGAGCGCGTACAGCAGCGCACCCGCGTTCACGGCCACCAGGATGCGCAGGATGGTGCCGAGATTGCGGAAGTCGGGCAGCACGGAGCGAGGCCCGTTTTGCCTTATAATCGATTGCATGATCTGTGGCGGCATGCAAGCATCATGCCCGTACGCCGCCCGGTCGTATGCCGCGCTGATTCGACGCCCGTCGCACCGTTTGCGCCGGCTTGCCCATGTCCCATTCGAAGCCCCCTGCCGCTGACGCCCCCGCCGCCGGCGGATGGTCCGGCCGCTTCGCCGAGCCCGTAGCCGACCTCGTCAAGCGCTATACCGCGTCGGTGGGCTTCGACCGCCGCCTGGCCGACGCCGACATCGACGGCTCGCTCGCTCACGCGCGCATGCTCGCGGCCGCAGGCATTCTATCCGCACAGGATTTGGCCGACATCGAGCGCGGCCTCGCCGCGATTCGCGCCGAGATCGCCGCCGGCGCGTTCGCGTGGTCGCTCGACCACGAGGACGTGCACCTGAACATCGAGCGGCGCCTGACACAGCTCGTGGGCGACGCCGGCAAGCGCCTGCACACCGCGCGCTCGCGCAACGACCAGATCGCGACCGACGTGCGGCTGTGGCTGCGCGGCGCCATCGATGCGCTGTCGGGCCAATTGGTCGCGCTTCGCCGCGCGTTCATCGACTTCGCCGAGCGCCACGCCGACACCATCATGCCCGGCTTCACGCATCTGCAGGTCGCGCAGCCGGTGACGTTTGGGCACCATCTGCTCGCCTACGATGCGATGTTCGCACGCGACCTGGCCCGCCTCGGCGACTGCAGGAAGCGCGTGAACCAGCTGCCGCTCGGCGCGGCGGCTCTGGCCGGCACGTCGTTCCCCATCGACCGCGCGCGCGTGGCGCGCGACCTCGCGTTCGAGGGCATCGCGACCAACTCGCTCGACGCCGTCGCCGACCGCGACTTCGCGATCGAGTTCGAGGCGGCGGCGGCGCTCGTCATGGTGCACCTGTCGCGCTTCGCAGAGGAGCTCGTATTGTGGTCGAGCCCGCGTTTCGGCTTCGTGACGCTCGCCGACCGCTTCTGCACCGGCAGCTCGATCATGCCGCAGAAGAAGAATCCCGACGTGCCCGAGCTCGTGCGCGGCAAGAGCGGGCGTGTGATCGGCCACCTCGTGTCGCTGCTCGTGCTGATGAAGGCCCAGCCGCTCGCGTACAACAAGGACAACCAGGAAGACAAGGAGCCGCTGTTCGACACGGTCGACACGCTCGCCGACACGCTCGCGATCATGACCGACCTCGTGGCCACGGGCATCACCGCGAACGGCGAGCGGATGCGCGCGGCGGCGGACGAGGGATTCGCCACGGCGACCGACCTTGCCGACTACCTCGTGCGCCGCGGTGCACCTTTCCGGGACGCCCACGAGGCGGTGGCGCGGGCCGTGCGCCATGCCGAGGCGAAAGGCGTAGACCTCGCGGCGCTGCCGGTGGCCGAGTTACGTCAGTTTTCGCCGCTGGTGGGCGACGACATTCACGCCGTCCTGACGCTGGAAGGCTCGGTCGCGAGCCGGGACCATCCCGGGGGCACCGCGCCTTCGCAGGTGCGGGCCGCCGCGGCGGCAGCGCGCGCGTCGCTGCCCAAGGTGTAACGCGCGTCGCACACGCGAAGGAGAGACATCGATGAAGCTTGCGTTTCTGGGCCTGGGCGTCATGGGCTATCCGATGGCCGGACACCTGGCCCGCGCCGGCCACGACGTGACCGTGTACAACCGCAGCGGCGCCAAGGCGGAGCAATGGGTCGCCGCGCACGGCGGGCGCAGCGCTGCGACACCCGCGGCGGCGGCGGCCGGCGCGCAGATCGTCATGATGTGCGTGGGCAACGACGACGACGTGCGCGCCGTGGCGAACGGTCCCTCCGGCGCGCTCGCGGGGATGGCGCCGGGCGCGACGCTCGTCGATCACACGACCGCATCTGCGGAAGTCGCGCGCGAGGTCTTCGCGGCCGCCAAGGCAAAGGGCGTGTCGTTTC
Organism: Casimicrobiaceae bacterium; assembly: GCA_035499955.1. Classification (GTDB taxonomy): domain Bacteria; phylum Pseudomonadota; class Gammaproteobacteria; order Burkholderiales; family Casimicrobiaceae; genus VBCG01. Next base: position 16,822 of record DATJXV010000143.1, read on the forward strand.
TCGACGCGCCCGTGTCGGGCGGGCAAGCGGGCGCGGAGAACGGCAAGCTCACGATCATGGTCGGCGGCGAGCAGGCTGCGTATGCGGGCGCCGAGAGCGTGCTCGCCACGTACGCGCGCGCGGTGACGCTGATGGGCGGCCCCGGCGCGGGACAACTCACGAAGATGGTCAACCAGATCTGCATCGCGGGACTCGTGGAAGGCCTCTCCGAAGGCATTCACTTCGCGATGCGCGCCGGCCTCGACCCGCTGCTCGTGCTCGACGTGATCTCCAAGGGCGCGGCGCAATCGTGGCAGATGGAGAACCGCGGCAAGACGATGGTGGCCGACAAGTTCGACTTCGGTTTCGCGGTCGACTGGATGCGCAAGGATCTCGCGATCTGCCTCGCCGAGGCGCGCCGCAACGGCGCGATGCTGCCGGTGACCGCGGTCGTGGACCAGCTCTACGCGCATGTGCAGGCGCGCGGCGGCGGGCGCTGGGACACATCGAGCCTCGTCCGCCTGCTCAATCATCCGAAGTGATGAAGCGCGCAGTGCTCGCCTGGCTCCTGCTCGCGGCACTCGCCGCGCATCCGTCCGCGCACGCGGCCGGCGTGACGCTGTCGACCGCGTGGATGCGGCCCGCGCCCGCGCAGGCCGAGGCCGCGCGCGTGTACGTCGACATCGCGAGCGACACGACGCTCGAGCTCGTCGGCGCGAGCACGCCCGTCGCGCGCGAGGTCGTCATCGTGCGCGTGGGGACGATCGGCGACGAGTCGACCGAGCGGGTCGTGAAGTCGATTCCCGTGCCGGCAGGCAAGACCACGCGGCTCGCCTACCGGGGCGATCACCTTCGCCTGGTCGGTGTCGAACGAGATCTCGCCAATGGCGACCCCGTTCCGCTGACGCTCACCTTCAAGGACGCCGCCGGCAAGCGGGTCGAAGCCACGACCCGCGTCACCGTGCGGGGCATCCTGCTGCCGCAGCAGACACCGGCCTCGTCCCTCGACGCGCCGCACCCGGCGCCCGCGCCGGAGAAGCCGGCCGCCGGCGCGCCGAAGATGTAGCTCAGGCCGGGGCGGGATCGGGCACGCGGTCGCCCTCCACCACGACGATGTCGTAGGTGATGGTGGCGGTCTTGCCCAGCATGATCGTCGCCGAGCAGTACTTTTCCTTGGACAGCTTGACCGCCCGTTCGACCTGCTTGCGGTCGAGCCCATGGCCGGCCACTGTGTAGACGTAATGCAGGGCCGTGAAGACACGGGGCGTCGTGGGCGCCCGCTCCGCCTCCACCGTCACGACGAGGTCGGAAACGTCGTGGCGCCCCTTCTTGAGGATCGCCACGACGTCGAACGCCGTGCACGCGGCGGCGCCGGTGAGCAGCGTCTCCATCGGGCGCATGCCGATGTTCCGGCCGCCGTTCTCGGCCGCCCCGTCGATCACGACGCCGTGCCCGCTGCCCGCTTCGCCCACGAAGCTCACCCCATCGATCCATTTCACACGCGTCTTCATAGCCAATCAAATGAACAGCTTATAGGTGAGTAATCGCTCACATCAGGTTTTTTGCAACAGCGCGGCCGGGATGACATGCTGCATCGCGCAAAATCTTGCTTGGTGCGCCGCAATATGCGACGATCATAACCGTCTGCGGCTCGCCGTACTCCTCCTTCGGCACCGCAGACCCATTCCTCCATTCTCCTCCTATGGTGGAATCCTGACAGGCGCGGTCCCTTAAAAGACCGCGCCTTTTTTTACCTCGCGGGCTGCCTTGCGCGCGAGGCGCGCCGTGGATCGGGCGGAGGTGGCCTGCATTGACCGGAAGCGGCGCCGAATAGTACAATGTAAGACTTTGCTGAAACGAGGGTACCCGAGGCCTTTGGCAGGCCGTTTCGAGCCCTCCGAGCCCCTTTCAAGAAGAATTCGAGCGCCATGAAGACCTTTTCCGCCAAGCCGGCCGATATCACGCGCGACTGGTACGTGGTCGACGCCACCGACCAGGTGCTGGGCCGCCTCGCGAGCCAGATCGCGCTTCGCTTGCGCGGCAAGCACAAAGCCATCTACACGCCGCACATGGACACCGGCGACTTCATCGTCGTCACCAACGTCGACAAGCTGCGCGTGACCGGCAACAAGGCCGACGACAAGCTCTATCACCGCCACTCGGGCTACCCGGGCGGGATCTCGACCACGAGCTTCGCCAAGATGCAGGCGCGCTTCCCGGGCCGCGCGCTCGAGAAGGCGGTGCGCGGCATGCTGCCCAAGGGGCCGCTCGGCTACGCGATGCTGAAGAAGCTCAAGTACTACGCCGGGCCGGCGCACCCGCATTCGGCACAGCAACCCAAAACTCTCCAGCCCGTTAAATAAGCGTCAAACGAACCGATGATCGGCAACTACTACTACGGCACGGGCCGCCGCAAGACTTCGGTGGCACGCGTGTTCATCAAGCAGGGCACGGGCAAGTTCGTCGTGAACGAGAAGCCCGTCGACGAGTTCTTCACCCGCGAGACCGGACGCATGGTCGTGCGCCAGCCGCTCGTGCTGACCAACCACACGGCGACGTTCGACATCATGGTCAACGTGATCGGCGGCGGCGAGTCCGGCCAGGCGGGCGCAGTGCGCCACGGCATTACACGCGCCCTCATCGACTACGACGCGCAACTCAAGCCGACGCTGTCCAAGGCGGGCCTCGTCACGCGCGACGCACGAGAAGTCGAGCGAAAGAAGGTCGGCCTGCACAAGGCGCGCCGCCGCAAGCAATTCTCGAAGCGCTGATTCCCACCGCTGCCGAGTCCGCGAAGGCCGCCGAAGTTGGCGGCCTTAGTTTTTGTATGCGCTAAAATCCCCTAACCGATACGAGGTCACACAATGGTCAAGATCGGCATCGTCGGCGGCACCGGCTACACCGGCGTCGAGCTCCTCAGGATCCTGGCGTCGCACCCCGACGCCGACGTCCGGGCCATCACGTCGCGCGGCGAAGCGGGAACGCGTGTCGTCGACATGTTCGCGAGCCTGCGCGGCAAGTACGACAAGCTCGCGTTCACCGCGCCCGACGCCACGGACTTGAAGTCGTGCGACGTCGTGTTCTTCGCGACACCGCATGGCGTGGCGATGGCGCAGGCACGCGGGCTCGTGGGCGCGGGGGTGAGGATCATCGACCTCGCCGCCGACTTCCGCATCCGCGACGTGACGCTCTTCGAGAAGTGGTACAAGCTCGCGCACGCGTGCCCCGACCTGCTCGCGGAGTCGGTGTACGGCCTGCCGGAATTCCACCGCGAAGAGATCAGGAAGGCGCGCATCGTCGGCAACCCGGGGTGCTATCCCACGGCGATGCAATTGGGCCTGATCCCGCTGCTCGAGGAAGGCATCGTCGACAGCGAGCACCTCATCGCCGACTGCAAGTCGGGCGCGTCCGGCGCCGGGCGCAAGGCCGAGATCGGGCTGCTCCTCGCCGAAGCCTCGGACAACTTCAAGGCGTACGGCGTGGCGGGCCATCGCCATCATCCGGAGACGGTGCAGGAACTACAAAGCCGCAGCCGGACGCCGGTCGAGCTCGTCTTCACTCCGCACCTGCTGCCCATGATCCGCGGCATCCACGCCACGCTCTACGCGAGGCTCACCAAGCCCGGCGTGGACGTGCAGGCGCTCTTCGAGAATCGCTATGCCGGCGAGCCGTTCGTCGACGTCATGCCGCCGGGATCCACGCCCGACACGCGCAGCGTGCGCGCGTCGAACGTCGCGCGCATCGCGGTGCACCGTCCAGGCAACGGCGACATGCTCACGGTGATCGTGGTCGAGGACAACCTCGTCAAGGGCGCCGCGGGGCAGGCGGTGCAGAACATGAACCTCATGTTCGGGCTGCCCGAAACGTCCGGTCTCACGGCGGCGCCCGTTCTGCCTTAGAGGGCTGGTTAGCGATGCCTCTCTGGTGGCGCAAGGTGCGCCAGAACTTCGGCATCTCCGCCCCGCGCATGGCGGTCCGCACGCACCTACCTTGGTGGGGCCGCGGCACGCTGCTCGTCGTGCTGCTCGCCATCATCGGCGGCATGTGGTGGTGGGGATTCGACTTCGGGCAGATCTTCGGCGGTTTCAACCGGAAGGAGGTCGAGACGCGGATCGCGCAGCTCGAGGCCGAAGCCGCGCGCTACCGCACCGAGGCGGGGGAGCTGCGGGCGCGCAACAGCACGCTCGAATCCGAGCTCGCGATGGCGAGTGGCAAGCAGGAGGCGCTGAGCCGCCAGGTCATCGAGATGACGGGCGAAAACGCGCAGATCAAGGAGGAGCTCGCCTTCCTGCAGAAGCTCGTCTCCGATTCGAGCAAGACCGTCGGCCTGCAGATCCAGCGGCTGGACGTCGAGCCGGACGGCGAGGACACCTGGCGCTACAGCGTCCTCGTGGTGCGTGGCGGCAGCCCCAAGGACGAGTTCCTGGGCAATGTCGTGCTGCGCGCTACCCTGGCCGGGGGCCCCGGAACTGCTGACCCGGCCGGGCAGAGGATCCTCCAGATCCCGGAGGACGACCCGGACGCCGGGCCGGCGCTTAGCCTCAAATTCAAGTATTATCAGCGGGTTGAGGGAAGGTTCCGCGTCCCGCACGGGTCCCGGTTGGTGGCCGTGGCGGTACGCGCATACGAAACGGGTCAGAGCTTGCCGCGCGCGACGCGCAACTTGAGCCTGGGCTAGGGGGCCACCATGTTCGATCGTAAGAAGCACGCTCCTCCGCAAAAGCGAATCGATTGCCTGATCGGCGCAGGGACGACCGTTCAGGGCGACGTGACCTTCAGCGGCGGGTTGCGCGTCGACGGGGTGGTGCACGGCAACGTCACCACCGCCAACGGCGAGTCCGGCACGCTGGTGGTGAGCGAACAGGCGCGCATCGACGGCGAGATCAAGGTATCGCACGTCGTGGTGAACGGGACGGTGAATGGCCCTATCGCCGCCGATGACTTCCTGGAGCTGCAGGCGAAGGCGCGCGTGGCCGGAGACATTTCCTACCGGACGCTCGAGATGCATCTGGGCGCGGTTGTCCAAGGACGCTTGAACCACGCCGAACCGGGTAGCGCGAGCGTGGTCGAATTGAAACGGGTCGGCGCGGAGTAGGCTTTACTCGCACCGGCCGACGAGAGGATGATGAGCGGAGATTCTTCCGCGCACGGAGTCGACGATGAACGCAATGAACGAAATGCCCGCCCCGCTCGTGTTCACCGACGCCGCGGCGGCCAAGGTCAAGAACTTGATCGAAGAGGAAGGCAACCCCGAACTGAAACTGCGCGTGTTCGTGTCGGGCGGCGGATGCTCGGGCTTCCAGTACGGCTTCACGTTCGACGAGGTGACGAACGAGGACGACACGGCGATGGAGAAGGACGGCGTGACGCTGCTCATCGATCCCATGAGCTATCAATATCTCGTGGGCGCCGAGATCGACTACCAGGAAGGCCTCGAAGGCGCGCAGTTCGTGATCAAGAATCCGAACGCGACCACCACGTGTGGGTGCGGATCGAGCTTCTCCGTCTAGGCGCTGGACAGTCGCGGCGTCGCAGCTACGCCGCGTTTCGATACGGCTGCGGCTCGTCGCGAGTCGCGGCCGTTTTCGCTTTCTGCCGCAGGTAGCGATCCTCGATCGCTTTACGCAAGCGCTCGGCAAGCGCGATTTCCTCCGCGCTCGCGAATTGCGGTCGCGGCCCGTCGGTCGTATCGCGTTCGATTTGGTCGGCTTCTCGCATGCGTACTCGTACGCATCAGCCGTGCCAGCGCAGCATTCCTAACTGGGACAGGCGCTTAGCGCGGGTCGGCGGCACTGGATGCGCCGGACGTCGGCGCGCACTTGCACGAATTTGCAAGCGTCGTCCTCGGGTGCACCACCCCGAGGACCCGCGGACCGCTCGTCCCGGTAACCGCCGGCAGGTTGCCGGCCACCCCTGGCTAGTATGAGTGGTGGTAAGGGCTATTCGCGCTCGCGTTGCGTTGCGACGCTGCGAGCAGCAACACCACCGCCGGCGCCGCCACGGCCACGCGGCCGCTCGTACGCAGGAACCTGCGACGCGCGGTCGGCCCGCTTATTTCCTCAGCGCGTTGCGCGCCAACTTTGGTTTCTTCGCTCACGATTCACTCCCCCCTGCCCCTGGTCGCGGCCGCGCGCAGGCCGATGGCGCACGCGCACCCGCATCGTCGACCCGAGCCGACGACGTTAATCCGGCACCCCTGGCGGATTAGCCGGAGGCGTCTGATAAGGCGTCTGCGCGCTCGCATTGCGCTGCGAAGCCGCGAGCAGCAACACCACCGCCGGCGCCGCGACGGCCACGCGGCCGCTTGTGCGCAGGAACCTGCGCCGTGCCGCAGGTCCGCTAACTCCGTCGGCCTGGATCAAGGGCCTCGTATCTTCAGTCATCGCCAACCCCCTGTGCAATGAAATGGCAAACACTCCAAGCACACCTGATGCCATCCCTTAGGGTCGACGTTTGACGCATACGAATCAGAGAGTTGCAAGCCCTTGGCCGCTCTACGCCGGAAGGGGCTGTAAGAATTACCGACAGCTAGCCGGAACTCGTGCCCTGCCTGAAGACGCCCTTCACGGCCGCAACCGCTTCGTCCGTCGAGCCGAACGTGAGGCGATAACACGGTATCCGCAAGATCCAGCGAATCAGCGCCTGCACCGTCCCCGCCGCGAGTCCCTTAGGAATCACAAGGCACTCTTCGAGCAGGCACTTGAGCGCCTCGGCCGCGGACAAGGGCTCGATCGAGGTGAGCGCATCCCGCGAATAGCGCGGAAACACGACTCCGACCACCGGACGCGGATGAGTCCCGGACGGGAGCGCACCTGCCGGCGGCGCCATGTAGATGACATCCTTGCCATCGATACGTCGATGCACTGGGAGCTTATGCAGGACGGGAAAGCGCTCCACCAACGCCGAAAGACCCGCGACCTTCACGCAGATTGCGAGAGGGACCGGGTAGACGGCGAGCGTGTTCTCCTCCAGCAGCGCAACCTCGTCCGAGTAGTACGCAAATCCGTCGTGAACCAGCGCCGCCGTCAGCGTCGACTTCCCGCTCCCTGCCGCTGCCGGCAGCAGGATGCACCTACGATCGTCGCCGACCACGCCGGCGTGGATGTCGAGGAAGTAGTCGTGCCGGTTGACCGCCGATTGCCAGAAGAGCGCCTTGACGAACGGGGCGAGCTCGCAGAGCTCCTTGCACTCGGCGAAAGGCTCGCGATCCCGGTACACGAGCTGCCGGCCGTCGCGCCCCACGACGTCGATCGTGATTGCTTCGGGCGCCGGCTCCGGGAGCTCGAGGTGCTCGACAATCGGATGCACGACTTCGATCTGCTCCGCGCTAGTGAAGCGAATCCTGAACGGCGTATCGAGAAGCTTGTAGGTGCGCTCGCCGACAACCTGCGAAGGCGCCCAGGGCGCGTCGAAAGCCGGCCCTGCGGCCGGCGACGCTTCGACGCGCGGCGCAGCGGACCGGCCCAGCAATCCCTTCGAGCGCCATTCCCGCAGTGCCGTCGCGACATGCGCCGCGCTTGTCGGCGCGTCGATGCCCGTCAGCGCCTGCAGCTCTCGCGCAGCGGAGACCTCATCGTGACCTTCCTCGAGCAGGCTGAAGATGAGCGTCGCGGTCTCGTTGAGAAGGTGTAACTCCTGACGCCTCTCGGAGAACAGCACGCCTGCATCGTCAAGATAGAACAGATGCACGCCTGGGGCGGGCGCGTTGTCCTCGCTCATGCAGAGCTTCCCGGCACCTCGGAATCGCCGTTGCGACCGGCGATCCGCCTGAATGCGATCCAAAGCGGCTTCGCGGCATAGTCGTGCAGGATCTTCACTGCAGAGTACGCGGGGGTGAGAGCGGGCGGCAAGCTTATCATGCGATAGTGCTCCGCCTGCGGAGTCGCGAGGGAACGCAGCACGTAGCGAACGCGGTCCGAATAGCGCTCGCGCGCACGAAGGTGATAGCGAGATATCCAATGCACGGAGCCCACGTCCACACTCGCGGCGAAGAGGTTGTGGAGGCTCGCGCGAAGGAGGTCGCCGCAGGCTGCGTCCCGATCGATCGACGAAGTGAGGGACGGCGGAATTTCGGCCCCGAAGAGCTCCCGCGCAAGCGCCAGTCCAAGGAGCCACATGCGACGAAGTCCGTGCGACTCGGCCCTGCTCGCAACCGTCGTCCAATCGATCGCCGGGTGGCGGCAAAGGAAGGCCGCGACGTCGGCCACCCACAGCAGGCGCCACCACTTCTCCTTGCTGCCATGCAGACACGCGACGAAGAGCGTGTCCTCACGCGAAAGCGATCTCACCTGTCGCCCCGCAAGTTCGATCGGGCAGGCCCGGGACCAGATGCCTTCCATGTCGATCTCCGCGGCAAGCCCTCGCGGCGTAAAGGTCCAATGCGGCTCGACGGGAAGGCGACCTGGCGCGAACAGAATCTCCTGGCCGTAGCTGTCGTAGCACGCCTCGGTGATGCGTCGATTGAATTCCTCTTCCGGGCGATAACCCAGGCGGCGAAGCGACGCCACGGCGGCGGCCATGTCCTGGCGCCTCACGAGCACGTCGAGGTCGCGGCTCTCGCGCAGGGTAGCGCTCGCATGCGCCGCAACTCCAAGCACGGGCCCCTTGAAGGGCAAGGCTTCGACGCCGTCCCGTTCGAGTGCGGCGAGGACTTCGATCAACTGCGCAAGCCGTGCGGCACCTTGCTTCTCGACGCTTTCCAGATAAACGGCAGCCGCCGCGATGACGTCGCTCGGTGCATCGGGAGGCGGACGGCGGATCAATCTGCGGCAGAGCAACGGTGCAACGCCGTGGTGGAGCGCGCGCTCGACGATGACACCCCAATCCGCGATCGGCCCCGGGTCATCCTCAACGTCGGGCGAGGCCAGCCAATCAAGCCGCAATAGGCGCAGAAGCCGCTGTTCGGCGGGACTCACGTTGCTATCGCGGATACACCGCCCCCAGCACACGCGGACCGCTCGCCCCGGTGACCGCCGGCAGGTTGCCGGGACGCCCGGCGACCGCTTCGCGCGCGAGCCACGCGAAAGCGAGCGCCTCGACGTGATCGCTCGCGACACCGAGCGTGTCGGTCGTGGCGACCGTGACGCCCGAAAGCTCCGCGCCGAGCCTGCGCATCAGATCCGTGTTCCTGACGCCTCCGCCGCATGCGAGGACCTCTTGCGCGCCCGCGCAGTGCGTGCGCACGGCCTGTGCAAGCGAGCGCGCCGTGAGCGCGGCAAGCGTGGCCTGCACGTCCTCGGCGCGGCCATTCCACTGCGCGGCGGCGAGCGCCCGGTCGAGCCACGCGGCGTTGAAGAGGTCGCGCCCGGTGCTCTTCGGCGGGGTCGCGGCGAAGAAGGGTTCGCCAAGCAACGCCGCGAGCAGCCTCGCATCCGCGCGGCCGGAGCCGGCGAACGCGCCGCCGGCATCGAACGGCCCGCCGCGATGCCGCGCGTGCCACAGGTCGAGCAGCACGTTGCCCGGGCCGGTGTCGAAGCCGCGCACCGCGCCGCGCGGCGGAAGGTTCGTGACATTGGCGATGCCGCCAACGTTGGCGACTACGCGATGGCATTGCGCGTCGCCGAACATCGCCGCATGGAACGCGGGCACGAGCGGCGCCCCCTGCCCGCCCGCCGCGATATCGCGCGCTCGGAAGTCGGCGACGACGGTCATGTAAGCCTTCTCCGCCACGCGCGCCGGATTGTTGAGTTGCAGCGTCCAGCCCTCGCGCGGGCGGTGGCGCACCGTCTGACCGTGCACGCCCGCCGCGACGACGTCGTGCGCAGCGACCGCGCCGGCGGCGCACACGCTGCGCAAGGCATGCGCATACAGATCGGCGAGCGCGTTCTGCGCGCGTGCCGCGCGCACGATCTCGTCCGGGCCGCTCGCCTGCAGCGCGAGGAGCTCGCGCCGCAACTCGCTCGGGAACTCGATGTGCGTGGCCGCCACGAGGGCACAAGGGCGCGGCCCCGGCGCGAAATCAGCGAGCACGGCGTCGATGCCGTCGAGGCTCGTGCCGGACATCACGCCGGCGAAGAGTTCACGACTCGGCAATGGGGTCCGGCTTCAGTCGGAGGCGGCGAGCGCCGCGCTCGGCAGCGAGCGCGCAAGCGCGAGCGATTCGGCCAGCGGCTCGATCGCGGCCCGGAACGCCGGCAGCCGCTCGGCCGTCAGCGGCGACGACGTCGGCAGGCCCGCCGACATGGGATCGCGCGGCTCGCCCGCGACGCGAAACTCGTAGTGCAGGTGCGGCCCGGTGGCCCAGCCCGTCATGCCGACGAAGCCGATGGTGTCGCCCTGCGAGACGCGTGCGCCGGATTTGAGATTGTCCGCGAAGCGCGAAAGATGGCCGTACACCGTGGAGTACTTGCCCTCGTGCTGCAGGAAGATCACGTTGCCGTACCCGTTCTGCACGCCGGCGAAGGTGACCACGCCGTCGGCCGTCGCGCGCACCGGCGTGCCCATGGGCGCCGCGTAGTCGATGCCTTTGTGCTCGCGCCACTGCTGCAGGAAGGGGTTGAAGCGCGCCATCGTGAAGCCCGACGACACGCGCGAGAACTCGACGGGCGAGCGCAGGAACGCGCTGCGCGAGTTCTGGCCGATGTCGCTGAAGTAGCCGCCCTTGCCGTCCTCGTCGCGCCAGAAGAACGCGCGATGCGCAACACCGCGGTTGAAGAACTCGGCGGCGAGGATGCGCCCGGTGCCCATGGGCTCGCCCTCGACGTAGCGCGCCTCGTAGACGATCGAGAAGCGATCGCCGCGCTGCACGTCGTGGTAGAAGTCGATCTCCCCGGCGAAGACGTCCGCGAGCGCGACGATCACGGCCTCGGGAATGCCCGCCGCGTCCGCCGCGCTGAAGAGCGACGTGGCGATCTCGCCGGCGCGAAGCGTGGTGCGCACCTCCTCGGAAGGCGCGCTGCGCGACGCGCGGAAGCCGTCGTCCGCGCGCTCGACCGTGAGACGATCGCCGGCGCCCGTGAGGAACCTGATCGCGACGAGGTCGCCTTCCTCGTCGATCGCGACCTGCACGGGGCGGCCGGGCTTGAGCTGATAGATCGGGCGCGCGTCGCGAGCGGTGCGCAGGAACTGCAGCGCCCGCGGATCGTCGACACCGGCGCGCGCGAGCAGACTGCCGATCGTGTCGCCGCGCTGCACGCGCTCCTCGCGCCAGTACGTCGCGCCCTCGTCGGACGGCGCGATGGCGGGTCGCGGCAGCGCGCGCTCGACCAGGTGGGTAGGGATCGTGTCGAGGACCGTATCGGGGGCCGTGCCGAACGCCGCCACGGCGGACAGGCTCAGTGCGGCGAGGGCCACGCACTGCCACGGATGGGCCGTGGCACGCGTGCGCACTCCGCCGTCACGGCGGGGCGTGACGTGCGTTTGCGCTACAATCGGAGGTTTGCTTGAGGGCAACGGGCGGGCAAAGTCCGGCGAAGTCGAGGCGATTCTAGCAAAGCTCGCGCAACCGTCCAGCGAAATCCTCGTCATGTCCGCGAACCAGGCCACCGACCCCGCGCCCGATCCTTCGATCGCGGGCCAGCTCGCGATATTCAAGCGCGGCTGCGACGAGCTCCTGGTGGAAGGCGAGGTCGCCCATAAGCTCGCGCGAGGCAAGCCCTTGCGCATCAAGCTGGGCCTGGACCCCACGGCGCCGGACATCCACCTCGGCCACACCGTGGTGCTGAACAAGATGCGCCAGATGCAGGACCTCGGGCATCAGGTGATCTTCCTCATCGGGGACTTCACCAGCATGATCGGCGATCCGTCAGGCCGCAACGACATGCGCCCGCCGCTCTCGCGCGAGCAGATCGAGGCCAACGCTAAGACCTACCACGCGCAGGCGTCGAAGGTGCTCGACCCGGCGCGCACCGAGGTCCGCTACAACTCGGAGTGGAGCGAGCCGCTGGGCGCAGCCGGAATGATCAAGCTCGCCGCGAAGTACACGGTGGCGCGCATGCTCGAGCGCGATGACTTCGCCAAACGCTTCGCCGGCCAGCAGCCCATCGCCGTGCACGAGTTCCTCTATCCGCTCATGCAGGGCTACGACTCGGTCGCGCTCAAATCCGACATCGAGCTCGGCGGCACCGATCAGAAGTTCAACCTGCTCGTCGGGCGCGAGCTGCAGCGCCACTACGGGCAGGAGCCGCAGTGCATCCTGACCATGCCGCTGCTCGAGGGCCTGGACGGTGTCGAGAAGATGTCGAAGTCGAAGGGCAACTACATCGGCATTACCGAGCCGCCCCAATCGATGTTCGGCAAGATCATGTCGATCTCCGACGTCCTCATGTGGCGCTACTACGAGCTCGTCTCGTTCCGATCGCTCGACGAGATCGCGAAGCTCAGGCGCGAGTGCGAGGCGGGCCGCAACCCGCGCGACGCCAAGGTGATGCTAGCGCAGGAGATCGTCGCGCGGTTCCATTCGCGCGCCGACGCCGACGCCGCGCTCGCCGAGTTCGAGGCCCGGTTCCGCGACGGCGCGATGCCGCAGGACATGCCCGAGGTGACGGTTGCCGCCGGTACGCCGATCGCGCAGCTCGCAAAGCAGGCGGGGCTCGTCGAATCGACGTCGGAGGCGCTTCGCCTCATCGCGCAGCGGGGCTTGAAGGTCGACGGCGAGGCAGTGAGCGACAAGGCGCTCGCGTTTGCCGCAGGCACGACCGTCGTCGTCCAAGCCGGCAAGCGCAAGTTCGCCCGGGTCAGAATGACTTGATTTACGCCATCCCGGGGTTGCCCGCCATCCCCTCGATGAGCGGAATCTCGAGCCGACGCGGCGCGATCGATTTCTGCAGGCGCAAGTAGCGCGCGCATACGTCCCAGATCGGCTCGCCACCCACCGCCTTCGCGTCCTCCGACACCGGCGCCCAGCCCGCGACCTTGTACGTCTTCCCGGGGACGAGCGGCTTGCCGTCGAGCTCCATGCGCGTGATGCGCTGGCCCATCGCGGCGTTCGGATCGATCGCGTAGCGCAGGCCGCCGACGCGCACCATGTCCCCGCCCTGCTGGTAGTACGGGTCGGGGTTGAAGAGATTGTCGGCGACGTCCTCGAGGATCGTCTTGATGGTCGCAGCACTCATGTCGGTGACGGTCACGTACGGATACGTGATCGCCGTCTGGTCCATGAGGTGATCCATCGTCACCGCCTGCCCCGGGAGCAGCGACGTGCCCCAGCGGAAGCCGGGCGAGAATGCGATCTGCGCGTTCTTCTCCGCGATGAGCGCGTCGACGACGAGCTGATCGAACGTCCCGTTGAAGTTGCCGCGGCGGTAAAGAAGCGCCTCCGTCGTGGCGAGCTTCTCGTCGAGCTTGCCGGCATACGGAGCGCGCACCCGCGAGATATGCACCGACATCGGCGCATCGGGCGCGAGCAGCGCGGCGAACACCGGCAGAAGGCGATACCGGTAATCCGCGATCTTGCCGCCTTTCACCTCCAAATCGAGCACGGCGAGGAACTTGCCGTTGCTGCCGGCGTTGGTGACGAGCGTCCTGCCGCCGCGATTCGCGACGAGTGTGGGCTGCGGCACGGCGTCGTGCGTGTGGCCGCCCAGGATCGCGTCGATGCCCGTCACGCGCGAGGCGAGCTTGAGATCCACGTCCATCCCGTTGTGCGACAGCAGGATCACGACGCGCGCGCCTTTCTCGCGCGTTTCGTCGACCACCTTCTGCAGCGCCTCTTCCTGGATGCCGAAGGTCCATTGCGCAACGAAGTAGCGCGGATTGGCGATCGGCGTGTACGGAAACGCCTGCCCCACGACGGCCACCGGCACGCCGTTGACTTCGCGGATCACGTAGGACTTGAACACGGGGTCGCCGAAGTCGGCGGTCTTCACGTTCTGCGCGACGAAGTCGATCTTGCCGGCGAAGTCCTTCGCGACCACCTCCTGCACGCGCGCAGCGCCGTAAGTGAACTCCCAGTGTCCCGTCATCACGTCGACACCCAGGAGCTTCTGCGCGTCGATCATGTCCTGGCCGCGCGTCCATAGCGACGTGGCGGAGCCCTGCCACGTATCGCCGCCGTCGAGCAGCAGCGCTCCCGGCCGCGACGCCTTGAGTTGCCGCACGAGGGTCGCGAGGTGCGCGAAGCCGCCCATCGCGCCGAAGGTGCGCGCCGCGGCCTCGAAGTCGAGGTAGGTGAGCGCATGGGCATCGCGCGTGCCGGGCGCGATGCCGAAGCGCTTCAGGAGAAACTCTCCGACCAGATGCGGAGGCTGGCCGGCCGCCGCGCCCACGCCGAGGTTGACGCTCGGCTCGCGGAAGTAGACCGGCAGGAGCTGCGCGTGGCAATCCGTGAAGTGAAGCACGCTCACGTTGCCGAACGGCTTCGCGGCCTCGTAGAACGCGGCGCCGTCCTGCGCGAGGGCACGCGAGAGCGGCAGGCCCGCGGCGACAGCCGCCGCCGCTCCGGCCACGAACTCCCGCCGGTTCATTTGTTGACGGGCGAGTCCGGGTCCGTCAGCAGCGCAACGACGTCCTTGATCTGCGCTTCGGTGAGGATGCTCTTGTGCCCGAAGCGAGGCATGTTCGAGCACGCGCTGTATGCATCGGCGTTGTAGATCTTGCCGTAGGCGTACTTGCGCGTCTCCTCGGTGTAGCCGCGCGTCTTGCCGAACTGGTAGAGCGACGGGCCGATGGTGCCGAACGAAACTTCCTGCGGCGCGAGCTGGTGGCACGCGTAGCAGTTGCCGCCCACCGGCCCGGCGGGATCGTCGGAGAACTGCTTGCCGCGGCCCTCCTGTGCGATACGCTCGCCGTTCTTCCAGTCGCCGCTGTACTTGCCGTCCGCCGGCCACTTGATCGTGGCGAGGTTCGCCTTCTCGATTTTATCGGCGACCTCCTTCGGCGGCGCCTTCGTGGCGTACTCGGTGCAGAGCTTCTGCGTCTCGTCCTGGTCCAGGCGGTCGAGCCCGGCCTGGCCGCGCGCCTTGAACGAGGCCTTCAGCACTTGCGCCGCCTTGGCGCTCGTCTCGGCGTCCGACGGTGCGGTCGCGCACCCGAGAAGCGCCGGGACAGCGGCGCAGACCAGGGCCCACGCGAGCATTGCCTTGATCATTCGTCTTCCCCTATCGCTTGATCGCGGGCGCGTCGAACGCCGCGCCGTTGGCGTTCACCGCGAGGAACATCGTCAGGGCGATCGCCGCGTCGGAGGTGTATTCGAGATCCGGGAAGCGCTGCTGGCGAAAGCAGTCGTTGAGGCGCCATTCCATCGAGCGTACCTCGCCTTGCGACACGCGGTACGCCGGCCACGTCGTGTAGGCCTTCTGCGCGCCTTCCTTCGTGGCGAGGTTCGGCAGGTCCTGCAGGCGGATTCGCTTGCCCGTCTCGCCGTGGCACGTCGAGCACGCGAAGTCGTGCGTGCCGCCGCGATAGAAGAACATCTTCTCGCCCAAGCGATAGGCCTCCGCTTCCTTCGGGTGCGAGCTCGGCACGTTCATCTTGACGCCGCGCGATTCGGATGCGACGTAGGCGACGAGCGCTTCCAGGTCCGACTTGCGGTCGTTACCGGCGCCGAACGGGTTCTTCGTGGCGTCGGCCTCGCTGTAACCCTGCTGCTTGACCATGCACCATACGATGCGCGCCTCGAGGTCCATCACGCGGTCGGCGTCGGGGAAGTAGCGCGGCAGCTGGGCGTAGGCACCCTTGACGACGCCGGGCCCCAGGCCGAGGTCGCACTTCGCAAGCGAGACCTTGGCCGGCCCACGCGGCGCCTTCCACAGTCCCTCCCCCCGCGCTTCCCACAACTCGGCGGGGTTGCCGTCCTGGAGCGCGGCGCGGTATTTCGCGATCTCGTCGACCGCGGACGTCTGCGCGAGCGCGGCTGCGGCGACGAGCGCCGTGGATGCCATCACGGCGATGCGGGCGGCCACCCGCGGGAACCTGCTCATGCTTCCTCCGAAGTCGGGTCCGGCGCGATCGTTCTTACGCGATCGTCGCTTCGTCGGTGCGCTTATCGCCGCGGTTGTCGACCCACGTGATCGTGATCTTGTCGCCCTTGGCGCCGCCCTTGAACTTGAACGACACGAACGGGTTCTTCGCCACCGCCGGGCCCCACTGCGCCGACAGCACCGTCTTGCCGTTCCACGTCACGCTGACTTCCTGGATGAACCACGCCGGGATGGTCTTGCCTTGCGCGTCCTTGCGCTGGCCCGTCTCCATCTCGTGGCTCATGAGCACCTTCACCTCGGTCGAGTCGCCGACCGCGTTGGCGCGGATTCGCATCGGATCTGCCATGGCGCCTCCTATCCCCCACACCCGCCGAGCGTGACCTTGATCTCCTTGGACGCCACGTAATACTTGCCGTCCGCCTTGACCAACGCATACACGTTGGACGTCTGGCCCATCTTGATGCGCGTGGACAGCGACGGCTCGGTGCCCGGCGGAAGGTCGAACACCGCCGCGAGCATGTTGGGATTCTTCTCCACCAGGATGGCGATCGACTGCGTGTTGGGGATCGCGCTCGTGATGCCGATCGGCACGACGGCGCCGTTCTCGGCGATGTCGGGTGTGGAGAAGAACGCGATGTCCCTGCTCTGCGCCGGCGTGCCGCCGCCCAGCGCCTTCATCGTCGCGTCCATCGAGTTGGTCTCGAAGGCTGCCTTGTTCCACACGTCCGCCGCGAGCGCGTCGGAGGGCCGCAGCCAGCCTGCCGCGGCCACGAGCGACAGCAGCGTCGCCCCGCCGCCCGCTCGCAACACTGTCCTGCGTTCCCTGTTCATCGGTAGCTGCCCTCGCTCCTTCAAGTCGTCGAATTCTACCGCTATCCGGGCGTAACCCTTAGCACCTATTTCGCCCCACCGAGGATCCATTGCACGAGCGTCCGGGCATCGGCATCCTTCAGCTGCGCCTGCGGCGGCATGGCGGTTGCGCCCCACGCACCCGCGCCGCCTGCCTTGACCTTGGCCACCAGGTTCGACTCCGCGCCGGCGTCGCCCGCATAGCGCGCGGCGACTTCGCGGAAGCCCGGCCCCACGATCTTCTCCGTCAGCCCGTGGCACGCCGTGCACGCCAACGCCTTGGCGAGATCGAGACCGGACTTCGCCGCAGCGACCTGCACGGTGCCCACACGCCTGCCCTGCTCGGCGAGGTTGCCGAACTGGTCGCGCGCGTAGTCGGGCATCTCGGAGGAAAGACGGACCTCCTTCGCGCAATTCGTCATGCATGCAGTATTGTGCGTGTCCGGCTTGCCGTCGCGCGTCATGAAGCCGTGCGCCGTCGTGAAGCCGTCGCGGTTCGGCATCTTGAGCTTCGGCAGCGAGTCCTGGTCGACGACGGCATCGGCAGGCAGGATGTCGTTGAGGTTCAGCACGTACGCCGTGAGCGCGTAGACCTCGTTCGGCGCAAGCGACTTCGGCGCGTCGAACGGCATCGCGCGGTTGATGTAGTCGAAGAGCGTGGTCGCGTAGTTGAGCTTGCTGCCGGTCGTGCGCGTCGGCTGGTCGGTGCCAAGCGAGCCAACGCCGCCCGCGATCTGGAGATAGCTGTTCGACTCGCCGAAGGTGCCGTGGCAGCTCGCGCACTTCTCGTCGTAGATCGCCTGGCCTTCCGCGACCGAGCCGCGTCCCTTCGGAAGCCCTGCGCCGTCGGGCCGCACGTCGATGTCCCAGCCGGCGATCTCCTCCCTGCTCGCCGGCTTGCCGAAGCCGTAGCTCAGGGGCGCCGCCGCCGCCGGGAGCGCCGCGAGCAACAACAGGATCGCAACCTCAGAGCACCTGGACATTGCTCACTTCGCCGCTCGCGTCCACGCGCCACGTCTGGATCGCGTTGTTGTGATAGATCGAGCGCGTGCCGCGGACGGCGCGCAGCTGCCGGATCGCCGGCTGCACGTAGCCGGTATCGTCCATCGCGCGCGACTGCAGCAGAGCGGGTCCACCGTCCCAGGTCCAGTCGATGCGAAAGCGCGTAAGCGCCTTCGCGAGCACGGGCTCCTGCAGTTTCGCCGTGCGCCAGTTGCGCCCGCCGTCGGTCGATACGTCAACCCGCTTGACTTTTCCCCGGCCCGACCAGGCGAACCCCGTGATTTCGTGATAGCCCTTGTCGAGCAGCACCTGCCCGCCCGACGGCGCCGTGATCACGCTCTTCGCCTCCTGGATCCAGGTGTATTGGCGGTGCTTGCCGCCGGGCATCAGGTCGACGTAATGCAGCGACTCCTCGCGCGTGTTCCAGGGCGCGTCGCCGATCTCGAGACGGCGCAGCCACTTCACGCTCGATACGCCTTGCACGCCGGGCACGAGCAAGCGCAGCGGATAGCCCTGCTCGGGCCGCAGCATCTCGCCGTTCTGGCCGTAGCAGACCATGACGTCGTCGAGTGCCATCGACAGCGGGATCGTCCGCGTGAGCGACGCGCCGTCGGCGCCCTCGGCGAGCACGAACTTCGCCTTGCGCCGGTCGATACCGACCTCGTCGAGCAACGTCGACAGGAGCACGCCGGTCCACTCGCTGCACGAGAGCATGCCGTGCGAGTACTGGACCGTGGGGACGGCGACGTTGGCCCATTCCATGCCGGTGTTCGCGCCGCATTCGATGAAGTGCACGCGCGAAACCGACGGGAATCGCGCGATATCGTCCATCGTGTAGAGGCGCGGGTGGGCCACGAGGCCGTGGATCATCAGGCGGTGCTGATGCGGGTCGACGTCCGGCACGCCGGCGTGATGACGCTCGAAGTGAAGCCCGGAGGGCGTGATGATGCCGAAGAGGCTCTGCAGCGGCGTGAAGGCAACGGACGAGTACGCCGTGCGCGTCAGGCCCGGGCTCTCGCGACGCTTGACGCCGGCCTCGTACTTGGACGGCACGCCGTACGGCGAGGCGAGGATCGGCGCGCCGAGCGTGCGGCTCCACACCGGCTCGTTCGGCGGCAGGTTCTTCGAAAGGTCGTCGTCGCCGCGCGCGCGGCGGCCGGCACCCAGCGCGAGCGCGCCGCCGGAAAGCGCGGCGGCGCGGCGCAGGAGGCCGCGACGCGACAGGTCGTCCGGTGGGCCTTGGGACATGCGTTCTCCTGCCGCCGCCTCTTGGCGCCTCTAATGCTGCGCGGCGAACTGCAAGAGGTCCTCGCGAAGCGGCTTCTGATCCTCGATCCGGCTCGCGATGTGCACGCATACGCTGCGGCAGACCTCCACGAACTCCGGATCGGCGACGCGGTAGTACACGGAGTTGCCGTCGCGGCGGCGGCTCACGACACCCGCCTGGTGCATGAGCGCCAGGTGGCGCGACACGTTGGTCTGCGTGGCGCCCGTGGTGGCGACGATCGCCGTCACGCTGCGCTCGTCCTGGCAGATGGCATGCAGGATCTTCAGCCTTGTCGGCTCCGACAGCAGGCCGAAGTAGCGCGCCACGACCGCGAAGACGCGATCGAGCTCGTCGTTGCCGTGGCCGCCCGCCTGGGTCTTGCGCCTTCCGGCTCGAGCCGCCTGTTTCATGGTCATATGAGCATATGCGCATGTTATTACCGCGTCAAGCGGGGGCCGGGAAGGCCCGTTGACTAGAGGGTCATCGACGCCGCGTTGAGCAATCCCACGGCTACGGCCAGTCCGGCGAGAAACGTCGCGTCCGCGACCTGCCCGTTACGGATCGCCTGCGCGAAGCGTGGCACCAGCTTGCCCACGAGGAAGAACACGACGATCTGCACGAGAAGCGCCACCATGCCCCATGCCACGAGATCGAGCGGAGAAACGCTCTGGGTGACGGCGCGCGCGAGCGGCAGGACGAACCCGAGGGTCGCTCCGGCAAGCGAGATCGCGGCGGCCACGTTGCCCCGCCGGATCAGCGCGAGCTCGCTGTACGGCGTCACGGCGAGGTACGTGCCGAGGAAGACGGCGAGCAGCAGGATCGACAGCGAGAAGTAGAGAGCAAAGGCGGGAAGCCCGGCGAGCGATTCGGAGAGCGTCATGGTGACCTTCGTGCGCTTCTAGAGGAAGTAGTGGGGAACGAAACGGCTCGTGTTGCGCGTGATCGGGCTCGCATCCTCGCGCAGGCCGATGCCCGCGGGCTCGTCGCCGACGATCCATGCGCCGATCGTCGTGTAATCGTCACCGAAGCGCGGGATCGGAGCGTAGGCTTGGTAGACGTAGCCCTCCTCGCCGTACTCACCGCCTGCGGCGATCGTGTTGCCCGCCTGGTGGATCGTGACGTTCGCACCCTCGCGCGACAGCAGCGGCTTGCGCACGTAATCGCCGGCGATGCGGCCCGGCTCGAAGTACGCGGGAAGCAGGTTCGGATGATCCGGGAAGAGCTCCCACAGGATCGGCAGGATGCCCTTGTTCGAAAGCAGCATCTTCCACGGCGGCTCGATCACGCGCAGGCTCGAGCCGAGCAGGTACGGCCCGAAGGTCTCGGCCGCGAGCCACTCCCACGGGTAGAGCTTGCACAGGACGCGGATCTCCTCCTCGTCGTCGTCGACGAAGACACCCGCCGTCGCGTCCCAGCCGATCTCGTTCACGGCGATGTACCGCGTCGTGACGCCGCCCTGGGTCGCGACGTCGCGCAGGTAGTCGAGGTTGCCGCGGTCCTCCTCGCTGTCGCCCACGCACGTGAAGTGAACGGCGGTGCCCTCCGACCACGTGACGGCGAACGCACGCCAGCTCGCGATGAGCTTCTCGTGGAGCGAGTTGAACTGGTCCGCGTCGGGCCGGTCCGGGCGGATCTTCTGCTCGAGCCAGCGCCATTGCGCGACCGACGCCTCGAGCAGCGCGGTGGGCGTATCGGCGTTGTACTCCAGAAGCTTGGGCGCGCCGTTGCCGTCGAACGAAAAATCGAAACGGCCGAAGAGCGAGAGCTCCTTCGCCCGCCAGGCGCGCGCCACGCGGTCGCGCCACGCGATGGGAATGGCGAGTTGCGCGAAGCGGTTGCGCGTCACGATGTGCTCGACGGCATCGAGGCAGCGCGCGTGAAGCTCGGCCGCCGCGGCCTCCAGCGTGTCGATCTCATCGGCAGTGAAGCGGTAGCAGCGCGTCTCGTCCCAGTACGTGCCGTCCATCGAGTGATAGGTGAACCCTATCTCCTCGCAGTCGGCGCGCCAGTTCGGGCGCGGCGTGACGTCCTCGCGGATCATGACGACGAGGACCCGTGCGAGCCAAATCCCCCGCGCGAGACGCTATGGCTGCTCGAGCTGCCGCTGCTGCCGCCGAAGATCGAACCGCCGCTGCGGCCGCTGCTGTAGCTGTGCCACGTGCCCCACGTCGGGCCCCAGGCGCGGGAGCCTCCGCTTCGCACCTGCTCCTCGCACTCCCTGGGATCGCCCCAATCGGCGAGGCATTCTTCCTTCGTGGCGTAAGAGGCGCGGCGGCCGCCCGGCGCGTCGCCGCAGCCGGAGAGCGCGGCGGCGCCGATCAGGACCAGTGTCACGCAAGCGGAGGATTTGCGCGAACGCGGCGGCATGGGGCGCCATCATAGCCCCGCCGATGGCTTGCAGGGCGGGCTTGGGCCCGGCGATGCGTACCCTAATGGATCACTGCGCTCGACAGGAAGCGCACGAGCGAGCCGTTCTTGAGGCGGAAGACGCCTTCGCCGAGACCCACGGCACCGTCTATCTCGCCGCGCGTAAGGTCGATCTCGGTATCGCCGTGACGAGCTTCCAGCACGACATCGTCCGCGACCGTGAATTCGTCGGGCACGCGAAGGTAGTCGGTCTCGAAGAGCACGCCGTCGATCACGACGTAATCGGCGCCCTTCATCGTTTCGAAAAGCTCGTGCGTGGCAACCATACCGCTTTCCCGGAGTGGCAAACGAGACTCCGCAGTTCCTATTTAGGGCCGGTCGCGCCACGTTCAAGCCGGCGCGATCCCGGCCCCGTAGCGCCCATTAACGCGCGAGGGGGTGGTTCGGGGTGACACGAGCGGCCCGGCGACGCCGGGCCGGCGACCAGCGGGCCGCCTCAGGCGACGAGCGCGCGCACGAAGTTCGGCAGCGCGAACGCCGCGCGGTGGGTATCGCCGTTGTAGAACTGGAGGTCGGCAAGCCCGCGCTGCGCGATGCGGCGTTCGACGTCGCGCGGAGTCATCCAGCGCGGATCGAGCTGCGCAGAGCAGCAGGCCATCATCCACATGCCGCCGTACAGCGGGACGTTGGTCAGGTACGGCGACACGATGGCGAACGCGCCGCGCAGGTTCGCGAGCGTGGAACGGATGCGTTCGGGGTGAGCCACAGGGCTTGCGATGTGCAGCGTGAGCGCGCCCATCGGCAGCAGGCGCGCCGCGCACGCGCGATAGAACTCCTGCGTGTAGAGCTGCGTGGACGGCCCGCCGGCGTCGGTGAGATCGAGGACGATCAAGTCGTACTGCTCGGTCGAGCTGCGCACGAAAGCGAAGCCGTCCTCGATCTTGAGCGCTAGACGCGGATCGTCGAGCGCGCCGTGATGAACGTTCTGAAGATACTTGCGCGAGATGTCGACCACCGCGAGGTCGATCTCGGCGAGCGTGACGGACTTGATCGACGGATGCTTGAGGATCTCCTCGGCCGATCCGCCGTCGCCGCCGCCGATGACGAGGGCGCGCTCGGGCTGCGGATGCGTCACCGCGGCGATATGGACGAGATTCTCGTGATAGAAGAACTCGTCGCGCTCGGAGGTCATGAAGCAGCCGTCGAGGCGGAACAGCTTGCCGAACGGCACCGTGTCGTGCACCTCCACGGTCTGATACGGCGAGCTGAAGCGCTCGTACTGGCGCGCGGTGCGGATGAAAAAGCCCCAGTCGTCAGTGAGGAACTCGGTCATCGCGCCTGGCGCGATGTACCCGGCAGGCGGGACGTCGTCCTCCGGCCGCTCAGGCATCGCGGCCGCCGCGGCGGATGGCCTGGAAGCGCGTGCGGCCGGGACGCAGCACCGCCTGCAGCTCGCGGAACACCTGCTCGGCCTTCGCGCTGTTGTCGGTCGTGAAGTTGCACACGTACACGTCGACCGTCACGAAGCCCGCCTCCGGCCACGTGTGGATCGCGATGTGCGATTCGGCCAGGAGCACCGTGCCGGTGACGCCCTGCGGCTCGAACTGGAAGAAGCGCTCCCCGACGACGGTGAGCCCCGCCCTTCGCGCTGCATTGACGCACAAGTCGCGAAGTGGGCTCGCCTGCGTGAATTCCGGGGTGTCGCGCGGGCAGTCGTACCACTCGCCCAGGAGATGGATTCCTTCCATCCGCCCTTCCTCGTGCTTGTTCTCGTCGTGGGGGGAAATGCTTTTCACTGCGCGTCAAGCGTTCGACGCGAAGCAAACGCGGAATTATTGCATAATGATTGTGCCCGCAGCGATAATTCGCCGCTTCGTTCAACCCGGCCCTGCAGGCGGCACGATTGCAGGGAACCGCTCAAGCCGCGCTTCCACCCTTCCGCTATGACCGCCTCCACGGCTGCCCGCGCCACCGATGCCGAACTTGCCAACGCCATTCGCGCGCTCGCGATGGACGCCGTGGAAGCCGCGAAGTCCGGCCACCCGGGCATGCCGATGGGCATGGCCGAGATCGCGGTCGCGCTGTGGAACCGGCATCTGCGTCACAACCCCGCCGATCCGCACTGGCCCGACCGCGACCGCTTCGTGCTTTCGAACGGCCACGGCTCGATGCTCCAGTACGCGCTCCTGCATCTGACGGGCTACGACGTGCCCGTGGCCGAGCTGCGCAACTTCCGCCAGCTGCATTCGAAGACGCCCGGGCATCCCGAGACCGGCGTCACGCCGGGCGTGGAGACGACGACGGGTCCGCTCGGTCAGGGCTTCGCCAACGCGGTGGGGATGGCGCTCGCCGAGGCGATTCTCGCGCACGAGTTCAACGCGCCCGGCCACGCGATCGTCGATCACCGTACGTATGTCTTCATGGGCGACGGCTGCATGATGGAAGGCATCTCGCACGAGGCCGCATCGCTGGCGGGCACGTGGAAGCTCGGCAAGCTCCTCGCCTTCTACGACGACAACGGCATCTCGATCGACGGCCACGTGCAGGGCTGGTTCACCGACGACACTCGCGAGCGATTCGAGGCCTATGGATGGCACGTGATCGCGGGCATCGACGGCCACGACGTCGGGGCGGTCGACGCCGCCATCGCAGCCGCGCACGCGGTGACGGACCGGCCATCGCTCTTGTGCTGCAAGACGACGATCGGCAAGGGCGCCCCCACCAAGGCCGGCACCGAAGCGGCGCACGGCGCGGCGCTGGGGGAAAAGGAAGTCGCTGCCACGCGTGCGGCGCTGCACTGGGACTCCCCACCCTTCGAGATTCCGCAGCAGATCTACGCGGCGTGGAGCGCGCGCGAGCGTGGCGCGCGCTTGCAATCCTCGTGGGACGCGAAGTTCGCGGCCTACCGCGCGGCGTATCCCGATCGCGCCGCCGAGTTCCTGCGCCGCATCGCCGGCGACTTGCCCCCGGATTTCGGGCAGAACGCCGCCGCGTTCGCCGCCGCGCAATCGGCCAAAGGCGAAACGGTTGCCACGCGCAAAGCGTCGCAGCAGGCGATCGAGGCATACGCCAGGCTCCTCCCCGAGATGATCGGCGGCTCGGCCGACCTCACGGGCTCCGTGTTCACCAATTGGTCGGGCAGCAAAGTGCTCGCGCACGAAGGCGACAACGACATCGCCGGCAATTACGTCAACTTCGGCGTGCGCGAGTTCGGAATGAGCGCGATCGCGAACGGGCTCGCGCTGCACGGCGGATTCGTTCCCTACGTCGGCACGTTCCTCACCTTCTCCGATTACGCGCGCAACGCGCTGCGCATGGCCGCGCTCATGAAGCTGCGCACGATCTTCGTGTACACGCACGATTCGATCGGCCTCGGCGAAGACGGCCCGACGCACCAGTCGATCGAGCACGCAGCGAGCCTGCGCCTCATCCCCGGCATGGACGTATGGCGGCCGTGCGACACGGTGGAATCCGCGGTGGCGTGGGCGGCGGCGATCGAGCGCAGGCACGGGCCTTCGTGCCTGCTCTTCACGCGCCAGAATTGTCCGTTCATGGCGCGGTCGCAGCCCGTCGTCGACGCCATATCGCGCGGCGCCTACGTGCTCGCCGACTTCGATCCGGGCGCGGGCGCCAAGCGCGCCGTGGTGATCGCCACGGGGTCCGAAGTGGCGCTCGCCATGGGCGCGCGCGACGCGCTCGCCAAGGAAGGCATCGCGGTGCGCGTCGTGTCCGTGCCCTGCACGAGCGTGTTCGAGCGCCAGGACCCTGCGTACCGCGCGTCGGTGCTGCCCGCGAGCATTCCGCGCGTCGCAGTGGAAGCCGGCGTTACGGGCTACTGGCATCGCTACGTGGGTGCGATCGACGAGCCGCACGGCGCGGTCGTCGGCATCGACACTTTCGGCGAGTCCGCGCCGGCACCCGTCCTGTTCAAGTACTTCGGCTTCACCGTCGAGCGCGTCGCGGCGGCAGTGAAGGGCGTGGCCTCGTGAGCGAGCCGCACATCCGGCTCGCACAGCCGGCCGATGCGCGGGCGATCGCGCAAGTGCGCGTGGACGCGTGGCGCGCGACGTACCGCGGCCTCATTCCGGATGCGTACCTCGACGCCATGAAAATCGAGGACAGCACGGCGTTGTGGGACAAGGTGCTCACCGCGGCGCCCAACACGACCAACACCTTCGTCGCCGAGGCCGACGGGCGCGTCGTCGGGTTCGCGGCGGGGATGATGAAGCCCGAAGCCAAGGTCGGCTTCGACGCCGAGCTGACGGGAATCTACATCGTCCGCGACGCACAACGCATGGGGCTCGGCCGGCGTCTGGTCGCCACCGTGGCCGCCGCGCAGAGGGCGCACGGCGCCACCGGCATGATCGTGTGGGTGATCGCCGGCAACAAGGCGGCGCGCTCGTTCTATGAGAGGCTCGGTGCTGCGCTCGTCGTCGAGCAACCGTTCACCTGGGACGGCCTGGACATGGTCGAGGCGGGCTACGGCTGGCACGACCTGCCCGCACTCGTCGCAGCCGGCGGCGCGGCCGCCGTGGTGCATTGAACTTTCTACGACAGGAGCTTGCTGAAAATGGCGATCAAAGTGGGCATCAACGGATTCGGCCGCATCGGCCGCATGGTGTTCCGCGCGGCGGTGCGCGACTTTCCCGACATCGAGGTGGTCGGCATCAACGACCTGCTCGAGCCCGATTACCTCGCCTACATGCTCCAGTACGACTCGGTGCACGGCCGCTTCAAGGGCACCATCGCCGTCGACGGGAGCACGCTCATCGTCAACGGCAAACGCATCCGGCTGACCGCGCTCAAGGATCCTGCCGAGCTCAAATGGGGCGAGGTCGGCGCCGACGTCGTGGTGGAGTCGACGGGGCTCTTCCTCACCGAGGAGACGGCCGAAAAGCATCTGGCTGCGGGAGCGAAAAAGGTGATCATGTCGGCGCCATCGAAGGACGACACGCCGATGTTCGTCTTCGGCGTCAACCACGCGAAGTACGCCGGCGAGAAGATCGTGAGCTGCGCCTCGTGCACGACGAATTGCCTCGCGCCGGTGGCCAAGGTGCTGAACGACACATGGGGCATCAAGCGCGGCCTGATGACGACGGTGCACGCGGTCACCGCGACGCAAAAGACGGTCGACGGCCCGTCGAACAAGGACTGGCGAGGCGGCCGCGGCATGCTCGAGAACATCATTCCCTCGTCGACGGGCGCCGCGAAGGCGGTGGGCAAGGTCATCCCCGAGCTCAACAAGAAGCTGACGGGCATGTCGTTTCGCGTCCCGACCTCCGACGTGTCGGTGGTCGACCTCACCGTCGAGCTCGCCAAGCCCGCGAAGTACCAGGAGATCTGCGCGGCGATGAAGGCCGCCGCGGAAGGCCCGATGAAGGGCGTGCTGGGCTACACCGAGGACAAGGTGGTCGCCACCGATTTCCGCGGCGAGTCGCGCACATCGGTGTTCGACGCCGACGCCGGCATCGCGCTCGACGACACGTTCGTCAAGGTCGTCGCCTGGTACGACAACGAGTGGGGCTACTCGTGCAAGGTGCTGGAGATGGCTCGCGTCATCGCTGGGTAGAGCCGTGATCAAATTCAAGCGCCTGAGCGACGTCGACGTGCGCGGCAAGCGCGTGTTCATCCGTTCCGACCTCAACGTCCCCCAGGATGACGCGGGCAACGTCACCGACGACACGCGCATCCGCGCTTCGGTGCCGGCGATCCGCGACGCGCTCGCGCGCGGCGCGGCGGTGATGGTGACCTCGCACCTCGGGCGGCCGACCGAAGGCGAGTGGAAGGCGGACGACTCGCTGGCGCCGATCGCGCGGCGGCTGTCGGAGCTGCTCGGCAAGCCCGTCCCGCTCGTGCGCGACTGGGTCGACGGCGGCGCGTGGCACGATTCGCTCAAGTCGGGTGAGGTCGTCCTGCTCGAGAACTGCCGCGTCAACAAGGGTGAGAAGAAGGACAGCGAGGACCTCGCGCGTAAGATGGCTAAGCTCGCCGACGTCTACGTCAACGATGCATTCGGGACCGCGCATCGCGCCGAGGCGACGACGCACGGCATCGCGAAGTTCGCGCCGGTCGCGTGCGCGGGTCCGCTGCTCGCGGCCGAGCTCGACGCGCTGGGGCGTGCGCTCGCTTCGCCCAAGCGCCCGCTGGTGGCGATCGTCGCCGGCTCGAAGGTCTCCACCAAGCTCACGATCCTGCGCACGCTCGCCGCGAAAGTGGACTCGCTGATCGTCGGCGGCGGCATCGCCAACACGTTCATCCTGGCCGCCGGCGGCAACATCGGCAGCTCGCTTGCCGAAACCGAGCTCGTGGGCGAAGCCAAGGCCATACTGGACGCGTTCCCCGGCAAGGTGCCGATCCCCGTCGACGCGGTCGTCGCCAAGGAGTTCAAGAACACGGCGAAGCCCGTCCTGAAGGCCATCGAGAACGTCGAGCCGGACGATTTCATCCTCGACCTCGGCCCGACGTCGGTCGCCGCGCTGCGGATGCTCATCGCGCGCGCCGGCACCATCGTGTGGAACGGGCCGGTGGGCGTATTCGAGTTCGACGCGTTCGCCGCCGGGACCAAGGCGGTGGCCGAGGCGATCGCCGCCAGCGGCGCGTTTTCGATTGCGGGCGGCGGTGATACGCTCGCGGCGATCGCGAAGTACGGCCTGTCGGACCGGATCGGCTACATCTCGACGGGCGGCGGCGCCTTTCTCGAGTTCCTCGAAGGCAAGACGCTGCCCGCGGTCGAGGTTCTGGAAGCGCGCGCGGCGGACTGAACGTCCGTCCCGCGATCCGCTCTACTTCGCCAGAAACATCCGGATCGCATCGCCCTGCTTCGCCACGTTGAAGACGCCGTCGAGGTGACCGCCGTCGCCTTCTATCAACGCGATCTCCGCAGCGCCGCCCTGGGCCCTGAAGCGCTCGGCCGCAAGCGTTGAAAGCTCCGGCGGGAAGATGCCGTCGGACGACGCCGGCACGAACAGGATCTTCGCCTTGATGCCCTTCACTTCATCGTCGGTGAGGCGATAGAGCTGGTTCGCCTTGCTCGTGTAGATGAACGAGTTGGCATCGGTCGTCTTCGCGCGCGCCTTGCCCGCCTTGTCGAGCGCATCCTCGATCGCAAACGTGTTCGTCATGGCGTCGGCCGGGTTCTTGGAGGCGTCGGCCCACTTGTAGCCGAACGCCCTCTGCGCCCAGCCGGGGGCGCGGGTCGTGATGGTCACGTTCATCAGCGCGAGGCCGATGCCGTCGAGCGGCTCGTCGCGGCCGTAGTAATCGCCGCCGTTCCACTTGGGATCGAGCATGATCGGCATCGTCCACACGTCGAGCATCTGGATCACGTAAGGCTGGATGTCGAAGCCGGGGCCGATCACGTGCACCACGCGCCGCACGAAGTCGGGGTACATCGCGGCCCATTCCATCGCCTGGATCGACCCTCCCGACGCGCCCGCCACCGCGTGCAACCTCTTTACGCCGAGCGAGTCGACGAGCGCCTTGTGCACGCGCACCGTATCACGATAGCTCACGACGGGAAACGACATGCCGTAAGGCTTGCCGGTATCGGGATTGATCGACGCCGGGCCCGTCGTCACGACGCGCGGATCCTTGGTGTTGAGATTGGCGAGCGCGTCGGCGCTGATGACGAAGTACTTGTCGGTGTCGATCGGCTTCCCGGAGCCGATGATCGGGTCCCAATAGCCGGGCGCGGCGTCGGCCGCCGCGTACTTGCCTGCCGCGTGCGACGTCCCCGAGAAGAAGTGAGGTATGAAGATCGCGTTGTCGCCGGCGGCATTGAGCTTGCCGTAGGTTTCGTAGCCGACCTTCACCTCCTTCAGCGTCTTGCCACCCACGGTGGTATACGACGGCAGCGTGAACGTCTTCTTCTCGACCGGTCCGTCGTAGGCACTCGCGAAGCCGGCGACGGCGAGCGCGATGACCGCAATCAAAATGCGCATGGAATGCTCCCCGGTAGGC
The DNA here is from genome assembly GCA_035499955.1 of Casimicrobiaceae bacterium. Classification (GTDB taxonomy): domain Bacteria; phylum Pseudomonadota; class Gammaproteobacteria; order Burkholderiales; family Casimicrobiaceae; genus VBCG01. The sequence goes on from DATJXV010000143.1 coordinate 46,102, forward strand.
GTTGCGCCGGCCTTTGGCACGCCGGCTTGTCGCGATTCTAGCGGGTTCCGCGCTCCCTTGAGCTTCCGAATTGCCGTAACATTCCCGGCGGATCATCGCCCTGGAACATCACCGTGTCGCGCAACACCAAGATCGTCGCCACCTTAGGCCCGGCATGCAGCTTGCCCGACGTCATGTCGCGGATGCTCGCGGCCGGCGTGGACGTCGTGCGCCTCAACTTTTCGCACGGCGCTGCGTCCGACCACATCGAACGCGCGCGGCTCGTGCGCGAATGCGCGCAGAAGCTCGGCCGCGAGGTCGGGGTCATGGCCGACCTGCAGGGGCCCAAGATACGCGTCGGCAAGTTCGCCAGCGGCAAGGTCGTGCTCACCCCCGGACAGGAATTCATCCTCGACGCCGAGTGCGAGCTCGGCGACGAGTCCTGCGTCGGGCTCGACTACAAGGAGCTGCCGCGCGACGTCGGGCCGGGCGCCGTTCTCCTGCTCGACGACGGCCTGATCCGACTCAACGTCGAATCGATCAAGGGGCCGCGCATCTACACGAAGGTCGTGATGGGCGGCACGCTGTCCAACAACAAGGGCATCAACCGCATGGGCGGCGGCCTCACCGCGCCCGCGCTCACCGCCAAGGACATGGAGGACGTGAAGACGGCCGCGAGCTTCGAAGCCGACTACCTCGCGGTGTCGTTCCCGAAGAACAAGGAAGACATGTACATGGCGCGCCAGCTCCTGCGGGCCGCGGGCGGGCGCGCGCTCCTGATCGCCAAGATCGAGCGCGCGGAGGCGATCACCTACCTCGACGAGATCATCGACTCCTGCGACGGCATCATGGTCGCGCGCGGCGACCTCGCGGTGGAGGTGGGCAACGCAGTCGTGCCGGGCCTGCAGAAGCGCATGATCAATCTCGCGCGCGAGCGCAACAAGCTCACCATCACCGCCACCCAGATGATGGAGTCGATGATCCACGCGCCGGTGCCCACACGCGCGGAAGTTTCCGACGTCGCCAATGCGGTGCTGGACGGCACGGACGCGGTCATGCTGTCCGCCGAGACGGCGGCAGGCAAGTACCCGGTCGAGACGGTGGAGAACATGGCGCAGATCTGCGCCGAGGCCGAGAAGTCCGATCCCGTCGCGCTCGACCGCGACTTCCTCGATCGCACGTTCACGCGCCTCGACCAGTCGATCGCCATGGCGACGCTGTTCACCGCCTACCACCTCAAGGTCAAGGCGATCGCATCCCTCACGGATTCCGGCTCGACCGCGCTGTGGATGTCGCGGCACAACTGCGGCTGCCCGATCTACGCGCTCACGCCCAAGATCGAATCGCAGCGCAAGATGGCGCTGTACCGCAACGTGCAGCCGCTGTTCCTCGAGCAGAGCGGCGATCGCGATGCCGTGCTTCTCGCGGCGGAGGCGCTGCTCGTCGCCAAGGGACAGGTCAGGGACGGCGATCTCATCGTGCTGACCATCGGAGAGCCGATGGGCAAGTCGGGCGGCACCAATACCATGAAGATTGTCCGCGTCGGAGAGCACCGCTCCTGAGGCCGACAATTTCGGCCGCGTCGGCGCAGGTTAAGCGAGCGGCGAACGCTCAGATCGTCACGCGACGTCTTCCCCGCTGACGCGCGCGGGGCGCGGCCGTGGCATGATGCGCGGCAAAGAACGAGGGAGGGCTCCATGGCCGCGCAAGACGCACAGACCGGCGGCTGGTCGCCGGCGCTGATCCTGGTTCTCGTGGCGGTTCTCCTGGCCGGCGCCCTGTTCGGCTACGACCAGGGCGTGATCTCCGGCGCGCTTTCCGGCGTGCAGCGCGAGTTCAAGCTCACGGCACTGCTGGTCGAGGTGGTGACGAGCTGGGTCACGCTCGGCGCGCTCGCGGGCTCGCTCGCGGGAGGCGAGCTCGCCGACAGGTTCGGCCGGCGCAAGGCGTTGTTTGCCGCCGCCGCGCTCTTTGCCGCAGGCGCGGCCGTCGAGGCGTTGGCGCCCGCCGTCGCGGTGCTCGTCGCCGGGCGCCTGCTGGTGGGCTTCGGTGTAGGCGTCGCCGCGGTCGCCGC
>DATJXV010000144.1:0-18967 GCA_035499955.1 Casimicrobiaceae bacterium
TGAGCTTTTATGCTCATGGAATAGCACGGATTTCGGGCATGTGGGCACAAAGCTTGCTTTTGACCCAATTCGACGCCGACCGCCCCTGACCGCCGCAAAGACGCCGCTTATCGCTTCATGGCCACCCACGCCGCCGCCACCCGCAACATCAGCGGACTCGCCCGCGCGCTAGCGCAAAGCGGCCTCATGTCGGAGTACGAGGCCGAGACGCTGCAGACGCAGGCGCATGCGGCCAACATCTCCTTCGTCGAGCAGGTGCTGCTCGGCAAGCGAATGACCCCGCAGCAGCTCGCCGTGTTCGCCTCGCGCGCCTTCGGCACCCCGCTGCTCGACCTGGCGGGCTTCGACCTCGACCAGATCAACAAGGACTACGTCGACCTCAAGATCGCGCAGGCGCGCAGGGTGCTGCCGCTGTACAAGCGCAGCAACAAGCTCTACGTCGCGATCTCCGACCCCGCCAACCTGCAGGCCCTCGAGGAGGTCCGCTTCAAGACCAACCTCGTGCCCGAGCCCATCGTCGTGGAGGACGACAAGCTCGGCAAGGCGATCGCGCACCTGGTCGAGTCCACCGGCGCCACGATCAAGGACATCTCCAACCTCGAGGACATGGAGCTGAGCCTCGAGGACGGCGGGCCCGCGCCGGCATCCATCGAGGACGACGCCGACGTCGAGGACGCGCCGGTCGTCAAGTACATCCAGAAGCTCCTGACCGACGCCATCGCGATCGGCGCTTCCGACATCCACTTCGAGCCGTACGAGAAGTACTTCCGCGTTCGCTACCGCATCGACGGCATCTTGAGCGAGATCACGCAGCCTCCACTCGCGATCAAGGACAAGGTCGCCTCGCGCATCAAGGTCATCAGCAAGCTCGACATCTCGGAAAAGCGCGTGCCGCAGGACGGGCGCATGAAGCTCGTGCTGTCGAAGGCGAAGACCATCGACTTCCGGGTGTCGACGCTGCCCACGCTCTACGGCGAGAAGATCGTGATGCGCATCCTCGACTCCGCCGGCGTGAAGCTCGGCATCGAGGCGCTCGGCTACGAGCCGGACCAGCAGGAGTCGCTGCTCTTCGCCATCAAGCGGCCGTACGGAATGATTCTCGTCACCGGCCCCACCGGCAGCGGCAAGACGGTCTCGCTCTACACCTGCCTCAACATCCTGAACCAGCCCGGCGTCAACATCGCGACCGCCGAGGACCCGTGCGAAATCCAGCTCCCGGGCGTGAACCAGGTCAACGTCAACGACAAGGCCGGCCTCACGTTCGCCACAGCGCTCAAGGCCTTCCTCCGCCAGGACCCGGACATCATCATGGTGGGTGAGATCCGCGACCTCGAGACGGCCGACATCGCGATCAAGGCGGCGCAGACCGGCCACCTCGTGCTGTCCACGCTGCATACGAACGACGCGCCGACGACGCTCACCCGCATGCTCAACATGGGTGTCGCGCCGTTCAACGTCGCCTCGTCGGTGATCCTCATCACGGCGCAGCGCCTGGGTCGCAAGCTGTGCCCGCAGTGCAAGAAGCCCGAGGACATTCCGCCCGAAGCCCTGCTGCGCGCCGGCTTCACGCAGGAGGACCTGGACGGCTCGTGGACGCCCTACGGCCCGGTCGGCTGCGACAACTGCAAGGGAACGGGCTACAAGGGCCGCATCGGCGTCTACCAGGTGATGCCGATCACCGACGACATGCGGCAAGTGATCATGCGCAACGGCAACGCGCTCGACATCGCGGAGCAGGCGCAGAAGGAAGGCGTGCGCGACCTGCGCCAGTCCGGGCTCCTGAAGGTCAAGTCCGGCATCACGTCGCTCGAGGAGATCGAGGCGATCACCAACGAGTGACGCGTCGAGCTAAGGAAGCACGAGGGAAGGTCCGACCATGGCCACGGCAACCACTACCGCCCCGCAACGGCGAGACGTCAGGGAATTCACATTCATCTGGGAAGGGGTGGACCGCAGCAACCGCCAGGTGCGCGGCGAGAGCAGGGCCGCCTCCGAGACGGTCGTCACGACGAACCTGCGCCGGCAGGGCATACGCGTCGTCAAGATCCGGCGGCAGACGTTCCGCGGCGGGCGCAAGGTCACCGAAAAGGACATCACCTTCTTCACGCGACAGCTCGCGACGATGCTCAAGGCCGGCGTGCCGCTGCTCCAGGCCTTCGAGATCGTGGCGCGCGGGCACAGCAACGCCCGCTTCTCGCGGCTCATGATGGACATCAAGAACAAGATCGAGGCCGGCTCCTCGATGTCGCAGGCGTTCCGCGAGCACCCGGGTCACTTCGACAATCTCTACTGCAACCTCGTGGCCGCCGGCGAAGCCTCCGGTACGATCGACGCGATCCTCGACCGCCTCGCGACCTACAAGGAAAAGATCCTCGCCATCAAGAGCAAGATCAAGTCGGCCCTGTTCTATCCCACGTCCGTGATCGTGGTGGCGATCATCGTCATGTGGATCATCATGGTGTGGGTGATTCCGTCGTTCAAGAAGGTGTTCAAGAACTTCGGTGCCGACCTCCCGGCGCCCACGCTCATCGTCATGGGCATCTCCGATTGGGTGGTCGATTGGTGGTGGGCCATCGCGATCGGCGTCGCTGTTCTAATCGTCGGATTCGGCGTTCTCTATCGCAGGTCGTACGCCTTTCGCGTCGGCTTCGACCGGGTCATCCTGAAGTTCCCCATCGTCGGTGCCATCATCGAGAAGGCGACGATCGCGCGCTGGACGCGCACGCTGCAGACGATGTTCGCCGCCGGCGTGCCGCTGGTCGAATCGCTCGACGCGGTGGGCGGCGCATCCGGGAACGCGGTGTTCGTGGCCGCGACCAAGCGCATCCAGACCGAAGTGAGCACCGGCACGAGCCTCACCAACGCGATGGGCAACACCAACCTGTTCCCGACGATGGTGCTGCAGATGACCCAGATCGGCGAGGAGTCGGGTTCGCTCGACAACATGCTGGGCAAGATCGCGGATTTCTTCGAGCGCGAGGTCGACGATGCCGTCGCTGCGCTGTCGAGCCTGCTCGAGCCGATCATCATCGTGTTCCTCGGCGTCGTCATCGGCGGGCTCGTCGTCGCCATGTACCTGCCCATCTTCAAGCTCGGCGCGGTGATCTAATGAGGACGCGCGCGTCGAACACGGGTTGATGTCGCCGTTTCCGCTGGATCCGCTGGTGGCCACGATGCTTGCCGCCATCGTGGGACTGTGCATCGGCAGCTTCCTCAACGTGGTAATCCACCGCCTGCCGCGGATGCTGGAGCGCGGCTGGCAGGACCAGTGCGCCGAGCTGCGCGGCGAAACCCCGGAGGAGCGCCCGCGCTACAACCTCGTCGTGCCCCGCTCGGCGTGTCCCGCCTGCGGCCACATGATCACCGCCGGAGAGAACATCCCGGTCGCGTCGTGGCTGCTGCTGCGTGGCAAGTGCTCGGCCTGCGGCGTGGCCATCTCGGCCCGCTATCCGCTGGTCGAGATCCTGGGCGGCCTGGCTGCGGCCGCGGCGATCGCGAAGTTCGGCCCGACCTGGGCCGGCCTCGCGGCCTGCGGCTTCCTGTGGGCGCTGCTCGCGCTCACGTTCATCGACTTCGACACGCAACTGCTGCCCGACGACCTCACCCTGCCGCTGCTGTGGGGCGGCCTGCTCGCCAACGTGTTCGGCCTGTTCGCGCCGCTTGCGGAGGGGGTGATCGGCGCGATCGCCGGCTACCTCGTGCTATGGAGCATCTACTGGCTGTTCAGGCTCATCCGCGGCAAGGAAGGCATGGGCTACGGCGACTTCAAGCTCCTGGCCGCGCTCGGCGCCTGGCTCGGCTGGAAGATGCTGCCCCTCATCATCCTCGGCTCCTCGGTGGTCGGCGCCGCCATCGGCATCGGCCTCGTCGTGCTGAAGGGCCGCGACCACAACGTGCCGCTCGCGTTCGGGCCCTATCTCGCGATCGCCGGCATGATCGCGCTCTTCTTCGGGCAGCCGATCGTCAGGGTGTACTTCCCGAACTGATGCCTTACGTCGTGGGCCTCACCGGCGGCATCGGAAGCGGCAAGACCGAGGTTGCCCGAGCCTTCGAGGCCCTGGGCGTCGAGACGGCCGACGCCGACGCGGCCGCGCACGCCGTGACGGCCAAGGGCGAGGCTGGGTATCGCGCGGTGGTCGAGGCTTTCGGGCCGGGAGCGATGGCGCCCGACGGCCGCCTCGACCGGGCATGGCTGCGGCAGACCGTGTTCGCGGACCCAGGGGCGCGCGCGCGGCTGGAGGCCCTGCTGCATCCCCTGATCCTCGCCCGCGTGGAGTCGCAGATATCGCGGTGGCGCGGCCCCTACGGCCTGCTCGTCGTGCCGCTGCTCCTCGAGCGCGGCAACGCGCGCTCGCGCGTTTCGCGCGTCCTCGTCGTCGATTGCCCCGAGGAGGAGCAGGTGCGCCGGGTGACGGCTCGAAGCGGGCTGCCGGCTTCGGAAGTCCGGGCCATCATGGCGACCCAGCTCACCCGCCGCGAGCGCCTCGCGCAGGCCGACGACATCGTCGACAACGGCGGCCCGCTCGAGTCGCTTCCACCCCAGGTCGCCCGGCTCGATGCCTTCTACCGCGAATGCGCGGCGCGGGCGCGCGAGCCTTGAACCCGCCGCCGCTTCCCCGGACAATGGCGCGCAGTCGCGCGTGGGCCAGACCGATTTGATCCGCTACGAGCATCCGCTGAACGAGCGCGTCCGCACGCTGATGCGCCTGGAGGACCTGTTCGCGCGCGTGAGCCACTTCGCCTCGCACGACGCGGCCCCCGACCATCACGCCGCCCTCCTCGCCCTGTTCGAGATCACCGACGTCGCGGCGCGCGCCGATTTGAAGACCGATCTGCTCCAGGAGCTCGAGCGCCAGAAGCAGATGCTGGGGCCGTTGCGGCAGAACCCGCAGATCGAGCAGCGCACGCTCGAAGAGCTTCTTGCGCAGATCGACGCCGTCAACGCGCAGCTGCTCGCGCAGGCGGGCAAGGTGGGCGCGCACCTGCGCGACAACGAGTGGCTGATGGCGATCAAGCAGCGCACGGCGATTCCCGGCGGCGTATGCGAGTTCGACCTGCCCGCTTACCACTGGTGGCTCAACCAGGAGCCCGGCGCGCGCCGCAACGACCTGCGCGGATGGATCGAACCGTTCGCGCCGATCCGCGCCGGCTCCGCCATCGTCATGAAGCTTCTGCGCGACAACGGCCGCGCGAGCCGTCACGTCGCCTACCGCGGCGTGTTCCAGCTCATGCTCACCACGACCAAGGTGGCGCAGCTGCTGCGTCTCACCCTCGCGCGCGACCTGAACTGCGTGCCGGAGATAAGCGCCAACAAGTACGCGCTCAACATCCGCTTCATAGGCGTGTCCGGCATGGACCGCGGCGCGGTGTTCGACCGCGACGTCGAGTTCGAGTTGATGTTCTGTAATCTCTGACGGCCTCTAGCGGCGCACCGCAAGCGGCAGCTCAATCGCGAATCCGGCGCTGCGCCCCGCGGGATCGAAGTAGTCGACGCTGCCGCCCATCGCGCGGGCGCACAGGCGTGCCATCGGCCGCTTTCCTTATACCGCTACGAACGCGACGACAGCCACGCGCCGATGAGCCCGCCGACGGCCGCGGCGCCGATGGCAAGCAGATCGTGGTCGTCGCCGGCGCCTTCGCGCTCGCGATCGAGGAGCGCCGCGAGCTGCGCGTCGATCACCGCGTCGCGCACGTGCGAAGGATCGCCGGCCATCGCCGCCTGGCTCGCCGAGAGGTCGTGCAGCGCCCTGCTCACGCCCTCGGGGTCGATCAGCGCGACCGGTGCACCGCAGTGCGTGCAGGCGCTGTCGGTGGCGAGGTCGATCGGCGCGCCGCACTGCGAGCACGTTATCTGGCGCACCGTCTCGCGCAGCTTGGCGAGCTCGCCCGGCGAGGGCTCGCGTATGAAGTTCTTCTGGGCGAGGAACTGGTTGAAAGTGATGAGCTGGCCGTGGTCGGTGGGACACCGCCAGTAAGTGAAGTGGGTCGTGCGCTGCACGTCGTGCGTCAGCGCGAGCGCCCCGCCGCATCGGGGGCAGGCGAAGCTCGACGCGAGCGTGCGCCGCGCCTTGCCCGCCTGCCCGATGTACTGGAAGAGCTCGAGTACCGCCTTTGGCGTGAGGCGGATGCTGCCGAAGGCATCGAACCAGAGGACAGTGCACTGCTCGCAGCAGCCGATCTCGACGGGTCGCGGTACGGCAGCGAAGGCGTCCTCGGCCTTCGCGGTCATCGGCTCGCGGCAGTTCGGGCAGGCGACCATCGCGGGAATTGTAGCTGCTGGCTCGCGCTGGTTTAGAATCATCCGACGAAGCGTGACGCGGGTGGGGAGCTCCAAGCGTCGCTTCCCGGGACGAAAGCCGATGCCTGCCGAGTCGCCCACCCCATCCTCCCCGGCCCACCGCTGGCTCGTGCGACTTGCCGTCGCGGCGGCCGTGCTCCTCGCGCTGATCGCGGTCGCGTGGCTGGCCGTACCGCCTGTCGCGCGCTCGCAGCTGCAAAGCCGCTTGACCGAGGCCCTGGGCCGGGCAACGACGGTCGAGGCCGTCGACTTCAATCCCTTTACGCTCAAGTTCACGCTGCACAAGCTCGCCGTCGCCGCACGCGACGGAGACGCACCGCTGCTCGCGGTCGACGCGATCGTCGCCGATTTTTCGGCGACTTCGCTGTGGCGCCGCGCCCCGGTGCTCGATGCCCTCAAGCTCGTGAAGCCGACCGTGTCGCTCGCGCGGGGGCGCGACGGCCGCTACAGCGTGCAGGACCTGATCGACGCCGCGCTCGTGGGGCCGCCGGGACGACCGCCTGCGTTCTCGCTCAACAACATCGAGATCGAAGGCGGCACGATCGCGTTCGACGACGCGGCGACGGGACGCAAGCACCGCATCGACGACCTCTCGGTGGGCATTCCGTTCATCTCTTCGCTCCCTTACGAGACGGAGATCCACGTCACGCCGCAGCTGTCGGGCGCATTCAACGGATCGCATTTCGCGCTCGGCGGCACGACGGAGCCGTTCGCCGCGCGGCGCGAGGCCACGATCGACGTCGACCTCGACGCGCTCGCCTTGCCCCAATACGTCGCGTACCTGCCGGCGCGGCCGCGGTTCGATCTTGCCGGCGGCGCGCTCACGACGCGCCTCAAGGTGGCGTTCGTCGACGGCAAGCCGGAGGAGCGCAAGCTCGAGATTCGGGGCGAGGCGCGCATCGACGGGCTCGCGATCCATCGCCCCGACGGCACGCCGCTCGCGGGCGCCGAGCGCATCGCCGTGGTCCTCGACCGCATCGACGTCTTCGGCCGGGACGTGCGCATCGACTCGGCAACGCTCGACGGACCCAAGCTCGACCTGCGCCGGCTCCCCGATGGCGCGTTCGAGATCGCCGCGCCGCTCTTCGAACAGGCGGCCGCGAAGCCGCCCGCGACGCAGGCGCCGTCTGCGCCGTGGAGCGTAACGATAAGCAAGGCGAGCCTGGCCCGCGGCTCGCTCGATCTCACCGACGAGACGTCGGGATTCCGCGCGTCGCTGGCCGACGTCGCCGTCGAGGCGAGCGGCGTGTCCACGCACAAAGGGGCCAAGGCGCGCGTCGCGGTCTCGTTCGTCTCCGCCGACCGCATCGCGTCGTTCAAGGCAGAAGCGGACGTCGATCCCCTGGCACCGGCCGCGACGGGCACGTTCGAACTCGGGAAGTTCTCGCTCGCTCTCCTCTTTCCGTATTACAAGGACGTGCTCGCCGTCGACGTTGCGCAAGGCTCGCTCGACCTGGCAGCCCATTTCGCGCTCGAGCCCGACGGCGGCTTCCGGCTGACGCAAGGAACCGCGACGATCGCCAACCTCGCGCTCGCCTATCCCGGCAGCAAGGATCCGTTTTGGCGCTTCCCCGGCATTGCCGCGAGCGGCGTCGACGTCGACGTGCGGGCGCGCAACGTCACGATTGCCGAGGTTACGAGCCACAAGGCCGCGATGCGGGCCGTCCGCGAACGCAACGGCTCGATCGACGTCGCCCGCCTCATGAAGACCACGGCATCGACGAGCACGGCCAACGAACGCACGTGGGCGCTCACGCTCGGCAAGCTCACGCTCGACGGCGTCTCGATCGACGCCGAGGATCGCGTGCCCGACCCCGCGGTCAAGCTACCGGTGCGCGACCTCTCGCTCGAAGCGTCCAACTACTCGAACGCCCGCAATGCACGATCGACCGTAGCGCTGCGCGCGCGCGTCGGCGAGCACGGGCGCATCGCGTGGAACGGCACGCTCACCACCAACCCGGTCTCGCTTTCCGGGCGCGTGGACGTGTCGGGCCTCGACCTCGTGAAAGTACGGCCCTACGTGGAATCGCAGGCCAACGTTTCCGTCACCGGCGGCACGCTGGCCGCCAAGGGGACGTTCGCGCTGGAGCTGGCCGAAAACGCCCCGGCCAAAGCCGCGTGGAAGGGCGATGTCGTGGTCACGGACTTCGCCGCGCTCGATAGGCCCACGGCGTCCGACCTCGCGCGCTTCGCGCGCCTCACACTCGAGGGCATCGATGTCGCGACCGAGCCGTTCCGTCTTGCCATCGGCCGCATCGCCGCCGAGGACTACTACGCGAGGGTTATCGTCTACCCCGACGCGACGCTCAACCTGACCCGGCTCCTGACGCCGGGCAGCGCGCCCGAGCCCGCGGCCGAAGCGCCTGAACCCGCCGCGCCCGCAGCACCGGCCGCGCACGAGCCGCTGCCCATCACCATCGGCCGCATCGAGGTCGTCCGCGGCAACGTGAACTACACCGACCTGTTCGTGCGTCCGAATTATTCGGCCAACCTTACCGACGTCACCGGCAGCGTGACGACCATGTCCGCCGAGCAGGCTGGTGACGTTGCGGTCACCGCGCGCGTGGACCGCGCCGCGCCGGTCGAGATCGCCGGCCGCATCCTGCCGTTCGCGAAGGACCTCTCGCTCGATATCACGGCCAAGGCGCGCGACGTCGACCTGCCGCCACTGACACCGTACTCGGTGAAGTACGCGGGCTACGGCATCGAGAAGGGCAAGCTCACCTTCGACGTGCACTACCGCATCGAGGACCGCAAGCTCGCCGCCGACAACCGGCTCGTCCTCGACCAGCTCACGTTCAACCCGCAGCGCATCGACAGCGCGACGGCGACCAAGCTGCCGGTGCTGCTGGCCGTCGCGCTGCTCAAGGACACGCGCGGCGTGATCGACATCAGCCTGCCGATCTCGGGGTCGCTCGACGATCCGCAGTTCTCGGTGGGTGGGCTCATCGTTCGCGTCATCGTGAACCTCATCGCGAAGGCGGCCACCGCGCCGTTCGCGCTGCTGTCGGCGGCGTTCGGCCGCGGCGAGGAGCTTTCGAACCTGCCATTCGCGCCGGGAAGCGCCGCGATAGGAGAAGACGCGCAGAAGCGCATCGACACGCTCGCCAAGGCGCTCGCCGACCGGCCGGCGCTGCGACTGGACATCGGCGGCCGCGCCGATGCCACCACGGACCGCGAGGCGCTGCGCCGCGCGTCCGTGGAATCGGCGATGAAGCGCGAGAAGATGAAGTCGCTCGTCACCGCGGGCAGCGCGCCGCCTTCCGTCGACCTCGTCACCATTGGTGCGGAGGAACGCACACGCTGGCTCGAGGCGGCGTACCGCGAGTCCTCGATCAAGGATCGCCCGCGCAACTTCGTCGGGATGCTGAAGGACGTCCCGCCGCAGGAGATGGAGGCGATGCTGTTGGCCGACGCCAAAGCGGACGACGACGCGCTTCGCCTCCTCGCCAACGCGCGGGCGGAGGGCGTGAAGGACGCACTCGTCGCGAGGAGCATCGCAGGCGAGCGCCTGTTCATCACGGTGCCGCGGCTCTCCACGGAGCTCGCGGCAGGCGCGACCGCGTCGCCTGCCGCGGCGACGCGCGTGGACCTTGCCCTGCGCTGATGCTGCGCGCGGTCGACGCCGGGCTGCTCGCGCTGTGCCTGCTCGTCGCCGGCCTCGCGTCGCTCGCCAAAGGCCAGGACGCGAACTGGGATCTGCAGAACTACCACTTCTACGATCCCTGGGCGCTGGTCCACGGCCGCCTCCTCGACGTCGACGTCGTGGCCGCTCAGCTGCAGACGTTCCACAATCCCACGCTGGACCTCCTCTTCTACGCGATGGCGGCGCACGACTGGCCGCCCCGGCTCATTGCGTTCGTGCTCGCGATGCCCGCGGGGGTTGCCGGGTTCCTCTTGGGCAAGATCGTCCTGCTCCTGTTCCCGGGACCGGACTCGGCGTCGCGCTCGACGCTGCGCATCGCGGCGTTCGCGATCGGCATCAGCGGCGCCGTGGGATGGGCCGTGCTGGGCACCACCATGAACGAGTGGCCCATCGCGGCGCTCGCGCTCGCGGCGATCTTCCTCGTCACGCGCACGATCGTCGCCCGCCGCGGCGGGCCGCTGCCCGCGCCGCCGCTGCTCGCCGCCGGATGCGCGGCCGGCATTGCGGCAGGTCTCAAGCTGACGGCGGCGACGTTCGTGGTCGCGATGTGCATCGCGCTGGTGCTGCGTCGGCCGCTGTTCCGCTCGCTGCTGTGCGGATTGCGCGAAGCGGCATGGCTCGCCGCCGGCGCGGCCCTCGGCGCCGCGGTCTCGATCGGCTGGTGGCTCGCGGCCCTCTGGGTCCATTTCGCCAATCCCGTGTTCCCTTACCTCAACGAGTGGTTCCGCTCGCCGTGGTGGGATGCCTGGCCCGTGCTCGCGCGTTCATTCGGTCCCTTCACGCTGGAAGACTGGCTCTCGCTTCCCTACGACATGTTCCGGCCGAAGTCGTTTTTCGTGATGGAGATCGACTACCGCGACGCCCGCGTCGCGACGCTCTACACCCTCGCGCTGGTCGCGGGACTGGTCGCGCTCGTCGCGTTCGTCTCGTCGCGCGCCGCGAGGAGGCGCGCGCGCATTCTCACGGCCGCGGCCGCTCCGTGGTACTTCCTCGGCGTCTTCTGGCTCGCGGCATTCGTGCTCTGGACGGCGCAGTACTCGATCTACCGTTACATCCTCACGCTCGAGCTTCTGTCGGGGATTCTGATCGTGGGCCTCGTGCGTCTGCTCGTGCGAAGCCGGGCGCTGCCGGTGGTCGTGGCGATCCTCGCGCTCGCGATCGTCGGCACCACGCGCTGGCCCGACTGGGGCCACGTCGCGTTCGGCGAGCGTTGGTTCGACGTGAAGGCGCCGGCACTGCCGCGCGGCGCGCTCGTCGTGCTCGCCTCGGACGGACCGTTCGGCTACCTGCTTCCGTATCTCGGCGCGGGCGCGCAATACGTGGGCGCGTACAACAACCTCGTGCGGCCGGGCGAGCGCACGATGCTGGCGAAGCGGGCCGAGCAGACCATACGCGAGCACGTGGGGCCGCTGTACTCGCTGTCGCACGACGACGCGATGGCCGCCTCGGTGTACGCGGAGCTTCGTCTCGCGCCGGTGGACGCCACGTGCACGGTTGTGCGCACGAACATGCCCGGCCCGAGCGTGCGTCTATGCGAGCTTTCGCGTGTGGGGCCGCCGTGACGGGCATCCGCATGGTGAGCTGCCCGCAATGCGGGACGCCGGTCGAGTGGTCGCCCGCGTCGAGGTGGCGCCCCTTCTGCTCGGAGCGATGCAGGCTCATCGATCTCGGTGAATGGGCTGCGGAGCGTTATCGCATTCCCGCCGTCGACGCGCCCGGCGAAGCGGACACGGGGGCGCCGGACGAGCCGGGCGAGAACTAGGCGAGCCAGGCGCCGCGGCGCAGCGCCACCCCGTGCGCCCCGTGATCGATCGCCGCGTCGACGTCGTCTCCGGCGAGGCCGCCCAGCGCGAATACCGGCAGGCGGCATCCCATCACAACGCGCTCGAAGCCGTCCCACCCGAGGGGCGTGGCGAAGGGATGCGTGGGCGTGGCGGCGACGGGTCCCAGCACCACGAAGTCGAGTCCGAGCTCGCCCGCGCGCGTGATCTCCTCGCGGCTGTGGCAGGACGCCGCGGCCAGGAGACCGGCCGGGCGCTCGCGCGCCTCGCGCAGTGCAGCCGCGGTCCAGTGCACGCCATCGCAGCCTGCGTCGCGTGCCTCGCCGGCGCTGCCGTTCCACAGCACGCGCGCACCGTACCGATGCGCGAGCGGCACGAAGGCGCGCGCGAAGCGCATGCGCCGCGGAAGCGGCCACGTCTTGTCGCGCAGCTGCACCAGACGCAGGCCGTCCGCGAGCGCGCGCTCGGCACGCACGAGGAACGCCGTCTCGTCGCTGTCCTCCGCGCACGTGATGCCGTACAGGAGCGATAGCTCGAGCGCGGCGAGAATCTTCGTATTCGCGGGCAGCAGCGGCGACACGCCGTATCGACCGGGCGCCTGCCACTCGAACGCCTGTCCGTCGCGGCTCGCAAGCTCGCCTTCCCAGTCGAAGACACGGAAGAAATGGAGCTCGACGTGCGCGTGCGGGTAGACGAACTCCTGGACGAGCCATGGCGAGGCGCGGCGCACGATGATGCCGAGCTCCTCGTGAAGCTCGCGGTCGAGCGCGTGGCGGGGCGTCTCGCCCGGCTCGAGCTTGCCGCCGGGAAATTCCCAATAGCCCGCGTACGGCTTGCCGGCGGGACGCTGCGCGAGCAGCACCCGGCCGTCGGGGCGAATCAGCACGGCCGCGGCAACGCGGGTGAGCGGCATCAGGCGCTGCGGCGCGACTTCAGCCCTTTGGCGCCCGCGTAATTCTTCGCGAACTGCCACGCGGCGCGCCCGCTGCGCGAGCCGCGCTGCAGGGCCCATTGCAGCGCCTCGCGCGTGCGCGCCTCGCCCTCCTTCGCGCTGCCCGCCGGCTTGACGCCGAAATGCGCGAGCCAGGCCGCCACGGCGGCGAGGTAGTCCTCCTGCGAGAACGGGTAGAACGAGATCCAGAGGCCGAAGCGCTCCGACAGCGAGATCTTCTCCTCGACGGACTCGCCGGGGTGCACCTCTTCGCCGACATGCTTCGTCTCGAGGTTCTCGATGAAATACTCGGGCAGCAGATGACGGCGGTTCGACGTCGCGTAGACGACGACGTTGGCCGACGCGCCGGCGATCGACCCGTCGAGCATCACCTTGAGCGCCTTGTAGCCGGGCTCGCCGGCGTCGAACGTGAGGTCGTCGCAGAAGATCACGAAGCGGAACGGCTGCGCCGCGACCCGCTCGGCGATGTCCGGCAGGTCGACGAGATCGGCCTTGTCGACTTCGATGAGGCGCAGGCCCTTGCCGGCATACTTCACGAGCATCGCTTTCACCAGCGACGACTTGCCGGTGCCGCGCGAGCCCGTCAACAGCACGTTGTTGGCGGGCAACCCGGCGACGAACTGGCGCGTGTTGAGGTCTATGGTCTGCTTCTGCCGGTCGACCGCGACGAGCTCGTCGAGCCGGATGGCATGGGGATGCGCGACCGCCTGCAGGTAGCCGCGGCCCGACCGCTTGCGCCAGCGCGCGGCGGTGACCTTCGACCACTCCGGATCGGGTGCGGGCGGCGGCAGCAGCGATTCGACCCGCGCGAGCACGCCTTCGGCGCGCGCGATGAGGTCGGCGAGCTCGCGGCTCACTAGGACCGGTAATCCGCGTTGATCGAAACGTAGTCGTGCGAGAAATCGCACGTCCACACGGTCGCCGCGACCTTGCCGCGCCCGAGGTCGACGCGCACCGCGATCTCGTCCTGCTTCATGACGCGCTGGCCGTCCTCCTCGCGGTAGCTCGCCGCGCGCCCGCCGCGGTCGACCACGAGCACGTCGTCGAGCCAGAAGGAGACGCGGGCAGGATCGGCGTCCGCCGCGGCGTTGTTGCCGATCGCGCAGACGATGCGCCCGAGGTTCGGGTCGGAGGCAAAGAACGCGGTCTTGACCAGCGGCGAGTGCGCAATGCCGAAGGCCACGCGGCGGCACTCCTCGACGTTGCGGCCGCCCTCGACACGAATGGCGATGAACTTGGTGGCGCCCTCGCCGTCGCGCACGATGGCCTGGGCGAGCGAGACCGCGCAGGCTTCGATCGCTTCGCGCACCGGCGCGAGTCGCGCATCGTCCCGCGACGCGATCGGCTTCATCGCGGCACGGCCCGTCGCGGCGAGCACGAAGCTGTCGTTCGTGGACGTGTCGCCGTCGACCGTCGCGCCGTTGAACGAGACGTCGGCGACCTCGCGCACGATCTCGCGCAGGAGCGGCACGGCTATGGGCGCGTCGGTCGCCATGAAGGCGAGCATCGTCGCCATGTCGGGATGGATCATGCCCGCGCCCTTGGCGATGCCCGTGACCGTCACCGGGACGCCGCCGACGTCGATCCGCCGCGACGCGCCCTTCGGCACCGTGTCCGTGGTCATGATCGCGTTGGCGGCCGCGAACCAGCCGTCGGCGCGCGCGTGCGCGCGCGCAGCGGGCAGTGCGGTGAGAACCCGCTCCACCGGGAGCGGTTCCATGATCACGCCGGTCGAGTACACGAGCACTTCCTCGGGCGCGCACTCGATGAGCCGGGCGACGGCGACGCATTCCGCATGCGCATCCGCGACGCCCGACTCGCCCGTGCCCGCGTTGGCGTTGCCGGCGTTCACGACGAGCGCGCGCAGACCTTGCCCGCGCGCGAGATGCTCGCGGCACACGGTCACCGGCGCCGCGCAGAAGCGGTTTTTCGTGAAGACGCCGGCGGCGACGGTGCCGGGTTCGCATACGACGAGGAGCACGTCGTCGCGGTCCCAGTTCTTGATCTTGGCCGCGGCGGCGCCGAGCGTAATGCCCTGGACCGGGAGAAGCGAATCAGCCGTCGGCGGCGTGTAGCGGACAGCCACAGTCGGCGGTCAGAACTTGCCGTGGCAGTGCTTGTATTTCTTGCCGCTGCCGCATGGACATGGATCATTGCGCCCGACCTTTTCGCTCGCGCGCGTGAACGGCGGCGCGGTAGCGACCGCGACGTCTCCGCCCTCCGGGGCCCCCGCAAGCGCCTCCTCGTAGCCGGCGTGCTGGTACTTGACGTTCGAGACGCTCTCCGTCTCCTCGACCGCCTGCACGTCCTGCTCATTGCGAAGCTGCACGGTCAGCACGAGTTTCACCACGTCCTGCTTGATGCGGTCGAGCATGTCCGAGAAGAGCTCGAAGGCCTCTCGCTTGTACTCCTGCTTCGGGTTCTTCTGCGCGTAGCCGCGCAGGTGGATGCCCTGGCGCAGGTGGTCGAGCGACGCCAGGTGCTCGCGCCAATGGTGGTCGAGGAACTGCAGCATGAGGCTGCGCTCGATCTGGCGCATGAGCTCGGCGCCATAGAGCGATTCGCGCTCCTGCAAGGTGGCAAGCGCCAGCGCGACGACCTTGTCGCGCACGACTTCGTCCGTGATCTCGCTGTCGCTCTTCACCCAGTCGGCGACCGGCGCGTTGATCTGGTACTCCGACGCGAGCGCGGCGGTGAGGCCGGGGACGTCCCACTGCTCCTCCACCGACTCCGGCGGCACGTGCAGCTTCACCGTGTCCTCGAGCTGGCCGCGGATCATGTTGCGCACGGTGTCGGCGACATCGGCGCTTTCCAGCAGCTCGTTTCGCTGCTGGTAGATCACCCGGCGCTGGTCGTTGGCGACGTCGTCGTACTCGAGGAGCTGCTTTCGGATGTCGAAGTTGCGCGACTCCACCCGGTTCTGCGCCTTGGCGATCGAGCGGTTGACGATGGGATGCTCGATTGGCTCGCCGTCGGGCATCTTGAGCTTCTGCATGATGACGCCGAGACGCTCGCCGCCGAAGATGCGCAGGAGGGGATCCTCGAGCGAGAGGTAGAAGCGCGAGGAGCCGGGGTCGCCCTGGCGTCCGGAGCGGCCGCGCAGCTGGTTGTCGATGCGCCGCGACTCGTGCCGCTCGGTGCCGACGATGTGAAGGCCGCCCGCCTTGGTGACGTCGTCGTGCCGCGCCTGCCACTCCGAGCGCAGCTTCCCGATCTCGCGCTCCTTCTCCGTCGGTAGCAGCGACTCGTCGTCGCGGATCTTGAGGATATGCGGCTCGATGGAGCCGCCGAGGACGATGTCGGTGCCGCGGCCCGCCATGTTGGTGGCGATGGTGATCGACTTCGACTTGCCCGCCTGCGCCACGATCTCCGCTTCGCGCGCGTGCTGCTTCGCGTTGAGCACTTCGTGCGGCAGCTTCTCCTTCGTGAGGTAGCCCGACAGGAGCTCGGAATTCTCGATGGACGTCGTGCCCACCAGCACCGGCTGCCCCCGTGCGTAGCAGTCCTTGATGTCACCGATGATGGCGTCGACCTTCTCCTGGAAGGTACGGAAGACGAGGTCGTTCTCGTCCTTGCGGACCATCGGCATGTGCGTGGGTATGACGACCGTCTCGAGGTGGTAGATCTGCTGGAACTCGAAGGCTTCGGTGTCGGCCGTGCCGGTCATGCCGGCGAGCTTGCCGTACATGCGGAAGTAGTTCTGGAAGGTGATCGACGCGAGCGTCTGGTTCTCCTTCTGGATCGGCACGCCTTCCTTCGCCTCGACCGCCTGGTGCAGGCCCTCGGACCAGCGCCGCCCCGCCATCAGCCGCCCGGTGAACTCGTCGACGATCACCACCTCGCCGTTCTGCACGACGTAGTGCTGGTCGCGGTGATACAGCGAGTGTGCGCGCAGCGCCGCGTACAGGTGATGCATGAGCGAGATGTTCTGCGCGTCGTACAGGCCGGAGCCCGGCGGAATGAGCCCGGCCTGGCCGAGGATCGACTCCACCCGCTCGTGGCCCTCTTCGGAGAGCAGCACCTGATGCGCCTTCTCGTCGACCCAGTAGTCGCCCGGCCCTTTCTCTTCCTGCTGGCGCGTGAGCTTGGGTGCGATCTCGTTCAGGCGGTAGTACATCTCGACGTTGTCGTCGGCCTGTCCCGAGATGATCAGCGGCGTGCGCGCCTCGTCGATCAGGATCGAGTCCACTTCGTCGACGATCGCGTAGTTCAAGCTCCGCTGCACCCGCTCGCCGACCGAGAACACCATGTTGTCGCGCAGGTAGTCGAAACCGAACTCGTTGTTGGTGCCGTAGGTGATGTCCGCGCCGTACGCGACCTGCTTGTCGGCGTGGCTCATCTGCGAGAGGTTGACGCCGACCGTCATGCCGAGAAACTTGTAGATGCGGCCCATCCAGTCGGCGTCGCGCTGTGCGAGGTAGTCGTTGACGGTGACGATGTGCACGCCCTTGCCGCTGAGCGCGTTGAGGTACGCCGGCAGCGTCGCGACGAGCGTCTTGCCCTCGCCCGTGCGCATTTCCGCGATCTTGCCGTAGTGCAGCGCCATGCCGCCGATAAGCTGGACGTCGAAGTGGCGCATGGACAGCGTGCGCTTGCCGGCCTCGCGCACGACCGCGAAGGCATCCGGCATGACGTCGTCGAGCGCCTCGCCGTCGGCCACACGCGCCTTGAGCTCCGCGGTCTTGGCTCGCAGTTCGTCGTCGGACAGCGCGGCCACCGCAGGCTCGAGCGCGTTGACCTTGCGCACCACCTCGGCGTACTGCTTGAGCAGGCGCTCGTTACGGCTGCCGAAGATGCGGGTGAGGATGTTGGAGATCATTCGGAAAACCGGTGAGGGCGGGCGGAACCTGCATCGGCCTTACTTTCGGCCGCCGCGCCAAAAAAACAAGGGGTGAGGACTTGCAGATCCCTCACCCGCACTTTCACGTCGGGACGGGCCTCGAGGACTTGCGGCCCCTCACTGCAGCGATGCTTGCGAAAGGAACCTGGCGGGGTTCTGGGGAACTCCGTTCAGGCGGACCTCGAAGTGCAGATGCGGGCCGGTGGAGCGTCCCGTGGATCCGACCGCCGCGATCTTCTGGCCGCGCACGACGAGATCGCCTTCCTTCACGAACATGCTCGACGTGTGCGCGTAACGCGATACGAGGCCGTTGCCGTGGTCGATCTCGACCAGTTTACCATAGGCGGGGTGCCAGTCCGCGAAGATGACCTTGCCGCTCGCGGCGGCGACGATCGGCGTGCCTGTCTCCGCCGGGAAGTCGATGCCCTCGTGCATCGATTGCTGGCCCGTGAACGGGTCGATGCGATAGCCGAAGTTCGACGAGTACCAGCCGTCGAGGATGGGGTAGAGCGTCGGCATGAACTTGCGGTTCGCCGAGTCGTGCACGAGCAGCGCCTCGAGGACCGAGAACTGGTCCGAGCGCAGGTCCATCTCGCGTCCGAGGTCGGTGAGGAGCCCGCCGAATTCACCCACCGAAAGATTGCGTGACGGCAGCGAGGACGGCGCGCCGCCGCGGCCGGGCGCGACGCCGGCGGGCGTGCTCGGCAGTTCCTGCGGCGACAAGCCCGCCGTGTGTGCGAGGCGGTCGCCGACGTTCTCGAGCCGCAGCATCTGCGCCTGAAGCTCGCCCAGGCGGATCGCCATCGCGTTGAGGTGCCCCTGGACCCGCTCCTCGACGCGCGCCGCCTCCTCCCGCTGGTCGGCGAGCACGATGGCGGCAAGCCATGGGTGCTGCGTGGCAGCCGCCCACTTGAGGGTGACGAAATTGAATGCGAAGGTGAAGGTGACGAAGACCAGGAACAGCGCCGCCCCGCCCAGCGCCCAGTGGCGCCCGTCCAGGGTGATCGTCCGTGCCCTGGCATTTGCCCCCGCGACCAGGATGATGTTCACTCGCACCTCCCTCGCACCACGCGCACGACCACCGACCGGGCATGGCGAACCCCAATCCGACGAAACCCCTGTCGCGCATTCTTGCCGCCGATGCCCGCATCGGTGCTTGGCATGAACGGATGCAACGGGAATCCCGGTTGACCACCGCCGTGCGCCGCATGCTGCCGCGGGCGCTGGCCGATCGAGTGCGGGTGGCGGAGGCCGAGACGCCGACGCTTAAGCTGGCGGTCCCGGCCGGAGCGGTTGCTGCGGTGGTCCGCCAACGCTCACCCGACCTCCTCGCCGGCCTTCGGCGGGAAGGGTTCGACTTTACTCAAATCGAAGTGCGCGTGCAAGTCGGGACGCCCCCGGTGAATCGGCAAAAACTTACTCCAAATCAAATATATAAGCTCAATTCAGC
>DATJXV010000145.1:0-3811 GCA_035499955.1 Casimicrobiaceae bacterium
CGCCACCTATCGCCGCGATCGCCGCGCAGGCGTCGACCATGGGCCGCCGCCCGCCGGCGACGTTCGCCGCCGTCTTGGGCGCAAGCGCCTCTCGTACCTGCTTGGGTTGCACATTGGGAGCGAGCTCACGCAACAATGCCACGAGGCCGGTCACATGCGCCGCCGCGAACGAGGACCCGGAGACGAAGCCCCACTGCTTGCCCGGAACGGGCGCCGGGATGTCCCGGCCCGGCGCGAACAGGGCGGTGAAAGACGCATCCTGCCCTTCAACCTCGGCAACGGCAAGCACTCCGCGATGCGACGCCGGGAAGCTCATCTTGCCCGCGGTCCAATCGGCGGCGCTCACGACGATCACGCCGCGCGAGGACGCGACGTCGATCAGCCGCTCGAGCAGGCGGTCGCGCGGACCGCCGACGCTCAGGTTGATGACGTCGACCCGCTCGTCGAGCGCGAGCTGGAGCGCCTTGGCGAGCGTGAAAGTGGTGCAAACGGCGGCCACTCCGGGCCCCTCCTGCCAGCATGCGCGCAGCGCGAAGAGGGTCGAGTCGGGTGCGATCCCCGCGATCCCCACGCCGTCGTCCGCACGCGCGCCGATGATGCCGGCCACCGCCGTCCCATGAAGCTCGGCGACGTCCACGCGGCCGTCGACGAGATTGCTCGCAAGCGCGACGCGCCCGACCAGGTCCGGATGATCGGTCTCCACGCCGGTATCGACGATGGCGACCCGGACGTGCTTCCCCGTGGCCATCTTGTGCACGTCCTCGAGGTCCCAAAGCCGGGCGCTCGGCTGGAGGCGATAGAGCGGATCGCCGTGTGCCAGCACGGAGAACACGTTCATCGACTGGGCCGATTCGACGCGCGGATCGGCCGCCAGACGCGCAACGGCCTGCTCGAGCGAGGCGCCGCCGTGCGCCTCCATGACGAAGCAGTCGACGCCGAGGGCCGGCATCGGCCAGCTGCTGACGATCGTCAGCTCGTACTCACCCGCGAGCCGCTGCGCGACGCGAAGCTGCGCCGCGCGACCGACGGCCGCGTCGTAGGCGCCGCCGTACGCGGCATCGGGACGGAAGTGCGGCGAGGCGGCGTGCAGCATCACGAGCACCTGGCGTCCGGGCGAGGCAGGCGTCGACTGGCCCTCCTGCGCGGCGCACGTGCCGAAGACGACGCACAGCAGCACGAACAGCACGGCGCGGATCCGACTCACCGCGCACCTCCCGCAGCGAGCGACTCGACGAGGACCACGCGGCGGTCCGTCTTCAGGGTCCGTATCGCCCGTTCCCTGGCCTCCGGCGGAACGTCGAGCAGGTACGCGTTCGTCTGCGTCGGTCCGCCGACGATCCTCGCGTCCACGGAGCGCAACACACTTCGCAGGTCGAGCTCGGTCGTCGCCGGGTCGAAGACCACGACGAGCGAGGCGCCGGTCGCTGCCGGCGAGTCGGCCGCGCCGAGCGTCCGGTAGGTCGCGCGCGGTTCCTCGCGCGCCACGACGACGGCGCCCAGGACGACGATGGCGGCGAGCTGCGCGGCGATCAGCGCCCGCGTCCACGGCTGCAGTCGCTGCCAATGGGCCGGCAGCCGTCTCTTGAGACCCGGCGCGGCACGCGGCGCCATCAGCCGGCTGCGCAGTTGTTGGACGGCGGGCGAGGCACCCGGCGCCGCGGCGGCAACGGACGCCGCCGCCTGCAGCTCCCGCAGCCATTCCGCTTCGCGCCGGCAACGCTCGCACTGGGCGAGGTGCTTCTGGACCAGCTCACGCTCCTCACGCTCGAGCGTGCCGTTCACGTACCACGGCAGGAGGACGTCGACGACCTTGTGCGTGGCGGCGTCGAGGTGGAGAACCTTGCCGCTCATGCCGCCCTCCCGCTATCCGCTCGCAGGGCCTCTAGGGGGCGCCGCGCCGCGATGTCGAGAATCCAGGTCGAGACCCGGGTGCAGCGGTTGAACGTCGCGGCTTTGCGCCAGACGACGAGCATCGTGTCGTTCACGGCGACGCGATTCACCAGGGCGACCTCGTCCTGCCGCCCCGGCGCTTGCCGGCGCGCGGGCGCATCGGAGAATTCAGGTCTGTTCAAGCGCTCCATCCACCACGCTGGCGTCCCATCCACCCGGAGGGCCCGGCTTATCCGTAGGGAAGCTTACCGCGACGCCCGGGCAAGACGCCGTCCCTCGGGCACGAGGATCGCGGAACGTGCTTGCGTAGCTAACGGATACGCCGCCGTGTTATTCCCAGGGCTTTTCCAAATGGCCGCCGGTCGTGCGCGATGGGGCACGATGGAGCCGGCGACTGATTGAGCCTAACTCCGTCAGAGCAGGCGCTCGGGGGCGACCTGCCGCGTCGAGAGCGCGACCTGATCCATGATGTTCATCTGCACGCCCATCGACTGCGCCATCTCGACGGAGGTCAGGTTGGTCCGCGAACGCCACGGCCCTTCCCCAGGAAAGCGACAGGCGCGCACCGTCGAGGTCCTCGCGCGACGGGTGTTGCGCGAGCATGTCCATGGGAGGCGCCGCCACCGCGCGCATCTGGTCGCCCTCGTCCACGAGCCGATCGAGGCGATTCCGCGCCTCCTCGACGTCGGGCGGCTCGCCCACGATGGCGGCGATGGGATACGCCTGCGGGCTGTTCCAGTAGGTATCGAAGATCCCGGCGAGCGGGGGCACGACGCTGCCAACCACGAGGATGTCCATGTCCACGAAGTTGCTCATGGCGCCACGCGCGAAACATTCGTCGGCGATGTTTGCGCCCGCCCATGACGGCGATCGCGCCGTCCGCAATGAGCAGCTTGTTGTGCATGCGGTGGTTGAGGCGCCGCAGGTCGGCGAGAGAGGCGGCGAATCGGCTCGCGGCGCTCTGCCGGGCGCAGCAGAAGGGATTGAACAGGCACACGTCGACCTTCGGAAACGCCGCGGTGCCCGAGAAGATGGGGTCGGGGCCCGCCGTATAGAGGTCGTCGACGAGCAAGCGCTCCCGCGCCGTCGCCGCCGCGCCTAATGGAAACACGTGATGGTGCCGCCAGCGTCGATCGGCCGACATGCCTCGTCATCGCGCCCTCCGTGAACGCCAGCTTGCGAGTCTCGCATGACACCGACGCGATGTGACTTTCGCAGCGTGCCCGGTCGAGCGCCTCCGACCGCCGAGAGTAATGCCTGACACGCGAAGGGTTTCTCGAATGGACAGAAATGACCTTGCCTTCGGAGGGTGATCGACGCGGCGGTCAGTCATGCTGCGCACCTGTCATAAATGATCACACGCCACCGCGTGAGCGATCGTGCGTCGCACGAAGCCGTTGCCCGCGATTTCGCCACGCTGCCGAGAGCCTTTGTCCGATGCCATAATCCAATCGACTGCGTCGCATCGACTCCAGGAGGCTCATCTCGTGAACGCGAGCGCATCGTCGGGCGAAATGAATCTCGGACCGATCGACCCTCGTCGCCGAGGCCTCCTTAGCGTGACGGCCATGACCTTCGCTGCCGCCAAGCTCGACCTGATCGGTGCGCACCGGCTTATCGCCGGCGGCGTGGGACACAAGCTGCCACAGGAGGCGCCGCAGGCCTTTGCCCAAGCGGTGGTCGACGTCGATGCGTACTAATGACCTCGTGAAATCGACGCCGCTCCTGTTCGCTGCGGCCTTCGCGGCCGCGGTCGCCCCACCGATCGAATCGCTCGCGCAGGAGCGCACCATGCAGACGACGACGCAAGCCGCTTCGTTACCCGTCGAAGGCCGGCTTGCTTCCTTCTCCGGCGCCACCGCCTGGCTCAACTCGCAGCCCCTGACGCCGGAGGCCCTGCGCGGCAAGGTCGTGCTGGTCG
>DATJXV010000146.1:0-9295 GCA_035499955.1 Casimicrobiaceae bacterium
GCCGGAGAAAGACCTGTAGGCGGGCAAGCCATTTCTTGTCCGCGTGCGAATAGCTCACAAACACCGAGCCGCGCGAACCAGTCGCCATGCGTCGCGTCCCTCGCTACTTCTGTGACCCGTGCGCCAAGCCGCCCGCATCCGTTGCGAAGAGGCCGTAAAGCAAGATCGAATGAAAGGTGTTCCCCGGTGATGCCGTGCCGACCCTCATCTTGAACCTGGGTTCAAGAATGGTCGCCTGCCGGAGCCATCAGGCGCTTCCGCATGGGGGCGCACACCGGCTCGCTTCGGGCAAAGGCAACCTCGCTACGAGAGCATTGGTTCAAAGAGTCTATGGCCGGCTCGAACACCCCAGGGAACGTAGAGCTTCGTCGCGCGAAATGCGCGGCGTTTGAATTTCAAAACAGCTTCTCCTGCCCCGCCAGCGCCTGATCGATCGCCGCGTGCATGGACTGAATTCTACGCCGCGCCGACGCGCCGTCCAACTCTGCGCCTGCGCTCGCGGCAACAGGCGGCGCCGGCGGCGGCGCCTTGCGCTCGCGCAGAAGCTCGTTGGCGATGTTGAGCGCGGCCATCACGGCAATGCGGTCGATGCCCGCGGTCTTCCCGGCGCCGCGGATCTCGCGCATGCGCTGGTCGAGGAACGCGACCGCCTCCATGAGATCGGCGCGCTCGTGCTCCTTGCACGCGACCTTGTAGTCGCGGCCGAGCAGGTGCACGTCGAGGGCGACAGTCTTGTCGCCCGGAATGCCGCTCTTCGCCGTCATCCCGCGCTCATTCGCTCGGCATCCTGGCGATCAGCGCATCCAGTCGCGCGCCCGCCTGCTGCACCTTGACGTTCATCTCGCGGTTGCGCTCGACCGCGGCGGCGAGGTCGCGGCGCAGCGACTCGTTCGCCGCGCGCAGCGCGCGCGTGTGCGCGATCAGCGTAGCGAGCTTCTGCTCGAGAAGGGCGAGGTCCGACTCCATGGCGTCCATATTGGCGGCGCGCGCCGCGCGCGTCAACTTCGTTCGTCTATCGGCTCTAAGCTCCCGTCGCCAGGGGTACGTAGCGCACGGCGGCGATCTCGAGCTCCTCGGCGCCCGCGGGCGTGTGCAGCGTCACGGTGTCGCCTTCGCGCGCCTTGATCAGCGCGCGCGCCATCGGCGACACCCAGCTTATGTAGCCGCGTGCGGTGTCGATCTCGTCCACGCCGACGATGCTCACCGTCCGCGGCTCGCCGCGCGCGTTCACCACGTCGACCGTCGCGCCGAAGAACACGCGATCGTCGTCGTCGTCGCCTGCGCGCGCGACAGGATCGACGACCTCCGCGCGGTCCAACCTTTTCACGAGAAAGCGGATGCGGCGATCGACCTCGCGCAGCCGCTTCTTGCCGTAGATGTAATCGCCGTTCTCCGAGCGGTCGCCGTTGCCCGCGGCCCACGAGATGGTCGCGACGAGCTCGGGCCGCTCGGTGCCCACGAGGCGATCGAGCTCGCCCTTCAGCCGGGCGAAACCGCCCGGCGTCATGTAGTTGCGCGTGCCCGCCGGCAGCGACAGCGCGCCTTCCGGAACGTCGTCCTCGGCTTCGTCGCTCTCGCGCGTGAAGGCCTTGTTCATCGTGCGCAAATTATAGTCCCGCG
Source organism: Casimicrobiaceae bacterium (assembly GCA_035499955.1). Lineage (GTDB taxonomy): Bacteria > Pseudomonadota > Gammaproteobacteria > Burkholderiales > Casimicrobiaceae > VBCG01. The sequence goes on from DATJXV010000146.1 coordinate 1,621, forward strand.
TGTCCCTCTATAATCGACGGCCACGCCGCGCCGCACGCCGCGCCTTGTACCGCCTATCTCCCCTGCCCGTCCTCGCCGTCCTAGCCGGTGTCACGCTCGCCGTGTTCGCCGTGTCGCTCGCGGTCGGCAGCGTCGACGTGCATCTTTCCACCGTGTTGCGCGCCCTTTTCGGCGACGACGCCACGACCGCGGGCGCGGTCGTGCGCGAACTGCGTCTGCCGCGCGCGGTGGCCGCCTTCGCCGTCGGCGGGCTGCTCGCCGTCGCCGGCGCGTTGATGCAGGTTCTCTTGCGCAATCCGCTCGCCGATCCCTACGTCCTGGGCCTTTCCGGCGGCGCCGCGTGCGGCGCGCTCGCGGCGCTGTTGCTCGGCTTCACGGCGCTCGCCACGCCCGCGGCGTTCGCCGGCGCGGGACTTTCGACGCTTCTGGTGTTCGGGTTGGCGCGCGGCCGCGACGCCTGGTCGCCCACCCGGCTCCTGCTCACCGGTGTCGTCGTGGCCGCAGGCTTCGGCGCGCTCATCATGCTGATGCTCGCGATCGCGCCGGACACGCAGGTGCGCGGCATGCTGTTCTGGCTGATCGGCGACCTCTCGGTGTCGGCGCACGGCGAGCGCGCGATGGTAGCGCTCGTCGTCGTGCTGCTCGTCGCGCTCCTGTTCGCGCGCGACGCCACGATCATCGCGCGCGGCGACGCGGCCGCGGCCTCGCTCGGGGTCCACGTTCGCGCCGTGACGCTCGCGCTGCACGTGCTTGCCGCCGCCGCGACGGCCGTGGCCGTAACGGTGGCGGGCAGCGTGGGATTCGTCGGGCTCGTGGTGCCGCACGCCGTGCGTCTGGTCATCGGCAACGACCAGCGCTTCCTCCTCCCCGCCGCCGCGCTCGCCGGCGGCGCGCTGCTCGTGCTTGCCGACACGCTCGCGCGCAGCGTGATCGCGCCGGCGCAACTGCCGGTCGGCGTGCTCACCGCGCTCGCCGGCGTGCCGATCTTCCTCTATCTGTTGAGGCGGTCTTCGACATGAACGATCCGCTGCTTGCGTGCGCCGATGTCACGCTCGCCGTGCCCGGCCGCACGCTCTGCACCGGCCTCTCGTTCGCCGTCCACCGTGGCGAAATCTGGGCGCTCGTGGGGCCAAACGGCGCCGGCAAGACGACGCTCCTCGCGACGCTCGCCGGCCTTCGCGTGCCCGCGGCCGGCACCGTCCGCCTCGCAGATCGGGAGCTCCGCGAATGGGCGCCCCGCGAGCGCGCCATCAAGCTCGGCCTCCTGCCGCAGGACACCTTCGATGCCTTTCCCGATACCGCGATCGAGATCGCGCTCGCCGGACGCCATCCGCACGTGCCGCGCTGGCGCGCCGAAAGCGAGCGCGATGTCGCGATCGCCCGCGAGGCGCTGGCGGCCGTCGACGCCGGCGACCTCGCCGCGCGCAACGTCCAGACGCTCTCCGGCGGCGAGCGCCGCCGCGTGGCGATCGCGATGCTCCTCGCGCAGGACCCCGACGTGATGCTTCTCGACGAGCCGACCAACCATCTCGACGTCGCGCACGAAGTGCGCGTGCTCGACGTGTTCGCGCAGCGCGCGCGCGACGGTCGTCGCGCCCTCGTCATGTCGCTGCACGATCTCACGCTCGCCACCCGCCACGCCACGCACGCGCTGCTGTTCGGCTTTGCCGCCGTGAGCGCCGGACCGGCCGCGCAGATGCTCACGCAAGAGCGCCTGTCCGCGCTCTACGGCCAGCCGCTCGTGGCGATCGCGCATCCGCGCGGCACGGCGTTCCTGCCGGCATGAAGTCTTACTGGCGGCGGCGGCGGCGCGCCGTGTCGAGATCCGCGCACATCGCCGCCACGCCCTCCACGAAGCGCGGCCCCGGGCGATGCAGGAGATCGCCGGACGCGCCGAACAGATTCCCGTCGCGCACGGCGGGAATCGACGGCCAGCGCCGCCAATCGTCGAGCCACGGCGGCCGCCTGCCCGCGTCGTCGCCGCCGATGATGACGTCGGGCGAGGCCGCGACGACCGCTTCCACGGTCACCGAAGGCGCGGGAATGGTGAGCGCCGCGAAGACGTTGTCGCCGCCGCAGACGGCGATCGCCTGCGATATCAAGTGGCGACCGCCAATCGTGTAGAGCGGCTCGTTCCACACCTCGTAGAAGACACGCAGGCGCGCCGCGCCGCGATACTTCGCCGCGAGCGTGGCGTATCGCTCGCGCATCGCGTCGGCCGCGGCGAGCGCGATACCGCGCGTGCCGGCGAGCGCGCCGAGCCTTTCGATGTCGTCGGCAATGCCGGCGATCGACTTCGGGTCGCTCACGAACACCGGTATCTTTTGCGCGCGCAGCACATCGAGTTGCGCCGCCGCGGTGTACGGCCACGCCACGACCAGGTCGGGCGACAGCGCGGCGATCTGCTCGAGGTCGAGCGCCGCGGCGTCGCCGACCCGGCGCACCGCGCGCGCCGCGAGCGGCCAGTCGCTGTGCGCCACGGTGCCGACGACCGCGCTGCCGGCACCGGCCGCGTACAGCATCTCGGTCGCGTGCGGAGCGAGGCTCACGATGCGCAGCGCTGGGGCTGTCAGCACGATCTCGCTCCCAGAGTCGTCGATGGCGCGCACCGCGGCCGACGCCCCGCCGGCGAGCAGCGCGAGCAGCGCAGCGATCAGGGTTGCCACTGCACGCCTGCGAAGAACTGCGCGCCGCCGGTCGAATAATCGGCCGCGAGCTGGTAGTTCTTGTCGAACACGTTGTTGCCGCGGAGCAGCAGCGACCATCCCCTGGCGAAGGGCCATTGCAGCGTCAGGTTGACGATCCCGTAGCCGCCCATCTTGATCGTGTTCGCCGCGTCGTCGTAGCGAAGCGACGATGCGACGAATTCCAGACCCGCTTGCGCGGGGCCCAACTGCTGCAGGACTTGCAGCGCGCCATGCTGCCGAGCGCGGCGAGGCAGGAGGTTGCCGGTAGCGGCGTCTTCCGGGCTTTGCAGGTCGAGCGAGCCGGTCACCTGCGTCTCCTTCCAATTGATGCCGATGCCCAGCGTGACGCCCTTGAGCCTCGCGCGCTCGACGTTCTGGGGTGCGCAGTCGAAGCTCGCATCGCACTCGAAGACGATAAGTTGGCCGACCTTGTTGTAGTAGCCGACCGCGCTCGCCTGCCAGCGCCAATCGCCGCGCGTTTCGCTCCAGTAGATCGCGGCTTCGGCATTGCGCGCGGTTTCGGGGGCCAGGTTGGGATTCGAGAAGCCGGGAAAATAAAGATCGTTGAACGACGGCGCGCGAAATCCGGTGCTGTAGCCCGCGGTCAGGCGCCACCCGGGGGCAAAGCGGTAGCCGGCCGCGATGCCGCCGGTGGTCTCGCCGCCGTACTGGTTCGACTGGTCGTGGCGCAGATTCACCTGAAGCGCGAAGGCATCGTACGCAAACTCATAGACCCCCGTCACCGAGTTCGTGTTCCGCTGCGTGACGGCAAACTCGTCGGTGGTCGAAAGATGCTCCTCGCGTCGCTCCAGGGCGAGTGCGAGGGTCCCCAGGGGCAACGTCAGGTCGTTCTGCCAGACGTATTGCCGCTGCGTGGTCTTGAACGGGGATTCGCCGAACAGCGTCGTCGACACCGAATCGTCGCTGCCTTCGCCGATCGTGAGCAGCGACGACCAGCGCTCGTCGAGCTTGTTGCGGCTTTGCGCCGACCATGCTCCAAGCGTCGTCGTCGTGCGATCGTCGAAGTAGGGCGCCCCGGCGTCGAACTGGTTGTTCAGGCGGTTCGTGAAGTACTGCACCACCACTTCCTGGCCGGGCGCCCACGGCAGGATCGCGTTGGCGCCGATGTTCTGCGTCGAGTAGCCGTCGCGATCGGGGTTGTAGCTGAAGTTCTGGGAATTGACGATGGCGTTGAAGCCGCTGCTATGGGTACCGCCGCCGGTGATCGAGAACTGGATCGGCCCCATCGCGCCGCGCAGCGTGGCGTTCCCGCTCCACGTGTCGTAGGTGCCGTAGCCCCCGCTGACGCTTCCCGCCCACGCGTCGCCTTGCGCGCGCTTGGTGAACACCTGGATCACGCCGCCGATCGCGTCGGCGCCGTACAGGCTCGACGCCGGCCCGCGCAGGATCTCCACGCGATCGATCTGGTCGAGCGGAATCGCCTCGAGCGACGTCGCGCCCACCGATGCCGACCCGACGCGCAGCCCGTCGATCAGCACGAGCGTCTGGCCGCTGTTGGCGCCCCGCAGGTACGCACCGGAGGTCGACCCCGGGCCGCCGTTCATCGTGATCTCGGTGCCGGGCTGTCGCTGCAGGACTTCGGTGAGGCTCTGCCCGCCGCTGCGCAGGATCTCGTCGCCGCCGATCACTGTGACATCGGCAAGGAGGTCGGCGATGGGCTGCGTCATCCGCGACGCGGTGACGACGACGCTGCCGAGCGTGCCGGGGGACTGCGCAAGAACGCAACTGCTTGCGCACGCTATGATCGCGGCGCAGATTCGGGCGTAAAGCGAGGGCATGCGGTGTCTCCAGTGCCGCGCTTCCCCGCACGGCCTCGGGCCTGGCGAATTGACGTCGCGAGCGACGCCGCTCTTGTGCAGGCCGGTCTCCGGGCTTGGCCATGCGGACCGTCTATGCCTTCCCGCCGCGCGTGCGGCAGTGGCGTTCCAATGCGGTCCTGATAAGGCCTTACCGTTGCGGGGGCAGCCGCGGCATTCGCGTCGCTTGCGCGACGAGGCACCGCGTTCCCGTTTCACCCGCCGCGGAAGACCTCCGCGGCGGACACCTGCGAGCGTCATGGTACGCGAGGCTCTCAATGGCGCGCGGCGCACCCGCGTGCTAGACTTTGCCGCTTACTCTGAACGACCTGCCCCCACGGACTCACCAGCCGCCCCGGGGCGCCGCGCCTTGCCCAAGAAGCTCTACATCCGCACGTTCGGATGCCAGATGAACGAGTACGACTCGGACCGCATGGCCGACGTGCTCGGCGCATCCGACGGCATGACGCTGACCGAGCGTCCCGAAGACGCCGACGTCATCCTGTTCAACACGTGCTCGGTGCGCGAGAAGGCGCAGGAGCGGGTCTTCCACGACCTGGGCCGCGTGCGCGCCCTCAAGGCGGGCAATCCGGACCTCGTGATCGGCGTCGGCGGCTGTGTCGCTTCGCAGGAGGGCGACGGCATCGTCAAGCGGGCGCCGTACGTCGACGTCGTGTTCGGGCCGCAGACGCTGCATCGCCTGCCGCAGCTCATCGCGCGCCGGCGCGCCACGGGGCGGCCCCAGGTCGACATCGCGTTTCCGGAGATCGAGAAGTTCGATCACCTGCCGCCGCCCAAGGTCGAAGGCGCGGCCGCGTTCGTGTCGATCATGGAGGGCTGCAGCAAGTACTGCACGTTCTGCGTGGTCCCCTACACGCGTGGCGAGGAGGTGTCGCGGCCGCTCGACGACGTGCTGACCGAGGTCGCCGATCTCGCCGACCAGGGCGTGATGGAGGTGACGCTGCTCGGCCAGAACGTGAACGCGTACCGCGGCGCCATGGGTGACAAGTTCGGCGACGGCGAGATCGCCGACTTCGCCGCCCTCCTCGAATACGTCGCGGAGGTTCCCGGCATCGAGCGCATCCGCTACACGACCTCGCACCCGCGCGAGATGACCCCGCGCCTCGTCGCGGCGCACGGCGCGCTTGCCAAGCTCGTGCCGCACCTTCACCTTCCCGTGCAGTCGGGCTCCGACCGCGTGCTGGCGGCGATGAAGCGCGGCTACACGGCGCTCGAATACAAGTCCATCGTGCGCCGCCTGCGCGCCGCGCGGCCCGACCTATCGCTCACCTCCGACTTCATCGTCGGCTTTCCGGGCGAGACCGACGCCGACTTCGAGCTCACGATGGGGCTCGTCGAAGACGTGCGCTTCGACGGCGCCTTCAGCTTCATCTACAGCGCGCGGCCCGGCACGCCGGCCGCCGAGCTGCCGGACCAGGTTCCGTACGAAGTGCGGCAGGCCCGCCTCGCGCGCCTGCAGGGGTTGATCGAGGCGCAATATCGCGCGCACAGCGACGCGATGGTGGGCGGCCGCCAGCGCGTGCTCGTCACCGGGCGCGCCGCGAAAGACGCGCAAGAGCTGGCGGCACGCACCGCGAACAACCGCGTCGTGAACTTCCGGGGCGATGCCTCTTTGATAGGCTCGTACGCGGACGTCACGATATCCGCCGCATTGCCCCATTCGCTGCGGGGAGAGATTGGCAACTGATCGCCGCGTCGTCGTCTGCAGGAGCAAACCCATGAACGTTTCAGCGCGAAGCGCGTTGGCACTCGCGGCGGCCGTTGCCTTGGCCGGCTGCGCGGCGATGCCCGGCACCTCGAGCAAGGACTCCGTCGCCGTGGCGGGCCCGGCGGCGAGTCCCCAGGCCATCGCGAATGCGCAGCGCCTCGCGGGCGCTCCAGGCAGCACGCCGGCGCAGCCGACGCCCGCGGCGAGCCTCCTGCGCACGTTCGCCGAGGTGACGCGCGACGCGAAGGAGTCCGACGGCCTCTTCCGCCTCTGGCAGAAGGAAGACAAGGTCTGGATCGAGATCGCGCCCGGCCAGCTCGACCACCTCTACTTCTTCTCCACGAACCTCGACCAGGGCCTGGGCGAGAACCGCTTCCTCGCGGGGTCGATGTCGAGCAGCCTGTCGCGCCGCTTCGGCGGTCCCGCCATCGTCGTGTTCCGCAAAGTCGGCGGCAACGTGCAGCTCATCGCCCGCAACGTGAAGTACACGGCGCAAGCCGGCACACCGGAAGCGCGTGCCGTCGAGGACGCGTTCTCCGACAGTCTTCTCGCCACGGCGCCCGTCGTCTCGCAGGCGCACCCGGAGCGCAAGTCGATCCTGATCGAGGCCAACGCGCTCTTCTTCGCCGATCTCCCGGGCGCGGCGCCCAGGCTCGAGCAGTCGTTCCGCCAGCCCTACGCGTTCGACGCGCGCAATTCGTCGTTCCGCGACGTGAAGAGCACCCCCGATTTCGCGTCGTTCAGCGTCACCGCGCACTACGCTCTGGCGCGCGTGTCGGTCCCTCAGCCCGGGACCGCGTACGCGGCCGAGCCGCCCTCGACCATCCCCGACATCCGCAGCCTGTTCCTCGGCTACCACTATTCGATCGCCAGGCTCCCCGAGACGGTCATGCGCCCGCGCGTGGCCGACACGCGCATCGGCTACTTCGGCACGGACGTGTGGGACTTCACCACCGACGACCGCCGCGTGCCCATCGTCCACTACATCAACCGCTGGCGCCTCGAGAAGAAGGACCCGACGGCGGCGCTGTCCGAGCCCAAGCAGCCGATCGTGTACTGGATCGACCGTACCGTGCCCGTGAAGTACCGCGCCTCCATCACGGCCGGCGTCCTCGAGTGGAACAAGGCGTTCGAGCGGATCGGCTACAAGGACGCGATCCGTGTGGAGATCCAGCCCGACGACGCCAAGTTCAACACCTCCGACATCAAGCACGCCTCGATCCGCTGGATGACGACCGCGAAGAACTCGTTCTCGGCGATCGGGCCGACCGTCGTCGACCCGCGCTCGGGCGAGATCCTCGACGCCGACATCGGCATCGACGCGACGAGCTTCCGTGCGTTCAAGAACTTGGGCGCCGAGAGCATCCCGCAGCGTCCCTCCGCGCCCACCGGCCTCGAATCCGACGCGCCGTATTGCAGCTACGCCGCGGAAGCGGTCGAGT
>DATJXV010000147.1:0-15314 GCA_035499955.1 Casimicrobiaceae bacterium
GCCGAGCGTCACGCCCGTGAGAAGCGCGACGATGACGGCGAGGGTGGCGAGGGCGAGGAACCACTCGCGCGGCGCGGGGGTGCCGGCGGCTGCGAGGCGCGTAGCGCGGCCGCGCCACCAGGCCACGAGCGCCGTCAGCGCGAACAACAGGCCCGCGGGGCCCAGCGCGCCGACGAACACGTCCTGCGTGTTGACGATTCGCATCGCCGCATGCGTCACGTTCACCGCCTCGGTGTGCGCACGCATCATCGCGTCGCCGAGGAGGATGAGCACCAGCGACGGCGGGATCACGACGCCGAGCGTGCTCGCCACACATACGAGCGCCGCGCCGCGCTCGCGCGGCGCACCGCTCGCGTCGAGCCTCGGCTGGACGGTGCGCCCGAGCATCAGCGCGCTCGCGCCGACCGAGCCGTTCATCGGCGCGAGCAACGCGGCCAGGGCAAGGCCCGCGAGCGGCGCGGCAGCGCCGGTCGGGCGCAGCGCCCTTGACAGGACGCGGAACAGCGTGCCGGCAAGCGGCAGGTGATTGAGGAGCGCGCCCATGAACACGTACAGCGGCAGCGCCTGAATGAGGTCGTTCTCGAGCAGGCCCTGGACACGGGCGGGCATGGCGGTGAGCAGGTCGTACGGAAAGACGCCGAGGAGCGCGCCTGCGGCGCCGAAGGCGAGTGCAACACCCACGAGCACGATCCACGACGGCAGCCCCGTGAGCAGCAGCACGGCGCCCAGCGCGGCGAGCATGACGACACCGGTCACGACGGGCCTTTGTCGCGGAACGCCGCGACCGTGAGGATCGCCTGCGCGAGCACGAGCAGCGCGAGGAGCACAAGCGCGACACGGATGAGGAAGTAGCCCGGGTTGAACGTCTCGGGAAAGCTCTCGAGCTGCAACAGCGACTGCAGCGACGGCCGCCACGCCACGGCGAGCATGAACGTCGCCCACGGCACGAGCACGACCAGCGCAGCGATCCGCTCGATGCGCCGGCGCGCGCGCCGTGAATAGCGCGACGCGAACGTGTCGGCGGCGACGTGCGATTGGCAGCGCGTCGCGTACGTCACGGCGACGCTCACATAGAGCGCGAAAACGATCTGCGCGGCGTCGTTGGCTTCAGTCGAGAACCGGGCCACGAGGTCGCGCAGCGGCCATTGCAGGAACAACAGAAGCGACATCGGCAGCGCGAGCCACAGTGCCGCCGCCGCGACGACAGCGATGCTGCGATCAAGCCACCGCGCCCATGCCGCCATGCGCAAACCCCACTCGTGCCGCCGCACCTCGCGGGTCCCCGGATCGACGGCAGGACGGACCGTTCACGCGGCGGGCTGTTTGGCAACCGTGCCCGTTATACCATCACGGGCGCGCTGCCGCGTCGGCTTGGATGCCCTCCCGGCACGTGCTAATGTGTCCAAGCGGTGGGGCGCGCAACGATGGCCGTCCCCTGACCGCCGGCGTCGAGCGCAGCGCCGATCAACTTCGATCGAGGCCTATCCCGATGAAGAAACACGCAATGGTATCCGTGCTCGCCGCCCTGCTATGCGCGGCCGGCGGCGCCCGGGCAGAGCAGTTCATCAACATACTGACCGGAGGGCAGAGCGGGGTTTATTACCCGCTCGGCGTGGCGCTTTCACAGATCTACGCCAGGGCCATCCCCAACGTCAAGGCGACCGCGCAAGTGACGAAAGCGTCCGCCGAGAATCTCAACCTGCTGCAGGCCGGCCGCGGAGAGCTCGCGTTCACGCTCGGCGATGCGCTCTCCGATGCCTGGATGGGCGACGAGGACGCGGGCTTCAAGACCCCGTTGAAGAAGCTGCGGGGGTTGTCCGCCACGTACAACAATTACATCCAGATCGTCGCCAGCGCGGAATCGGGCATCCGGACCGTGGCGGACCTGAAGGGCAAGCGGGTCTCGGTAGGTGCCGCGCGCTCCGGCACCGAGCTCAACGCGCGCGCCATCCTCAAGGCCGCGGGCCTCGGCTACAAGGACCTGTCGAAGGTCGAGTACTTGCCGTTCGGCGAATCGGTCGAGCTCATGAAGAATCGCCAGCTCGACGCCACACTGCAGTCGGCAGGCCTCGGCGTCTCGTCGATTCGCGATCTGGCGACCTCGGTGAAGATCGTCGTCGTCCCGATCCCGGCCGACGTGGTAGCCAAGGTGGGGGATCCCGCCTACCAGGCGGCCGTCATTCCGGCCAACACCTACGAAGGCCAGGCAGCGGACGTCCCGACGGCTGCCATTGCGAACTTCCTGGTTACGCAATCCGACGTCTCCAACGAGCTCGCCTACCAGATGACGAAAGCGCTCTACGACAATCTCGACACGCTTTACGCCGCCCACAACGCGGCGAAAGCCATCAAGCGCGAGAACGCGGTCAAGGGGATGCCGGTGCCGCTGCATCCCGGCGCCGAGAAGTACTACCGCGAGGTCGGGGTTATCAAGTAGCCAAGTAGCCCACGCGGGCCGTCGTGCCGCGGCGGCATCGAAGGAGGGCGCGATGACAACGCTCAACGATCCGGAGCAGCCCGGTGGCCTGCTCCATCTGCCGCGCGTCGTGTTCTGGATCGCGGTCGTGTTCTCGTCGTTCCAGGTGTACACGGCCGCCTTCAGTCCGCTGTCGAGCCAGGTCGTCCGCGCGATCCACGTCGGCTTCGTGCTGCTGATGATATTCGCCCTGCGGCCGGTCCCGTCTTCCGGGAAGGCGGGTGCGATCGGAGGTTGGGCATTGGGGCTCGTGGGCTTCGCCACGAGCTTCTACCACTGGGTGTTCGAGGCCGAGCTGACCCAGCGCGCCGGCGAGCTTACTACCGCGGACATGATCGTGGGGATCGTCACGGTCGTGCTCGTGTTCGAAGCGGCGCGGCGCATGATGGGGTGGGCCCTGCCGATCATCTGCGGGTCGTTCCTCCTTTACGCGCTGTTCGGCCAGCACTTGCCGGGCTTTCTTGCGCACCGCGGGTTCGGTCTGGACCAGGTCGTGGGCACGCTCGGTTTCGGCACCGAGGGCATCTACGGGACACCGGTCTACGTGTCCTCCACCTATATCTTTCTTTTTATCCTGTTCGGCGCGTTTCTAGAGCAGGCGGGGATGATCTCGCTGTTCACCGACTTCGCGATGGGGCTCGTCGGGCACACGCGCGGCGGCCCGGCGAAGGTGGCGGTCATAAGCTCCGGGCTCATGGGAACGATCAACGGCTCCGGTGTGGCCAACGTCGTGACCACCGGCCAATTCACCATCCCGCTCATGAAGCGGTTCGGCTATTCGCCGGCGTTCGCCGGCGGCGTCGAGGCCACGTCGAGCATGGGCGGCCAGATCATGCCGCCGGTGATGGGCGCAGTCGCGTTCATAATGGCCGAGACGATCAACGTGCCTTATATCGAGATCTGCAAGGCCGCGATCATCCCGGCGCTACTGTATTACGCCACCGCGTTCTGGATGGTGCACCTCGAGGCGGGACGCAAGGGGCTGCATGGCCTGCCGAAGGACGAGTGCCCCGATCCTTGGAAGGCCGTGCGGGAGCGGTGGGTGCTGCTGATCCCGCTCCTGGGTCTCGTAGTGCTCCTTTTCTCGGGGTACACGCCGCTGTTCTCGGGCACGGTGGGGCTCGGTCTGACCGTGATCCTCATCTTCGGCGCGGCCGCCCTCACGGGGGTGGCCAGCCGGCCGCTTCGGTACCTGTTCTGGGTGCTGCTCGCGTTCGCCTGCGCCGGCTTTCTCGAGTTCGGCGTGATCACCTTCTTCGTCATCGTCGCCGTTCTGACCGCCCTCATCCGGTTGCGCGGCCAGGGGGGCAGCACGTTGCGGCTTGCGGTCGCGGCGTTCGCCGACGGGGCGCGCCATGCCCTGCCGGTGGCGATCGCGTGCGCCCTGGTCGGGGTCATCATCGGCGTCATCAATCTCACCGGTGTCGCCACCGAGCTCGGCGGCCAGATCATCGCTCTCGGCCAGCAGAATCTCTTCCTCGCGCTCGTGCTCACCATGCTGACGTGTCTGATCCTGGGCATGGGAATCCCGACCATTCCAAATTACATCATCACCAGCTCGCTTGCGGCGCCCGTGCTCCTGAAGCTCGGCGTGACACTCATCGTGTCGCACATGTTCGTCTTCTACTTCGGCATCATGGCGGACTTGACGCCGCCGGTCGCGCTGGCGGCGTTCGCCGCCGCCCCCATCGCGCAGGAATCGGGACTGAAGATCGGCATACAGGCGATGCGCGTTGCCATCGCCGGCTTCGTCGTGCCCTTCATGGCCGTCTACGCGCCCGCGTTGATGCTGCAAGGCGGCAGCGCGTACGACGCAGCCTATATCGTATTCAAGGCGCTGATAGCCATAGGTCTCTGGGGCGCGGGCGCCGTCGGATACCTGTTCGGCCCGCTGGGATGGTTCGAGCGCATCGTCCCCGTCGCGGCGGCCGCCCTGCTGGTCGCGGCGGTACCCCTCACCGACGAAGCGGGACTGGCCATGACGGTCATCTTCCTGGTCTGGCAAACGCTGCGCAGCCGTCGGCAGGCTGCCGTGCGCCCGGCGCGGTGAGCGCCGCTTCGTTCGGCATCTGCCTCGCCCTGGCGTCCTCGGCCGCGGGCCCGCCCGTGTTCGTTCCGCTGCAGCGATTCACGTTGGCATGGACCCATTCCATCGAAAAGGTCCGATGGGAAGAAGACTACGAGGTGCGTCGTCCGCAATCGGGCGAAGTCTTGCCGTCGCTCGCGCTTGTCGAGGCGCGCGTACGCGGGTCGGGCGCGGGCATGGAGCCGCCACCCGATGCCGTGCTGCGCCACGGCTGGTACGAGTACCGGCCGGCGCCCACCCGCGCGAGCGAGTTGCGGCTCGTGCGATCCGCGTTCGCGGCCGACTACGAGCTGTGCACGAGCGCGGGATGCCGCCCGCTGGGAGCGCTGCTGCGCTCCGACGGCGGCGTCACGCGGATGTACGCGTGTCGCTCGCCGGATGCGCAAACAGTCGCTCCACATAGCGCGCGATGAGGTCGACCTCGAGGTTGACTCGCGCGCCCGGGGCGAGCGCCTTGAGCGTCGTGACCGCGAGCGTGTGCGGGATGAGGTTGACCACGAACCGGCTTGCGGCCACTTCGTTCACCGTGAGGCTCACGCCATCGACAGCGATCGAGCCCTTGGGCGCGATGAAGCGCGCGAGGTCGCGCGGCGCTTCGATCGCGAGGCGCCAGCTTCCGTTCGCATCGCCCGGGACGGCGGCGAACTCGCGCACGGCGCCTACGCCGTCGACATGACCGCTCATGAGATGACCGCCGAGCCTGTCCGCGAGGCGCAGGGCGAGCTCGAGGTTCACGTCGCCGATGCGGTCGAGGCCGTTCGTGACGCGCAGCGTCTCGGCTGAGACGTCGAAGCACAGCGTCGCCCCCTCGATCGCGACGACGGTGAGGCAGCAGCCGGCCACGGCGATACTGTCGCCGACCGCCGCTTCGACGGACTGCACGCCCGTGTCGACCGCGATGCGAACGCCGTCGCCGCGCGGCGTAACGGCGGCGATGCGACCGACCATCTGCACGATGCCGGTGAACATTCAGCTGCCTTTGCTGCGCGCCACGATGCGAAGGTCCTCGCCGATGCGGCGCACGTCGCGGAAGGCGAACTCGGCGCGCTGCGCGAGCGCGGCGAGCGGAGCGTCGCGCTCGAACAGCCCGCGGGCGGGGTCGCCGAGAATTGCCGGGGCGACATACAGCAGGATCTCGTCGACGAGACCGGCATCGAGCAGCGCGCCGTTGAGCTTCGCACCCGCCTCGACGTGCAGCTCGTTGATCCCGCGCGCGGCGAGCTCGCGCATGAGCGCCGGGAGGTCGACGCGTCCTTGGCCGTCGGGCAGCGCGAGGCATTCGACCTGCGGCCCCCAGGCCGCGTTGCGCTCGCCCGCGGTGACGACGAGCGCGCCGTCGCCTTCCAGGACGCGCGCGCCGGACGGCGTCTGCGCGTGGCGGTCGACGATCACGCGCCGCGGCTGGCGCGGCGTGTCGACGGCGCGCGCGGTCAGCGCGGGATCGTCCGCGAGCACAGTACCGATGCCGGTAAGAATGGCGCAGGCTCGTGCGCGCCAGGCGTGGCCGTCGGCGCGCGCCTGCTCACCCGTGATCCACTGGCTCTCCCCGTTGGGCAGCGCCGTCCGCCCATCGAGGGTCGCCGCAATCTTGATGCGAACCCACGGCCTGGCGCGCGTCACTCGCGACACGAATCCGATGTTGAGCTCGTAGGCTTCCTCCCGGCGCACGCCCTCGTCGACCTCGATGCCCTCGGCGCGCAGGCGCGCGGCGCCGCCCGCGGCCTCGGGCCACGGGTCGGCCATGGCAACCACGACGCGCGCGATGCGCGCTGCCACGATCGCGTCCACGCAGGGCGGCGTGCGACCGTGGTGATTGCACGGCTCGAGCGTGGCGTAGAGCGTGGCGCCGCGCACGTTCACGCCGCGGCGGGCGGCGTCGGCGAGCGCCGCCACCTCGGCATGCGCCTCCCCGGCGCGGGCGTGGAAGCCCTCGCCGACGATCGCTTCGCCGCGCACGATCACGCAGCCCACCCGGGGGTTGGGCGTGGTCGTGTAAAGGCCGCGCGCGGCGAGCGCGAGCGCCCGCGCCATATGGGCGCGATCGATGTCGAAGGTGGCGGACATCAGCGTCGCGACCGCTTGGCCGACGGCGGCGGCGCCTCCACCTCGCGCAAGGCGTCGCGGAAATCCGAGACGTCCTGGAACGACCGATACACCGACGCGAATCGGATGTACCCGACCTTGTCGAGCTTGTAGAGCGCCTGCATCACCATCTCGCCGATGCGACGCGACGGAATCTCCCGCTCGCCGAGCGCAAGCACCTGCGCGACGATGCGGTCGATCGCAGCGTCGACGTATTCCGTGGGCACCGGACGCTTGTGAAGGGCGCGCGTGAAGCCGATCCGGATCTTGTCCACCGAGAAGTCTGCCCGCGTGCCGTCGGCCTTCACGACCTGCGGCAGGCGAAGCTCCGCGGTCTCGTAAGTCGTGAACCGCTTCTGGCATGCGGAACAGCGGCGGCGGCGGCGTATCGAGTCGCCGGGCTCCGACACGCGCGAGTCGATCACCTGCGTCTCGCCGCTGCCGCAGAACGGACATTTCATGCGGCCGTCGCCTCGCCTGTACGGCTACGCGCGGTAGACCGGGAACATCCTCGCCAGCGCCGCCACGCTGGAACGGACCTTCGCCTGCGTCGCCGCATCGTCGGGTGCTCCGAGCACGTCGGCGATGAGGTGCGCGAGCTCCTCGCACTCGATCTCGGTGAAGCCGCGCGTCGTGATGGCGGGGCTGCCGAGGCGGATGCCCGAGGTGACGAAAGGCTTCTCGGGGTCGTTCGGGATCGCGTTCTTGTTCACGGTGATGTGGCAGCGGCCGAGCGCCGCCTCGGCGTCCTTGCCGGTGATGCCCTTTGCGCGAAGGTCGACCAGGAACATGTGGCAGTCGGTGCCGCCCGAGACGATGCGCAGGCCGCGGTCGGAGAGCACCCGCGCCAGAACGCGGGCGTTCTCGAGCACGCGCTCCTGATACACCCGGAAGTCGTGATGCAGCGCCTCGCCCAGCGCCACCGCCTTGGCGGCGATGACGTGCATGAGCGGGCCGCCCTGCAGGCCGGGGAAGACGGCCGAGTTGACCGCCTTCTCGTGCTCCGCGCGCATGAGTATCAGGCCACCGCGCGGTCCGCGCAGCGTCTTGTGGGTCGTCGTCGTCACGTAGTCGGCGATGCCGATCGGCGTGGGGTACACGCCGGCGGCGATGAGCCCGGCGTAATGCGCCATGTCGACCATGAGCTGCGCGCCGACGGCGTCGGCGATCTCGCGGAAGCGCTTCCACTCGATCACGCGCGAATAGGCCGACGCGCCGGCGATGATGAGCTTAGGCTTGTGCTCCTTGGCGAGACGCTCGGCGGCGGCGTAATCGATGAGCTCGGTCTGCGCGTCGAGGCCGTAGGGCACGACGTTGAACCACTTGCCGGACAGATTGACGGGCGAGCCGTGCGTGAGGTGCCCGCCGTGGGGCAGGCTCATGCCGAGGATCGTGTCGCCGGGCTTGAGCGCCGCGAAGAAGACCGCCTGGTTCGCCTGCGCGCCCGAATGCGGCTGCACATTGGCGGCGTCGGCGTGGAAGAGCTTCTTCGCGCGATCGATGGCGATCTGCTCGACGATGTCGACGAACTCGCAGCCGCCGTAATAACGCTTGCCCGGATAGCCCTCGGCGTACTTGTTGGTGAGCTGCGTTCCCTGCGCCGCCATCACCGCCGTGCTCGCGTAGTTCTCCGACGCGATGAGCTCGAGATGGTCTTCCTGCCTCTGGTTTTCCCCCGAGATCGCCTTCCAGACTTCGGGATCGGCTCTCTCGAGCTGGGTCGAGCGGCGGAACATCATGGGAAGGCGGCACCGGGCAAAAAAATCATTTTAGCATCCCGCCGTTTCGCGCCGACCAAGCCCGCCCGCGCCGCCCTGGTTCACCCGTATAATCGCGCGACCGCCGCGACCGCCCGCTCGCGCAAGCGGTCCGGTCCGGAGAAAAAGGGGCAGTTCGGGTTTACGTCAAGGAGGCTCGCGTGAAGGGTCTGCTCGCCTTATCCCGCCTGATCGATCGCGCGACGGACAAGATCGGCCATACGATCTACTGGCTGATCCTCGTCACGGTCCTGATCAGCGCCGCCAACGCCGCCGTGCGCAAGCTGTTCAACTACAGCTCGAACTCGTTCCTCGAGATCCAGTGGTACCTGTTCTCGGTCATATTCCTCTTCCTCGCCGGCTACACGCTGCTCAACAACGAGCATGTGCGCATCGACATCGTCACCGGACGGCTCTCGGCGCGCGCGCGGGCCTGGATCGACATCTTCGGCACGATCTTCTTCCTGCTGCCGATGGCCCTCCTGATCATGTGGCTGTCCTGGCCTGTGTTCGTCGACGCTTACCAGCGCCACGAGGTGTCGACCAACGCCGGCGGGCTCATCATCTGGCCGGCGCGCCTCCTGGTCCCCGTCGGGTTCTTCCTGCTGATCGTCCAGGCGCTCTCGGAGCTCGTTAAGCGGTTCGCGTTCCTGGGCGGCATGATCCCGGACCCGAGCGAGAAGGTCGTCGAGAAGACGCCGGAGGAACTCCTGGCCGAGGAGATCCTCCGCGCGCGCGGCGATCGCGACATCGCGCAGGAGATCGAGCGGATCGGCGTCGGGAAGGAGGATAAGCAATGATTGCCTTCCTGACGGAGAACATCGCGCCGCTCATGTTCGTGGCGCTCGTGATCACGCTGCTGATCGGCTACCCCGTGGCGTTCGCGTTGGCCGCGGTCGGGATCGCGTTCGGGCTCGTCGGCATCGAGCTGGGCCTGCTTCAGGAGACGCTGTTCCAGGCGCTTCCCGAGCGGATCTGGGGCGTCATGTCCAACGACACGCTGCTCGCGGTCCCGTTCTTCACCTTCATGGGGCTGATCCTCGAGCGAAGCGGGATGGCGGAGGACCTGCTCGACACGATCGGGCAGGTGTTCGGGCCGATCCGCGGCGGCCTCGCCTATGCGGTGATCTTCGTCGGCGCGCTCCTCGCCGCGACGACGGGCGTGGTCGCGGCGTCGGTCATCTCGATGGGCCTTATCTCGCTGCCGATCATGCTGCGCTACGGCTACGACCGGCGGCTCGCTTCGGGCGTCATCGCGGCGTCGGGGACGCTCGCGCAGATCATCCCGCCCTCGCTCGTGCTGATCATCATGGCCGACCAGCTCGGCCGCTCGGTCGGCGACATGTACGCGGGCGCGTTCATTCCCGGGCTCACGCTCGCGTGCCTGTACGCGGCCTATGTCATCGGCGCCTCGATCATGCGGCCGGAGTGGGCGCCCGCATTGCCGCTGGAGGCCCGCACGCTGCGCGAAGCCGACGGCTCGTCGGGCAACCGCTCGCTGCTCGCCCTGGTCGTCATATCCTCGGCGGCCGCCGCGGCGTGGTGGTTCGTCTACTACGGCAAATACAACCCGGACGTCGCCACCGACGAGCGCGTCGTCATCACCATGGCGGTCGGGATCGGCGTCGCCTTCGTGCTCGCGCTCCTCAACAAGGGGTTGAAGCTGGGCCTGCTGTCCAAGATCGCCGAGCGGGTGACCTTCGTGCTGATTCCCCCTCTCGCCCTGATCTTCCTCGTGCTGGGCACGATCTTCCTCGGCGTCGCCACCCCGACGGAGGGCGGCGCGATGGGTGCGACCGGCGCACTGATCATGGCGGTCGCGCGGCGCCGGCTGTCTATCACACTGCTCAAGCAGGCGATGAACACGACCGCCAAGCTGTCGACCTTCGTGGTCTTCATCCTCGTCGGCGCGCGCGTGTTCAGCCTCACGTTCTACGGCGTCAACGGCCACGTCTGGGTGGAGCACCTTCTCACGGCATTGCCGGGCGGGCAGTTGGGCTTCCTGGTCGTCGTGAACATCCTCATCTTCGTCCTCGCGTTCTTCCTCGACTTCTTCGAGCTGTCGTTCATCGTGATTCCGCTGATCGGCCCGGTCGCGGAGAAGCTCGGCATCGACCTCATCTGGTTCGGCGTGCTCCTCGGCGTCAACATGCAGACGTCGTTCATGCACCCGCCGTTCGGCTTCGCGCTCTTCTACCTGCGAAGCGTCGCACCCGCGAAGGAGTACGTCGATCGGATCACCAAGCGCAAGACGGCTGCGGTGACCACCGGGCAGATCTACTGGGGCGCCGTGCCCTTCGTGTTGATCCAGATTGTCATGGTCGGCCTCATCATCGCGTTCCCGAAACTCGTGTCCGGCGGCCTCGAGAAGAAGGAGAAGATCGACGTCCAGAACATTCGGATCGAGGTTCCGGTCGACCAGAATTCCCCGGCGGGCGGCGGCGGGAACGAGCAGGACGAGGCGACCAAAGCGCTCGAGAAGGAGATGGGCGGCGGGGGCGGCAGCGAGGCGCCGGCACCGGGTGCTTCGCCCCCGGAAGGCGCCAAGGCGCCCGAGCCGAGCAAGTAGGAACAAAAACGGCGCGCCGGGAGATCCCTCTCCGGGCGCGCCGTCGGAGCGTCTTGCCGAGTCGCTATTTCTTCGCGCCGAGCCGCTGCGCGGCGATCATGAAGTTGTCGAAGCGGTTCTCGGCGACGGCAAACCACTCGATCTCGCTGTCGCGGAACTTCTTCCACGGCCCCCAGATCTTGTTGAACTTCTGGTTCTTGCCGGCGATCTCGTCGTAGACCTCCTGGGTGGCCTTGTAGCAGGCGGCCATGATCTCGTTCGAGAAGGGCAGCACCTTGACGCCCTGCGAGATGAGCCGCCGAAGCGCGTCGGGGTTGACGGCATCGTACTTGGCCATCATGTCGACGTTCGCCTTGTGGCAGGCGGCCTCGAGGATTGCCTGGTAGTCCTTGGGCAGATCGGCGTGCGCCTTGGTGTTGACGAACAGGTCGAGCTCGGGCCCGCCCTCCCACCAGCCGGGGTAGTAGTAGAACTTGGCGACTTTGTAGAAGCCGAGCTTTTCGTCATCGTAGGGGCCGACCCATTCGGCCGCGTCGATCGTGCCCTTTTCGAGCGCAGGGTAGATTTCGCCGCCCGGGATCTGCTGCGGAACGACGCCGAGCCTCTGCAACGGCAGGCCGCCCGTTCCGCCGATGCGCATCTTGAGGCCCTTCAGATCGGCGACGGTCTTGATCTCCTTGCGGAACCAGCCGCCCATCTGGGCGCCCGTGTTGCCGGCGGGGAAGCTGACGATGTTGAACTCTTTGAGGAAGTCGTTGTAGAGCTGCCGCCCGCCGCCGTAGTACATCCAGGCATTCTGCTGGCGATTGTTCATCCCGAACGGAATCGCACAGCCGAAGGCGAAGGTCGCGTCTTTGCCGAAAAAGTAGTACGGGGCGGTGTGACAGCATTGGACCGTCGCATTCTGTACCGCGTCGACGACGCCGAAGGGCGGCACGATCTCGCCGCCCGCAAAGACCTGAATCTGAAACTTGTTGTTCGTGGCCGCCGCGACCGTCTCGCTGATCGTCACGGCGCCGCCGAAGATGGTGTCGAGGCTCTTCGGGAAGCTCGACGCGAGGCGCCACTTGACCTCCGGCGCGCCCTGCGCGAGTGCGGGCGCGGAACCCGCGGCCAGGATACCGGCGAGACCGGTGTGCTTGATGAATGAACGACGTTCCATCGATTGCTCCTCCAACGGCGCCGGCGTTGCATGCCGCGCCTTGCTGATGATGTCAAATTCGGCTTGTCGCCGATTCTTGGCGTGACGACCTGGAAAAGCGTCAGCGCGCGAGTTTATCGGAAAACCCGAGCCGCGGCACGGCGCCGAGCCGGGTCACCCGCTCAACTTACGAACGGCGTTGAACATGGCCCACGACCAGCCCGCCTGCTGCTCCAGGGTCTGGGTGAAGCGGATGAGGTAACGTGCATTGCCGGTGTCGAGCTCGACCATGCCGCCGGTCGAGAACTTGTCTTCCGGCCCGATCAGGCTGCGCTGCGAGGACTGCCTATTGTCGGGATGGGCCGGCAGGTAGATGCCGAAGAACGGACGCTCCGCATTGGTGCGGATCGACTCGGACGGCGTGACCCAGGTCCGCATGAGCACGCGGACGAGCCGGCGGGCAATGATTTCGGCGCCGACGGTGACCTCGTCCACCTGGAGCTTCTGCATCCTCCGGACGACGGCGAGCATCCACAAGTCGCCCTCCTTGATCGCGAGGAGCTCGCCCAGCTTGGCCGGCGCGTCCTTGGCCGGGGCCGTCAGCCGGCAGCCGGTGTCGCTGCGATCGGTCATGCGCCAGGTCGTGCCGCGGATGCGCCGCGCCACCGACTCCGGATTCGCGTTCGGGTTGACGATCTGCGTGACCTCGTC
This sequence comes from Casimicrobiaceae bacterium, assembly GCA_035499955.1. Taxonomy (GTDB): domain Bacteria; phylum Pseudomonadota; class Gammaproteobacteria; order Burkholderiales; family Casimicrobiaceae; genus VBCG01. The sequence goes on from DATJXV010000147.1 coordinate 12,823, forward strand.
GAAGCTCGCGGCCACGCCCGGCGTGCGCACCTGGTCGGGCAGGCGGTCGATCTCCGCGACGGCCCGGGTCAGCGCCTGCAGCCCGACGACCACGCGTACCTCGCTTTCGGCCTGGATGCGCGGAGCGCGCGGTGCCTGGGCGATGGCATCGGGGCCGTACAGCGACGCGAGGCGCATGAGGAGCAGGCGCTGCTCGCGCACCGGCAGGTCCCCGCCCTTCGGGAGCTCGGCATCCTGTTCCGGAAGCCAGCGCAGCCGCTCGACGATGCGCGCGTAGACGGGGCCGGCGTCGAGGAACAGGACGCGCCCGCCCGACTGCGCGCGCTCGCGCCGGCGCAGGCCCGCGGTGCCGCTCAGGTCGACCACGAACGGCGCGCCTTCGGAAGGCGGCGGCGTCAGGGCGAGCGTGGGCGTCCAGTCCTCGAGCTGCCGCGCCACCCATTCGACCTGGTCGGGCGTGAAGTTGCCGGAGTCGAGCCGCATGAGCAGCAGCGTCTTCAGGTATTCCTGCTCGAACGACACGCCGGGCTTGGCGAACGCGCCGACGCCGAACACGAGCTGCTCGCGCTGCCAGCCGCGCATGCGCGCGAACTCGTAGAGCTCGTGGAACTCGCGCCACTGCGCGGGAATCCAGTGGCTGTAGCGGAACAGCCGGTACTTGCCGTCGAGCCCGCGGTAATGCGCGAGCCGCACGATGACCCACGGCAGGATCGCGCGCCAGCGCTTGTTGTCGGCGCGCGGGTAGCCCGCCTTCAGCGCGAGCTGGTACGCCGCGATGAACGCCTTCACGAGGTCGAAGACGGAGTGCCACAGCCGCGACTCGATGCTCGTGCTCTTGCCGTGGTTCTGGGCGTACTGCTGCGTGAGCTGCGCGATGATGGGTTCCACGCGGCCGTCGACGCGCAGCAGCGCCTCGACTTGCCCGGGCCCCGCCTCCTTGCGCGTACCAGGGAAGCCCGCGACGAGCTCGAGCGCTTCCTTCTGCAGCGTGGCCGCGTCGACCGTCGGCAGGCCGCCGATCCAGCGTGCCGCGTTGTTGGCGCTCGCGAGCGGGTCCTTGAAGGAGCGGAACCAGCTCAGCATCGGCTGCATGACGGTTCCGGAGCGCGGCGAAGCCATCGAAAGGCGCCTACTGTCCGGCCACGGTCATGCGCGAAATGAGGATCGAGCCCGTGTGGCGCGAGCCGCGGCGGTCGACGTCGCTGCCGATGGCGACGATGTCGCGGTACATGTCGCGCAGGTTGCCCGCGATCGTAATCTCCTCGACAGGGTACGCGATCACGCCGTCCTCGACCCAGAAGCCCGCGGCGCCGCGCGAGAAGTCGCCCGTCACCGGGTTCACCCCCTGCCCGAGTTGCTCGGTGACGAGCAGGCCGCGACCCATCCGCACGAGCAGCGCGGCCAGGTCGTCCTCGCCATGGGCGAGCACCAGGTTGTGGCTGCCGCCGCCGTTGCCCGTGCTCTGCATGCCGAGCTTGCGAGCGGAATACGAGCCCAGGAAATAGCCTTGCACCACGCCGTCGCGCACGACATCGCGCGGCGACGTGGCGACACCTTCGCTGTCGAACGGCGCGCTGCCCCGGCCGCGCAGAATATGCGGCTCCTCGCGCAGGTGCACCTGCGACGCGAACACCTGCGTGCCGATCGAGTCGAGCAGGAACGACGACTTGCGGTACAGGCTTCCGCCCGACACCGCCTGCACGAAGTAGCCGATGAGGTCGGCGGCCTCGGGCGCCTCGAACACGACGGGGCACTCGAGCGTGCCGAGCTGGCGGCCGCCCAGGCGGCGTACCGTGCGCTGCCCGGCGATGCGTCCCACGTCTGCCGCGGACGCGAGGTCCGACGGCGCGCGCGCCGCGGTGTACCAGTAGTCGCGCTGCATCGCGCCGTCTTCCTCGCCGACCACCGAGCAGTCGATGTGATGACGCGAGCTGCGGTATCCGCCCGCAAAGCCGAGCGTATTCGCGTAGACGAACTCCGACTCGCTGCGCGCGACCGTGGCACCCTCGCTGTTCGTGATGCGTGCATCGACGGCAAGCGCCGATGCTTCGGCCTCGCGGCCCAACTCGACCGCGGCTTCGACCGCCAGGTCCCACGGGTGGTACAGATCGAGATCGGGCCAGGTTCGCGCAAGGCGCGCCGGATCGGCCAGGCCCGCGGCCGGATCCTCGGCCGTGTAGCGCGCGATGGCGAGCGCCTTGTCGACCGTCGCCGCGATGGCGCCTGCCGCGAAGTCCGCCGTGCTCGCGTGGCCGCGGCGCTGGCCGACGAACACGGTGACGCTGATGCCCTTGTCGCGGTTGTACGAAATGGTTTCCACGGCCGCCTGGCGCACGGTCACGCTCTGGCCGATGCCTTGCGACACTTCGGTCTCGGCAGCCGTCGCCCCGTTGCGCTTGGCGGCGTCGAGCACCGCTGCCGCAATGCGCTCGAGCTCGCCGGTGGACACGGGGAAGTGTCGCGCGTGGGCGTGGCCCGAGTGCGGCGCACTC
>DATJXV010000148.1:0-17931 GCA_035499955.1 Casimicrobiaceae bacterium
CTACGGCTTCGGATCGCGCGATACGCTGCGCCGCGGCGGCGAGCGCCCGCTGGCCAAGGCCCCGAAGAAGCAGGCCAAGCCCGTGCCCCCCGGCTCGTACAAGTCGGCCGCCATCATTCTTCTGACCGACGGCCGGCGGACGATGGGCCCCGACCCGCTCGACGTCGCGCACATCGCCGCGGATCACGGCGTGCGCGTCTTCACCGTGGGGTTCGGCTCGGCGAGCGGCGGCGCCGTGGACATCGACGGGATGTCGATCTACATGCGCTTCGACGAGGAGACGCTGAAGGGCATCGCGGGCATCACGCAGGCCGAGTACTTCCACGCCGCGAGCTCGACCGACCTGCGCAAGATCTACGAGGGGCTCAACACGAAGTTCGCGCTCGAGCGGAAGGAGACCGAGATCACCGCGCTGTTCGCTGCCGCCGCCGCCGTGCTGGCGGTCGCCTCCGCCACGCTGTCGCTGTTGTGGTTCAGCCGGCTTCTTTAGTAGCGCGACCACTTCTGCAGGAACAGGCAGAAGGCGGCCGCGGCCACCCAGCCCAGACCGACGAAGAGCATCTGCGAGAAGAACGCCCAGATCACTGCGTTGATGAGGCACAGGATCACGGCGAAGAGGCAGACGAATATATTGGCCATTCGGCGAGCCTCGCGGCGACCAGCGGCACCGGAGTGATTCCTAGGTTGACAGTTTTCGCCCGGGAAGTCGAGGGCTACAACTCGCGCTGCCAATACCCCACATCGATCCAGCGGCCGAACTTGAAGCCGACTTCGCGAAAATGCGCGACCTTCACGAATCCGGTGCGTTCGTGCAGCGCTACGCTCGCCGCATTGGGCAGCGCCACGCCGCCCATCGCGCAGTGGAAGCGCAGACGGCGCAGTTCGTCGAGCAGAGCCTCGTAGAGCGAGCGCCCAAGGCCGCGGCCGGTGTGCTCGGCGGCGAGATAGACCGTCGTCTCCACTGCGTGGCGATAGGCCGCGCGCGTGCGCCACGGTCCGGCGTACGCGTAGCCGGCGACCGCGTCGCCGACGCACGCCACCAGCCACACGTGCGCGCGCTGGATATCCGCGATGCGGCCGGCCATGACGGCCGGCTCGACCGGCACCTCTTCGAAGGTCACGATGGTGCCGCTCACGTGCGGGTTGTAGATGCGGCAGATCGCTTCGGCGTCCGCCGCGGTGGCGTTGCGTATCACCGCAGCCACTCCCTTCGCAACAGACCGTACACCTGCGAATCGGAAATGACGTCGGCGACGATCCAGCGCTCGCGCAGCACGCCCTCCTTGACGAAGCCCAACCGCCGCAGCGTGCGCTCGGAGGCCTCGTTGCGCGGGTCGATGTCCGCCTCGAGCCGGTGCAGGTTGAGCTCGCCGAACGCGTACGCGAGCAGGCGCTGCAGCGCTTCGTGCATGAGCCCCTCGCCCCAGTGCGGGCGCCCGAGCGCATAGCCCAGCTCCGCGCGCCGGCTGCCCGCGTGGAAGTGGAACAGCGTGCAGGTGCCGACGAGCACGCGGTCGGCCTTGCGCTCGATGCCGAATTGCAGGGTCTCCCCGCTCCTGTAGCCGTCGCGGATCTCGCGCACGAGCCTTCTCGCCTGCGCGAGATGGGCCATCGGCGGCCGGCTCCAGTAACGCGTCACGTCGCGATCGGAGAAGAACCCGAACAATGCCGGCGCGTCGCCCGCGGCCAGCGGCCGCAGTCGCACGCGGTCGGCGTCGAGCGTCGGAACCTTGAAGGCGCGCTCGACGCGGGCCGGGCGGGCGCTCATCTGCGAGCGGACGCGCGGTCGTCGTCGCGCGGCCAGAGCGTTGTGTAGACGCCACCGGCGAGCGGCCGCGCCGCCGCGGCCACATGGCCGATCAAGCCCGCGCGCGCGAGAAACGGCTTGATGCGCTCGAGCGTGGCAGGCGCATCGGGGGTGAGGATCGAGATGGTGCGGGTCTGCGCGCCGACCTCGTGGCCGTCCCAGGTTTCGCCGTCGGCCAAAAGCTCGAACAGCGCATCCTCGATCTCGACGAGTTCCTCCTCCGTTTCCACGCGCGGCCCGCGGAACCGCAGCACGAGCTCGAAGCTCATCTACGTAAGCTTGATCTCGCCGTCGAACGCGGCGCGCAGGTTGAGCCCTGCTACCTCGAGCGTGACTTTCACGGCAAACGTCTCGGTGCCCGCGATCGCGCCCGCCGCGAGCGCGCTTTGCACCGCACGCTCGATGTCGCGCTGCGAGCCGATGCCGACCATCTTCAGGAACTTGCGGATGCTCAGGTTGAAGGCTTCCTCGTCCATGATCTAGACCTTTGTGTCTTCCCACTGGGGTGGTGGCGGAGGGGGCGGCGGGAGCTTGCGAATCCACAGCCACGCCGCGACCCATGCAAGATACGGCCCGAACAGGAGGCCGAAGGGCAGCACACGCTCGGCCTCGTCCCACAACTCGAACTCGAGGGCGCAGGCGGCGGCGAAGCCGACGACGGTGACGCCGATCGCGAGGCGCGGGCGGCGCTCCCCCGAACCGGTGGCGAGCCTCGCGAGCGCGACCACGCCCGCGACGAACGCGACGTAGAGCACGGCGAGCATGAGGCCATAGTCGAGGAACCAGCGGCGGTACCAGCTCTCGGTGACGAGCGAATACGCGATGTACAGGCACGCGGCGACCGCGAGCAGCACGCCCGGTGCGGCGACGAGACCCGCGAGTACGACGGCGATGCGGCGCGACGCCGCCATGAGCTTACCCGCCTCTTGCGCTAAGCAACAGGCGTCATCGTAAACGCTTTGGGAAAGAATCGACTAGTACGCGAGCTCCGCGAGGTCGGACTCGCACCATTCGCGCTCCTCCTCGGGCACGCGGTCGAACCAGTCGAGGGCGTCCACGCGAAGCTTCTTGTAATCGTCGGTGCGCCCGCTCTCGCGGCACGCACGCGCGAGCACGGCGACGGCGAAGAAGCGCTCGAACGCCGGCGCGTCGTTGGCGTCGCACACGCGCACGCATTCGCTCGCGCTGTAGACCGCCTCGGCGGGCTTCGCCGCCGCAAGGAGGCTCCGCGCGAGGCGATAGTGCGCGCGTTCCTCTTCGAGCCATGTGCCGGCCATGCGCCAGAACGCGAGGCCGCTCTGCGCGGCCGCGACCATGCCCGCGGTCTCTTCGGTGTCGCGCCGCGGCTTCTCCTCGAGCGCGGCCGACAGGTTGTTGCCGCCGATCGCGAGCGCGCGGAACGCGGGCGACCCTTGCCTGAGCGCGCCCGCCAATCGGACCGCCTGCGCGTACGCTTCAAGCGCGCGCTTGAACTCGCCGTGGCTCGCGAGCGCGGACGACGCCGCCGCCAGCGCCGAGGTCTGGTCGTCCGCCGGCAGCGGCGACACGGCGGCCGTGTTGCCGCCGACGTAGCGCAGCGTGGCGACACTTCGCTTCACGATGCCGCCGACCGCCGGCGTGTCGACGAAGGCGGGCAGCTGGCGCAGCGATTCGAGGAGTGCGATCCCGCGATCGCATTCGCCGAGGTGCTCTCCGTAGACGTGGGTGACGATGCGCGCGAACGGCGCCACCTGCTCGGCGGCGGCGATCATGGGCACCGACACGGCGAGCCGGTCCGCGACGTCGCGCGGGTGGTCGCCGTGCTCGTTCCAGGCGTTTTCGATCAGCTGGTCGAAGTTCATGAATTGCACGTCCCCTTTGTTGTTGGTCGTTGATCGCCTCGTCACCAGCACGATCCGGGCCAGGGGCCGCTCGTTGTAGGCTTCGACTTGTTCGTCGCTAGTGCGGCCACAGCCAGCCGAAGACGCCGGCGGTCAGAAGCGCGTAGACGAGGCCGTCGACCGTCGACTTGACCGTCGTGCTCCACGCGCGCCGGTACCAGATCGACAGCGGCCACAGCGCGAGCGCGTAGCCCGCGAACGCGATGACGGACGTCAGGCGGAATACGCGCAGGTACGGCGTGCCCGGCGCGAGCGCGAGGCCCGCCGCGTAGGCCGTGATGACGCCGACCGCGACGCAGAAGACGAACCACATTCCGAGATTGCGCCCCATCGCGAATGGCCCGTTGGGCAGCACGGTCATGATCACGACCGGCCCTTCCGTGAGCTTGGTGCAGAACTCCGGCGTCTTCATCTGCTTCGGATCGTTCGCGCGCGGCACGAAGTAGTCGCCCGGCGGAATCGCGAGCGGCTTGACCGCGCCGCGGAAGCGCTCCTCGTCGGGGAGCGCCGGGTAGTCGCTCTTGTGCCACGGCAGCGCCATGTGAATGATCGAGCTCGCCACGAAAACGACGGCCGCCGACAACAGGATGGGCAGCCAAAGTGCGGACAATGCGGTCATGTCGAAATCTCCCCTTTGCCTGCGCGCGGCCGATTCTGCGAGCGGCGGCGCGTCATCGTCAACCACGACCCGCGCCCGACCTCCCACAGCGCGGCGGCGGCCGCCAGCGCGCCGAGCACCGGCACGACCGCGTCGAGCAGCACCGCGAGGTACAGCGAGTCGGCGAGGCCGTCCCGCAGCCACGAGGCGAGCGCGAGGATCGCGGCGCATTGCAGCGCGAGCGCCGCGAAGTGGCGTGCGCGGCGGAAGGAGAACGCCGCGCGAGGCTCATCGCGCGCCGCGACCGGCCCGTGATGCGAGAAGAGCACGCGGGCGAGCAGGCTCTTCGGAAAGCAGACCGCGAGCCTGATCACGATCACCAGCACGACCCAGAACGCGGCGCTGTAGACGAGCTGCCTCATGCGAAGCGGATCGCCGCCCGCGCCCGCGCCTTCGCGGCTTCCTCCTCGCGGTCGCGCGGCGGTGCGCTGGTCTCGAGGCGGTCGAGCAGGCGCGTCGTGGCCGCCGCGATCTCGTCGACCGCGGCGGCGAACGCCGCCTCGTTGGCCTTCGAGGGCTTGGCGAAGCCGCTCACCTTGCGCACGAACTGGAGCGCCGCGGCGCGGATCTCCTCCTCGGTGGTGGGCGGGGCGAAGTTGAACAGGATGCGGATGTTGCGGCACATGGGGAATCAGATCCAGACGTCGGTTCGTGCGGTGAGCGCGCTTTGCGTGCCGGCCCTGTTGACCACGCCGCGCGGCTTCTAATCGTTCATCTCGGCGACCACGCGCGGCGCCCAGTGGTCGGCGAATTTCGCAAGCCTCGCGGCGAGGTTGACGGCGCGCTCCATGGTGCTCACAGCGCGCGGCCGTCGTAGCGCGTGACCGCGATCGAGTCGAGATCGATGTCGGTCAGGCACCGGATGTTCACCGCGGCCACCCGGTTGCCCTTGGGGTCGGTCCCCTCGCCGTAAGGATGGATGCCGCAGACCGGGCAGAAGCGGTGCTGGATCACGTGCTTGTTGAAGGTGTAGGTCGCGAGGTTCGCCTCCGGTGTCGTGAGGCGCAGCGCGTCGCGCGGAACGAACCACATGAGCGTGCCCTTGCGCTGGCACATGGAGCAGTTGCACGCCATCGCGCTCTTGATGTCGCCTTCGACCTCGAACGCGATGCGGCCGCAGTGACAGCTTCCCTGATGCTTCATGGTCGTCGACTCCAGACGAACAATTCAGGACCCGCCGCAGCCGGCGGGCTTCCACACGCGCCGTGTGGATGGCGGGCTGTTGGCGAGCTTCGCCGCCGGCCGGCGCGGCCGCGGCACGAGCTCGCCGCCGCAATTGGGGCACACGCCGTGCAGCACGCTGTCGGCGCAATCCGCGCAGAATGTGCATTCGAACGAGCAGATGCGAGCCGCGGCCGACTCGGGCGGCAGGTCGACGTTGCAGCATTCGCAGCCGGGTCGAAGCTCGAGCATGGCGGTCTCCTAACCCCGCGCCACGTGATAGCGCAAATGCGTCACCGGCGGCGTGTTGAGCCACGGCTCGCGCGCATGATGCGTGAGCACGAATACCGGCGTGCCGACGGGCGTCTCCTCGGGCCAGCTCGCCTCGCCCTCTTCGAACATGCGCCGCCCGAGGACGTACGCGCCCGCGCGCTCGAACACCGCCTTGACGATCGCGCCGTCGAGCGGGACGCCGACGTCGAAGAACACCTTGCCCACGCGCCCAGGGGACCTACGTGCGATGACGCGCGAGGTGCTCCCGACCGGCGGGCGAGACCGACACGAACGCGCCCACCCCCTGGCGGTGCTCGCGTGCGATGAAGCCGCGCGCGTTCGCCTCCTCCCACACCGGCAGGCGCGGGCACGACGTGCGCCACGCGTCCAGCACTTCGGGGTAGGGGCGCGGCGTGGGGCCGATCCACTCCAAGAGATCGAGGATGAGCGGTTCAACGGTTTCGGGCATGGGCGTCTCCCGCGGCAAGCTACGAAGTATGCGCTTTCACAGACCGCCGGCGAGCGCCGCCACGACCTCCGCCGCCGGCGTCTCGCGGCAGGCGGACGCGTTCTCGCCGCACCACAACTGCGAGAAATCGGCGCTGCCGCGCGCCTCCGCTTTGGCGCGCAACGGCGCGAGCGCGGCCACCGCGAGCGGGAACGCGGGCGCGGGGCCGATCGGTCCCAACTCGCGCATCAGGCGATTGACGATGCCGCGGGCGGGCCGGCCGGTGAACAGATTCGTGAGCGCGGTGTGCGCGGCGGCGTCGCTCCTGATCGCGGCGCGATGCAGCGCCGGCGTCGTCGCCTCCGGGCACAGCAGGAACGCGGTGCCGGCCTGCACGCCCGCGGCGCCGAGCGCCCTCGCCGCGCGCACGCCTGCCGCATCGACGATGCCGCCCGCGGCAATGACGGGCACGCTCACCGCGCGCACGACCTGCGGCACGAGCGCCATCGTGCCGAGCTGGGTCGTGACGTCGTCGGTCAGGAAGAGGCCGCGATGCCCGCCGGCTTCGAGCCCTTGCGCGATGATCGCGTCCGCGCCGTGCGCCTGGAGCCAGCGCGCTTCCGCGACGGTCGTCGCCGAGGCGAGGATCGCGGCCCCCGTCGCCTTGACGCGCGCCATGAGCTCGGGCGGCGGCAGGCCGAAGTGGAAGCTCACCACGCGCGGCTTCCACTCGTCGAGCACGTCGGCCGCCTGCGCGTCGAACGGCACGCGGCCCGGGCCGGCGGGAATCGTGGCGGGGTCGATGCCGAACTCGCGGTAGTAGGGCGCGAGCGCCGCGCGCCACGCCGCTTCGCGCGCAGCGTCGGGCGCGGGCGGCGCGTGGCAGAAGAAGTTCACGCCGTACGGGCGATCGGTCTGCGCCGTGATCGCCGCGAGCTCGCTTCGCATCGCGTCGATGCCGAGCATCGCGCAAGGCAGGGACCCGAGCGCGCCCGCGTTGCTCGCGGCGGCGACGAGCGCACTCCCCTGCACACCGGCCATCGGCGCCTGCACGATGGGCCACCGCGCGCCCAGCACTTCCTGCAGCGTCATGGCGATCATTCTATGCGAGCGGCTTCACGTCGCCTCGACGGGCCGGTTGCGCGTGCCCTCGCCCGGGGTGAGGAAGATCATCGTTGTCGCAACGCGGGTGCGCGCGGTGTGCCACGTGCCCTTCGGTACCACCACGTACGCGCCGGGCTCGTGCAGCCGAACCGAGGTGTGGCCGCCGTCGCGCCCGAGCACGAAGGTGACGTCGCCCGAGACGAGGCACACGATCTCGTCGCCGGCCGGGTGCATCTCCCACGTCGGCCAGTCGGCGTCGAAGGTCCACGACGAAACCAGCAGGCGGTTCCTGAAGCCGTCGAAGCGGGCTTCGAGCTCCTCGAAAATCTCCGGTGTGACCGCGACCGGGGTCGCACGATAGTCACGATCGAGCACCGCGAAGGTGGAGGCGAGGTGGAGCGCGTCTGTCACGATGGGGGCTCGCGGAGGAACATGTCGTTGCGCCTTTCGAGTCGCGCGCGCGCCTACGGCTTGCGCCTGGCCGCCGCCTTGAGCTGCACCGCCCAGTTGCCGACGAAGTCCGACGGCACGTACACGTCGGCGGCGTACATCTGAAAGCCGTCGGCGCGGATCGTGAGCTTGAAGCGCCCGAGGCCGATGCGCGGGAAATGGAAGAAGCCGTGCTCGTCGGTTTGCGTCGTGTACACGATCGACGATTCCGGCGGATCGTGGCGCAGCGTGACGGTCGCCGTCGGCGGCTTGTCGACGTAAGCGACACCTTCGAACGCGACCCAGCCGTTCAGCGCCGCGCCGCCCGACTGCGCGAGGCAGGCGGCCGACGCGACCGCGGCGATCCACCCCGCGAGTGCCCGACGCTTCATAGGCGCGATCCTAGCGCGACCGCGCCTCCCACAGGTCTTCGAGCTCGTCGGCCAGCGCAGACGGCACATGCACGCCGGAGGCGCGCACGCCCCATCGGAAGCGCCCGAACGGCGGCTTGGCGAGATCGGCGTAGGTGACCGGCGGCAGCGCATGCAGCGCGGTAAGGCGCAGGCTTAAGTACTGCGTCATCGCGCCGCGCGCCGCCTTCTCCGGCCACCAGTGCTCGCGCAGCACGGGCTCGGTCAGCGTGTAGCCGGCAGCGAAGATGCCCTTCGGCTCGACGCCCACGCGCACGAGGAAGGCGCGGCTGCCGATCTCGATATGGCGCGTGCGTCCGGCATTCCACGGGACGTCGAGGTGGCCGCGCCGCTCGAGCTTTCGGATGTCGGCGGCGAGCTTGGGCCACGCCCACAGCGACGGGTTCCACGCGAAAAGATAGGTCGCCATGCGGCGAGATGATAGATTGTCAGTCCAGCATGCCCTGTCCCGCTTTCCGCCGGCAATGCGCGGCCCTGCTGACATGCGCGGCGCTTCTCGCCGCGTGCCACACCTCGCCGCCCAAGCCGTCGACGCCGTCCGGGGGGGCGCCGTCGGGCCGCTACTACAAGGACGATGGCCCCGGCGAGGCGCCTGCCAATCTCGACCAGGTCCCCGACGCCGTCCCGCGCCTCGAGCCGCTCAACCGCTTCGCCAACCGCCCGTACACCGTGCTCGGGCAGGACTACGTGCCGGCGACCACGCTGCGCCCGTACAAGGAGCGCGGTGTGGCGTCGTGGTACGGCAAGATGTTCCACGGCCAGAAGACGTCGATCGGCGAGACCTACGACATGTACGCGATGACCGCCGCGCATCCCACGCTGCCGCTGCCCTCCTACGCGCGTGTCACCAACGTCGTGACCGGCCAGAGCGTGATCGTGCGCGTCAACGACCGCGGCCCGTTCCTCCAAGGCCGCATCATCGACCTCTCGTACGCGGCGGCGCATCGGGTCGGCATCGCCGCGCGCGGCAGCGGCGAAGTCGAGGTCGAGTCGATCATTCCCGGCGAGAGTCCGATGCTCACGGCGCAGGCGCCGCTGCCGCCGGTCGCGCGCGCCGTCGAAGCCGTGCCGGCCGCGCCCGTCACGGCGCAGCCTCCGCAGCCGCAGGCGGCCGGCGGCTACGCCGTCCAGCTGGGCGCGTTCCAGAGCTACAACAACGCGCAGAACTTCCTCACCCACGTGCAGGGGCAGCTCGCCGACGCGAAGGTCGAGCCCAAGGTGCGCGAGGCGAACGGCCTGTATCGCGTGTACGTCGGTCCGTACGCCGATCGCGACGAGGCCCGCCGCGTGGCCGACCGCATCACCAACGTCTTCGGCATGGCGACCACCGTCGCGCCGCACTGACGCATTGACGACCCTCGGGAACTACAGCGCCGACCCGCGGTCAACCCCAGCGGCGCTGGACCGTTCGCTATAATTCGCGTCAACACCGACAAAAGCGCATGCACCGCACGCTCCGCCTCGTCCTCGCCGTCCTCGCGCTCGCTTTTGCCCCGCTCGCCGCCCGCGCCCAGCTGACCATCGAGATCGTCGGCGGCGCCGGCACGGCCGTGCCGATCGCCATCGTGCCGTTCAACGGCGAGGCCGCATTTCCGCTCGGCATCTCGGGCATCGTCGGCGCCGACCTCGCCCGCTCGGGCATGTTCCGCCTGGTCAACACCGACGCCGTGAACCCCCGCCCGGTGCGCGCCGAGGACATCCAGGCCGACGTCTGGCGCGGCCGCGGCGCCGATGCCGTGGTCGTGGGCTCGATGACGCCGCTGCCCGACGGCCGTGTCGACGTCCGCTTCGCGCTCATGGACGTGGTCAAGCAGTCGCTGCTCACGGCGATGACGTACACGGTCACGCCGGCGCAGTTCCGCGCCACGGCGCACAAGATCGCCGACGTGATCTACGAGAAGCTCACCGGCGACCCCGGCGTGTTCTCCACGCGCATCGCGTACATCACCAAGGCCGGGCCGCGGTACCAGCTCCTCGTGGCGGACGCCGACGGCGCCGAACCGCAGACCATCGTCACCAGCAACGAGCCGCTCCTGTCGCCGCGCTGGTCGCCGGACGGCACGCGCATCGCGTACGTGTCGTTCGAGCAGAAGAAGCCCGTGGTGTACGTGCAGAACCTGGCCACCGGCACGCGCACGGCGGTGGCCGCCTTCCGCGGCAGCAACAGCGCGCCGGCGTGGTCGCCCGACGGCCGCCGCCTCGCGGTGACGCTCAGCAAGGACGGCGGCTCGCAGGTCTATCTCATGAACGCCGACGGCAGCGACCCGAAGCGCGTCATGACGAGCAACGCGATCGACACCGAGGCGAGCTTCACGCCCGACGGCGGCGCGCTGCTGTTCACGTCCGACCGCGGCGGCAGCCCGCAGATCTACCGCTTGAACTTGGGCAGCGGCGCCGTGGAGCGGCTCACCTTCGACGGCTCGTACAACGTGTCGGCGCGGCCGCTGCCCGACGGCAAGGGCTTCGTGTTCGTGCGCCGCGACGGCGGCCGCTTCCAGATCGCGCTGCAGGATCTCGCGACGCGCCAGATGCAGGTGTTGACCGCAGGTCCCGCCGACGAAAGCCCGAGCCTCGCACCCAACGGCAAGCTGATCCTCTACGCGAGCGACAACGGAGGGCATGGTACATTGGCCGCGGTCTCGAGCGACGGGCGTGTCAAGCAGCGATTGGTCTCGGCGGGCGCCGACGTGCGCGAGCCGGCATGGGGGCCGTTTGCGCGCTAGGCCCACTTTCGCCTTTCCTTCAGGAGGCTTCCTCATGAACAAAATCGTCTATGCCGCGCTGCTGGCGGCGTTTCTTGCCGGCTGTCAAACGACCAGCCAGGCGCCCGTTGAAGACAAATCGGGCGAGGCCTCGTCCGCGGGCATGCAGTCCGGCACGACCACCAGCGGCACGCAGAGCGGCGCCGTGAGCGGCACGCAGACGGGGACCAACCCGCTCAAGGATCCGAACAACATCCTGTCGAAGCGCAGCGTCTACTTCGAGTTCGACAGCTTCGTGGTGGCCGACCAATACAAGCCCATCATCGAGGCGCACGCCAAGTACCTCGCGGCCAACAAGAACGCCAAGGTCACGCTGCAGGGGCACGCCGACGAGCGCGGCTCGCGCGAATACAACATCGCGCTCGGCCAGAAGCGCGCGGATGCGGTGAAGCGCATGATGCAGCTCATGGGCGTGCAGGAGATGGTCGTCGAGACGGTGAGCTTCGGCAAGGAGAAGCCGCGCAACCTGGGCCACGATGAAGCCGCCTGGGCCGAGAACCGCCGCGTCGACATCGTCTACGTCGGCGAATGATGAGCCGCCACGCTCGCGAGATTGCATCGCTCGCTGCCCCCCGAGGGGGCGGAGTCAGTCCCTCGGGGCGGCCCTTCGGGACTGACCGATGAGCGTTGCGCGCATCGCCCTCGTCGCGCTCGCGCTCGCCGCGTGGACGCAGGCGCACGCCGGCATCTTCGACGACGACGAGGCGCGCAAGCAGATCGCGGCGACCAACGCGAAGGTCGACGCCGTCCAGAACCGCCTCAACACGATCGAGCAGCAGGCGAAGGAGCAGGGGGCCTCGCTGCTGAACGATCTGGAAGGCATCAAGTCGGACATCGCCAAGATCCGCGGCCAGATCGAGGTGCTGACGTACGAGCTCAACGAGGCGCAGAAGCGCCAGAAGGACTTGTACGTCGACCTCGACTCGCGCCTGCGCAAGATCGAGGCCGGCGGCGCGGGCGCGGCGGCCCCCACGGCGGATGCGGCGCCTGCGCCGACCGCGCCGTCCAACGCGCAAGTCGCCAACGCCGCGGGCACGCTCTCTCCGCCGCCGGCCGCAGCGCCTCCCGCGCCTGCGGCGCCGGTCGTGCCGGTGTCGGCCGCCGAGCAGCGCGCGTACGACGCGGCGCTCGACCAGTTCAAGCGCGGCGACTACAACGGCGCGATCGCGGGCTTCCAGTCGTTCGTGAAGACGTATCCGCGCAGCCTGCTCGCCTCCTCCGCGCAGTACTGGGTCGGCAACGCGCAATTCGCCAAGAAGGACTACCGCAGCGCCATCGCCTCGCAGCGCACGCTGATCCAGCTCTGGCCCGACAGCCCCAAGATTCCCGACGCGCTCCTCAACATCGCCTCGGCGCAATCGGAGATGGGCGACAACGCGTCGGCGCGGCGCACGCTCGAGGAGCTCATCGGCAAGTACCCGCAGTCGGAGCCCGCGAGCAAGGCGAAGCAGCGGCTCGGGATGCGTTGACGCGTCCCTTCGGCGATCGCGTCGTCGCCTGGCAGCGCGCGCACGGCCGCCACGACCTGCCGTGGCAGACGCGCGATCCGTATCGCGTGTGGCTGTCCGAGATCATGCTGCAGCAGACGCAGGTGGCGACCGCCCTGCCGTACTACGTTCGTTTCGTCGAAGCGTTTCCCGAGGTCGCCGCGCTTGCGCGCGCGCCGATCGACGACGTCCTCGCGCTGTGGAGCGGGCTGGGCTACTACCGTCGTGCGCATCATCTGCACCGGGCGGCGCAACGGGTCGTCAACGAGCACGGCGGCGCGTTTCCGCGCGATGCGGCCACCTTGGCCGACCTGCCCGGCGTCGGCCGCTCGACGGCCGCCGCGATCGCTGCACTCGCGTTCGGTGCCCACGAGGCGATTCTCGACGGCAACGTGAAGCGCGTGCTGGCGCGCCATCGCGGCGTTGCGGGCTGGCCGGGCGCGCCGAAGGTCGAGGCCGCGCTGTGGGCGCATGCGCAAGCGCTGCTGCCCGCGCGCGGCATCGAGGCCTACACGCAAGGGCTGATGGACCTGGGCGCGACGGTGTGCACGCGATCGCGGCCGCGTTGCGATGCCTGTCCGGTGGCGGAGGATTGCGCGGCGCGCGACGAGGGCCGCATCGACGAGATTCCCGCGCCGCGTCCGGCGAAGGCGCTGCCGCATCGCGAGCTTCGCGTGCTCGTCATCGAGCGCGGGGGCGAGGTGCTGTTCGAGAAGCGTCCGCCGCACGGCATATGGGGAGGCTTGTGGAGCCTGCCCGAATGCGCCCTCGACGAGGATTCGCGCGCGGTCGTGCGCACGCGCTTCGGCGCGGACGTGGAGGTCGGTGACGAATTGCCGTCGATCGCGCACGGCTTGACGCATTTCGCGCTGACGCTGCATCCGCAGCGGCTGGCGGCGGCGCGCTGGCCCGCGCGCGCCGAATCCTCCGCGACCGTGTGGCTCGCGCCGCGCGATGCGCTCGACGCGGCGCTGCCGGCGCCGATCCGCAAGCTCGTGCGGCTACTTTAGCTCTCGCAAATCGGGCGGCAGGCGTTTCTCGGCGTCCGGCACCAGCTCGCGGAATTCCTTCAGCTCCTTCAGCGCATCCGCCGTGCGACCCGCGTCGCGCAGCTTGCGGATGCGCACGATCCACGCGTCCGGGTCGCGCGCCCTCGCGCGCGCCTCGTCGTCCAGCGACGCCATGTTTTTCGGCATCGGCGCGACCGCGCCCGCCGCGGCGGCCGGGGCCTGCATCTGAGCGCGCGCTTCCTCACGCATGCGCGTGGCGGGCGCCGGCGCCGCGGCCACGATCGGCGCTTGCGCGGGGGCGGACGCCGCGATCTGACGATCGGCACTCACGTCCTTGCGCGTGTCGGCCAGCGCGTCGGAGGGCTGTGCCGGCGCCGCTGGAGGCGGTGGCGGCGCGGCGGCGGGTTTCGCGGGCGCTTCGGCCGCGGGGACGTCGCGCTTCATCTCCGATCGCGCGAGCTTTCCTCCCGCGCTCTCGGTCTTCTGTTGCATCGGCGCGGCGGGGAAGGGCTCAGGCGCGCGCACGCCTTCGCGCGGCGGCGCAGGCAGGCCCTTCGGCGGCTCCGCAAGCTTCGCTTTCGGTGCGGACGCCGGGGGCGCGGCCGGCTCCGCTTCGCGTTGCTTCTTCGCGAGCATCGCGCCGCGGTCCGGTGCGGCGGCGGGCGGCGGCGCAGCGGGTGCCGCCGGTGCCGCGGGCGTGCCCACCGACGTCGTGTCGATCGCCTGCTCCTGCGGCATGAGCTGCACGACGCCGATCGCCACGGCGCCGATGGCCGCCGCGGCGGCGAGCGGCATCCACCAGCGCTGCGGGCGTGTGGCTTGCGCGCCGGGCTTGCGCGGCCCGCTCGCCACGGCGCGATGCGCGGCGGCGAGGATCTTCTCGTCGAGTGGGGCCGGCGGCGCCTCGCGCGAGTGGGCGCGCCACGCCTTGCTCAGCGTCGGGTCGCGGTCGTCGTTGCTGCTCACGTCCATTCCTCTTTGAGCGGTCCCAGCGCGCTGCGCAGCTTCGCTGTCGCATACCGCAATCGGCTCTTCACCGTCTCCATCCCCACGCCCGTGAGCTGCGCGATCTCGCCGAGCGACAGGCCGCCTTCGTATTGCAGGAGAAACGCATCGCGCTGCTCGGCGGGCAACGCATCGAGGGCGGCGCGCAGCTGCGCGCCGAGCTCGCTCGACTGCGCGCGCACCTCGGGCTCGTCGTTGGCCGCGGCGGGAATCGCCTCCACGACGTCGCGGGCGTCGCCCTCGCAGTCGTCGTCGATCGAGGCGAACTTCGCCTGGCCGCTCGCGCGCCAGTGGTCGACGAGCCGGTTGTGCGCGAGCGTGTACAGCCACGTCGTGAACTTGGCGGTGGCCGCGTAGGTGGCGCGCACGCGGATCGCGTTCATCCACACGTCCTGGAACAGCTCGTCGGCGATGCCGGCGTTGCGGCACTGGCGCAGCAGGTAGCGGTACACCCCGCCCTTGTGCCGCGCGTAGAGCGTGTCGAAGGCGCCGGCGTCGCCCGCGCCGTAGGCGAGCATGAGCGCCTCGTCGGAGTCGGTGGGCCCGTCCATGGCCCACGAGTATAAGAAAATACGGGCGGACCGGCGCGCGAAGCGCCTGCGGTCGCGCCCGTTTCCAATCAGAAGTTTTCTACGGGTCTGGCGCGAAACGCATCCCCGGAAACGGATTGGGCTCACGGCGTGCGATGTACGGCGTGGGCTGCGGGATCACGCCCATCGCGACCAGGTTCTCGCGGCGGTCGTACTGGATCGACACCGTCTCGGCGGGATAGCTCGTGGCGCGGTCGAACTGCGTCAACGTGACGTTCGACTCCTCGCTGCGGCCGTGGCCCGTGCCGAGCTTGCCCATCGACTTCATCTCGTCGGCGAGCGGCTGGCGCGGTTCGGCCGCGGGCGCGCCTTCGGCGGCAGCCGCCGGCGGCGCGGCCCGGGCGGACGAGGACGGCGCTTCCGCGCGCTCGACGTTGCCGGAGGACTCCGCGGCGGCGTCCTTCGATGCGCGGCCGCGGTAATCGTATTGCGGAAGGGCGACGCGCTTCGGCCGCTCCTGGAACACGGCCACACCGATCACGCCGACGTTCTGCGGGCGTCCGGTGCGCGCCGCGTACGAGTCGCCCAGGTCGGTGAAATAGAACGCCGCGGTGCGCGAGAGGCTCTTGCGCCAGCCGCCGACCTCCACCGAGCCCCACGGGTCGAGCACGTAGCCCGATTGCGACGGCGCCGCGGTGTCGCCCGTGATCACGTTCACGCCGTCCACGCTCGTCACGACGAGCACGCGCCCGCTCGTCGTGTTGCGGATGCGCACGGCGTATTCGTGCCCGGGCACGCCGACGACGTGGTTGCGGCCGTCCTTCGCGTACACCGGCAGCGCCGAGCCGTTGACGCGGTCGTAGACGTCGACCTGCACGAGGCTGCTCTTCACGAAGGGAGGCGGTACGTACGGCGCAACGTCGGGGTGCGCGGAGGCGGCGCCGGCCGCGAGGCCGACGACGGCGAGCGCCGCCGCCAGCGCGCGCCGAAAGGAGGTGGAAGCATTGTTCATTGTCAGGTCCATTGGGGGAGCCGTCCCATCGGGGTCGGCGTCCCCCTGTCAACGGATGGCGCGCGCGGATGGGGTTGCGGCCGGGTCGTCCGGGGCCAAATGGGATAATCGAAAATCATGGACCCCAAGGACGTCGCCCACCTGCCCGTGCTCGTAGCGAGCCTCGCGTTCGCGCTCGCGTTCGTGTTCGGGGCTGTGGCCAACCGCGTCAACTTCTGCACCATGGGTGCCGTCACCGACGTCGTGAATTTCGGCGACTGGCGGCGCATGCGTATGTGGGTGCTCGCTATCGCCGTAGCCATTGCCGGGAGCGGTATTTTGGCGCTGCTGGGGTGGGTGGATTTCGGCAAGTCCATCTATACCAGCGCCAAGGTGGCGTGGCTGTCCTCGCTCGTCGGCGGCTTTCTGTTCGGGTTCGGGATGACGCTTGCCTCGGGGTGCGGCAGCAAGACCCTGATCCGCGCCGGCGCCGGCAACCTGAAATCGTGGGTCGTTCTGTTCGTGCTGGCGATCGCCGCGTATATGACCCTAAAGGGCCTGTTCGCCGTGTGGCGCGTGGCCGGGCTCGATCCGTGGCGCGTCGACCTGTCCGGCATCGCCGCCACGTCCGACCTGCCGGCAATCGCGGCGGCGGCGGGCGTGCGCGCCGCGAAGGCGTGGGTGCCGTTCGCGGTCTCGGCGATCCTGCTCGTGTACGTGTTCAAGGACCGCGACTTCCGCACCACGCCCGAGCTCATCGTCGGGGGCATCGTCGTGGGCCTGGTGATCGTCGGCGGCTGGTACATCTCGGGCCACCTGGGCTACCTCGCCGAGGATCCGGCCACCCTCGAGGAGAAGTTCGTCGCGACCAACTCCGGACGCGCCGAGTCCTACAGCTTCACCTCGCCCGTGGCGTACACGCTCGAGCTCCTCATGTTCTGGAGCGACTCCTCGCGCATCGTCACGTTCGGGATCGCCGGCGTCCTCGGCATGCTCGCGGGGTCCGCGGCCTACGCGCTCGCGTCGCGGACCTTCCGCTGGGAAGGCTTCGGCTCCGTCGAGGACGTCGCCAACCACATCGTCGGCGGCGTGCTGATGGGCTTCGGCGGCGTGACCGCGCTCGGCTGCACCATCGGCCAGGGACTGACCGGCATCTCGACCCTGGCGGTCGGGTCCATCCTTGCGTTCGCGGCGATCATCGCCGGTTGCGTGGCTGCGGTACGCTACCAAGTCTGGCGCGTCACGCGCACCGTATGATCGTCTTCGACCTCATCTGCTCGCATGGCCACGTCTTCGAGGGCTGGTTCGCCTCGGGCGAGGCGTTCGAGAGCCAGCAGAAGGGCAAGCTCGTGCGCTGTCCGGCGTGCGACGACTGGCACGTGGCTCGGCGGCCGTCGGCGCGCGTGCACGTGCGCAAGGGCGAGGCGGCCGTCGACGAGCCCGAGAAGCCCGAGGCCCCGGAGGCGATCGCCGGGATGCCGGCCGATCTCGTGGCGAAGCTGCGCGAGATCGTCAAGAAGACCGAGGACGTGGGCGAGCGCTTCCCCGAAGAGGCGCGCAAGATCCACTACGAGGAAGCGCCCAAGCGCGCGATCCGCGGCAAGGCATCGAAGGCGGAGGCCGACGCGCTGACCGAGGAAGGGATCGAGTTCTCGCAGCTGCCGCCGTTCCTGACGCGGGATACGCATTAGGGCGGGTGGCTGACGCGGCGCGGCAAGCTTGAGGCTGCGGCCGGGGCGCATAGGGCGACAGGGGCCGTTCGCTATAATTTCGCCTCTTCCAGGGGGCCGTTAGCTCAGCTTGGTAGAGCAGCGGACTTTTAATCCGTTGGTCACTGGTTCAAATCCAGTACGGCCTACCATAAAATCAATAAGTTACCCGACAACTGCTGGCACAACTCAGACGCATCGCTGATTTTGTTGCCGTTGTGTTGCCGTTAGCTCATAAGCGGCCGT
>DATJXV010000149.1:0-26515 GCA_035499955.1 Casimicrobiaceae bacterium
TGCGGCGGATTGCCCTGCGGCACGAGTTGCATATCGCAGTCGCCGGCCGCGCCTCCAAGTTGTGACCCGGTATTCCAAGTGGTCACAGTGATGCTGCCCGCGTTGCTGACCGTGAGACTCTTGACATACCCGGTCGTCAGCGTCGAGCAACCCGCCTGGTTCTCATCCGTTGGCCACGCGCTGCGCGACGAGACGAATTCCGAGACCGACGTCTTGCACGCGGCGAGGGCCGCCACACCTTCCGACATCTTCGAGCGGATCACGTAGTCTTGATACGCAGGCAACGCAATCGCCGCCAGGATGCCGACGATGGCTACGACGATCATCAGTTCGATGAGCGTGAAGCCTTTTTGAAGCCGTTTCATGGTCCTGTCTCCTTGTTGAGGTCAAAAAACAACCGGCACCCAGCGATGCTGCCGTCATTGGAGCAAGCGATATGCCAGCGTCTTGAGCGCACTGTCGACAGGCGGCACTCATATATAAGTTGCTGAATTATATGAGTTTAATAGCGATGAATCAGACGAACGGCAGCACCGCGCCGCGGGGGCGCACGAAGCTCGCGCAATGTGCTCGGCCATCCTGCGCCGCATCGCGGAACCCGTGTGACGCGCAGCGGCAGCCCGTGCCGCGCGTAAGCCCTTCTACGAGTGGACCGAGAGTTCGAGGCGCACGCCGGCGACCTCAAAGGTATCCCCAGGGTGCAAGGGCGAGCCCGACGGCGCCACGGGCGATCCGTTGATGCGCGGCGCTTCCCTGCCCTCGAGAGGAATCAGCACGTAGCCGGTCGCGACCTTGCGCACCACCGCGACCTGCACGCCGACGCGGCCGACGGTCAACTCCGGACCGGGAAACGGCACGCTGCGTCCCTGGCTCGCGCCCGAGAGCACGCGTACCGCGGGGCCTTCCGGAACGGGCGGAGGCTTGGGATCGGGAGCGGGGCTCGGCTGCGTCGTCGGGGCCGGCGCGATGGCCGGCGCGGCGGGAGGATGCTCGGGCGGCCGCGGCGCCAGCGGATCGTCGAGGCGAACCTTCGGCTTGGGGATCGGCAGGATCGGCGGCGGGACGTGCACGTCTCGCTCGATATCCGCCACGATGGGACTGCCGCGCGTACCGTACGGCGCGCGCCGATCCCCCGCGGCGGGCACGTCCACTTGCGGCAGCGGCCGCGCCGGCTCGACTTTATCGGTGAGGCCGCGCAGCTGGTGGCGCGCGAGATCGGGCGGCAGCGGATCGACCCTGGCGTCGGTGTCGGACATGTACGTCAGGCGCTGACGGCCGATGTCGATCTGGTCGTGGTCGGAAAGGAAGTGCTTCACGATCGGCTTGCCGTTGACGATCGTGCCGTTGGTGCTGCCGAGATCCTCCAGGAAGGAATCGGCGAGGATCGTCACGACCTGCGCGTGCTCGCCCGACACGGCCGGATACGGCAGGCACACGTCGTTGTCGGCGCGGCGGCCGATCGTGATCCGCTCCTTGACGAGCGGCACGTCCATCGTCGTGCCGTCGGCGAGATAGAGGACGAGCTTGCCCATGGAATTTCCGGCGTCAGCCCCGCTTCTTCGCGAGCCAGCGCTGGGCCCAGCCGCTCGCCGGCAGGAACTCCGGCGGCACGCGCACCAGCACCACCGAGATGTTGTCGCGGCCGCCGTTCTGGTTGGCGAGGTCGACGAGGTCGGCGGCGGCGACGGCCAGGTCGCTGCGCTTCTCGTCGATCACCGAATGGATGATGTCGCTGTCGACCATGTCCGTCAGACCGTCCGAGCACAGCAGGTAGATGTCGTTGGCCTCGATGCGGTACTCGGCGATGTCGGTCGGCACGATGGCTTCAATGCCGAGCGCCCGCGTGACCAGGTTCTTGTTGAGCGAAAAGCGCGCCTGCTCGGGCGTGAGCACGCCGCTGTCGATCTGCTCCTGCAGCAGCGAATGGTCGCGCGTGAGCTGCTCGAACTTCTCGCCGCGCAGCCGGTAGCAGCGCGAGTCGCCGATGTGGCCGATCGACACGCGGTTGCCGCAGAACACGGCCGCCACGATCGTCGTGCCCATGCCGGCGCACTCCGGGCGCGCTTGCGCGGCTTCATAGATGCCCTTGTTCGCCGACGCGATCTGCTGCTGCAGGAGGAGCGCGCCGTGGGTGAGGCCGCTCTGGATGTCGATCTTGGACAGTTCGCGCCCCGAGCGCAGCTCCGGCATCATGCCGTTCGACACGACGTTCACCGCGATTCCGCTCGCGACCTCGCCTGCGTTGTACCCGCCCATGCCGTCGGCAAGGACCGCGATGCCGGCGTCGCCGTCGACGAACACGGAGTCCTCGTTGTGCGCGCGCACCATCCCCGGATGGGACAGGCTCGCAACATCCAGGGCGACTGTCTCGCTCATGCGCCAGCTTGAAGGGAGCTCGTGACGAAACCTTGGAGTGTAACGGCATGCGGCGCGCCGCGCGAGCGACGGCCGCTATTGTGCAGCGGCGCGATGGCGCTCCATCCATTTGGCGACCGCGATCACGAGCGCGACGCCCGCCACCGGCAGCGACCACTCGAGCCAGCCCGCGTTCGCATCGATCCACGGCGCGAGCGCCTCGTCCTCGACGATCATCTCGCCCGCGATCCAGCCCAGAAGACCGCCGCCGGCGAGGATGAGGATCGGGAAGCGCTCGATCAGGCGCAGGATCACCTGGCTGCCGGCGACGACGAGCGGGATGCTGAGCAGGAGGCCGAACACGAGCAGAGGCACGCTGCCCTTGGCCGCCGCCGCGACGCCGAGCACGTTGTCGACGCTCATCACGAGATCGGCCACGACGACGGTGCGGACCGCCGTCCAGAGGCGGTCGCTCGCGACGACCTTCGGGTCGGCGCCTTCGTCATGCGCATCCTCGGCGACGAGCTTGACGCCGATCCACAGGAGCAGCGCGCCGCCCACGAGCTTGAGCCACGGCAGGCCCAGGAGCTGCACGGCGAACGCGGTGAGGACGACGCGAAGAACGACCGCCCCGGCGGCGCCGACGACCACGCCCCAGGTGCGCTGTCGGCCGGGCAGGTTGCGGCAGGCGAGCGCGATGACCACCGCGTTGTCGCCCGACAGCAGGAGGTTGATGACGATGATCTCGAGCGACGCCAGCCAGAACTGGGTCGTATCCATGGGCTCCGCCCCTCCTCCCGGCCAAGCCCTTCAGCGTCCTACAAGACCGACTTGAGGAGCTTCCCCATCTCCGCCGGATTGCGCGTCACCTTGATGCCCGACGCCTCCATCACCGCGAGCTTCTCTTGCGCCGTGCCCTTGCCGCCGGAGATGATGGCGCCAGCGTGGCCCATGCGCTTGCCGGGCGGCGCCGTGACTCCGGCGATGAATCCGACGATGGGCTTCTTCATGTGCTCCTTCGCCCACAGCGCCGCGGTCTCCTCGTCGCTGCCGCCGATCTCGCCGATCATCACGACGGCGTCGGTGTCCGGGTCGTCGTTGAACATCTTGAGCACGTCGAGGTGCTTCAACCCGTTCACCGGGTCGCCTCCGATGCCGACCGCGGTCGATTGGCCGAGCCCGAGGTCGGACAGCTGGCCCACGGCTTCGTAGGTCAGCGTGCCCGAGCGCGAGACGACGCCGATGCGGCCCTTCTTGTGGATATGCCCCGGCATGATGCCGATCTTGATCTCATCGGGCGTGATGACGCCGGGGCAGTTCGGGCCGAGCAGCAGGGTCCTGCGGCCCTGCATGCGATGCCGCGTGGCGATCATGTCGCGCACGGGAATGCCCTCGGTGATGCACACCACGAGGTCGAGGTCCGCATCCACCGCCTCGTCGATCGCCGCCGCGGCGAACGGGGGCGGAACGTAGATCACCGAGACGTTGGCGCCGGTGGCCACCTTCGCGTCCTTGACCGTGGCGTAGATCGGAATGCCCTCGAAGTCCTCGCCCGCCTTCTTCGGGTTCACGCCGGCGACGAAGCAGTTGCGCCCGTTGGCGTAGTCGCGGCAGGCGCGTGTGTGGAACTGGCCGGTCTTGCCGGTGATGCCCTGCGTGATGACCTTCGTGCTGCGGTTGACGAGGATGCTCACGACCGGCCCCCGGCTTCGTCGTTCCCGCGGATGCGGGAACCCAGCGGCGTTGCCTTGCGAGGCCCGTCGTTCCCGCGGATGCGGGAACCCAGCGGCGCAATCGTGTCACGACCCGGCAATCTCGTCATAAAGGTCGCTCCAATATGGGTTGAAGCGTTCGATAAGGTCGATTTTCCACTCGCGATTCCACTTCTTGATACGCTTTTCGCGCAGGATCGCGCTTTCGGCGTCGTCATGCATTTCATACCACACGAGTTGCTTCACATTGTACTTCTGCGTGAATCCCGGTACGGCACCCTCCTTGTGCTGCCATACGCGCTGTACGAGGTTCGAGGTGACGCCGACATAGAGAGTGCCGTTGCGGCCGCTTGCGAGTATATAGACGCGAAACTGCTTTTCCATTCTAACGTCAACGACGCTGGGTCCTCGCATCCGCGGGGACGACGGCACTCATTCGCGGGGATGACAACGCTCATTCCACCCCACGTGCTACTGGGTCCCCGCTTCCGATCGGGTCGGAGGCAGGCTTTCCGCGGGGACGACATACCCTCATTGCCCCTTCGCAGCGGCGACGACCCTTTCGGCCGCCTCCGCCATGTTGTTCGCGGTGATGATCGGCAGCCCCGACTCGGCGAGGATCCTCTTGCCGAGATCCTCGTTGGTCCCCTTCATGCGCACGACGAGCGGCACCTTGAGCGAGACCGCCTTCGACGCCGCCACCACGCCCTCGGCGATGGTGTCGCATTTCATGATGCCGCCGAAGATGTTGACGAGGATCGCCTTCAGGTGTGGGTTGCGCAGCATGATCTTGAACGCTTCGGTCACCTTCTCCGCGGTCGCGCCGCCGCCCACATCGAGGAAGTTCGCGGGCTCGCCGCCGTAGAGCTTGATCGTGTCCATCGTGGCCATGGCGAGCCCCGCGCCGTTGACGAGGCAGCCGATGTTGCCGTCGAGCGAGATGTAGGACAGGTCGAACTTGGAGGCCTCGATCTCGGCCGGGTCTTCCTCGTCGAGATCGCGCATCTCGACGATGTCGGCGTGGCGGAACAGCGCGTTGGAATCGAAGTTGAGCTTGGCGTCGAGTGCAACGACCTTGCCGTCGCCCGTCACGACGAGCGGGTTGATCTCGGCGAGCGAGGCGTCGGTCTCGATGAACGCGCGGTAGAGGCCCTGCAGCAGCGCGCGCGCCTGCGCCACGCCTGCCTCGGGGACGCCGATCTTGCGCGCCACGCCGTCGGCCTCGGCGTCCGTGAGGCCCTTCGCCGGATCGACGAACACCTTGTGGATCTTCTCGGGCGTGGTCGCCGCGACGTGCTCGATGTCCATGCCGCCCTCGGAGCTCGCCATCAGCACCACGCGCTGCGTGCCGCGGTCCACCACCATGCCGACGTAAAGCTCCTTCTTGATGTCGGCACCCTCCTCGATCAGGAGCCGGCGCACCTTCTGCCCGCCAGGGCCGGTCTGGTGGGTCACGAGCTGCATGCCGAGGATCTCGGTCGCGCGCTCGCGCACTTCGTCGAGCGACTTGGCGACCTTCACGCCGCCGCCCTTGCCGCGGCCGCCGGCGTGGATCTGCGCCTTGACGACCCACACCGGGCCGCCTAGCTGCTGCGCCGCACGCACCGCCTGGTCCACGGTGAACGCCGGAATCCCGCGCGGCACCGGGATGCCGAACTTGCGGAAGAGCTCCTTGCCCTGGTATTCGTGGATCTTCACTGGATTCCCTCGGAGTGTCTCAACGCTTGATGACGATACCTTGGCCGGCGGGCAGCGGGATGACGCGGCAGCCGCGTGCTTGGAACCACGCATCCTCCGCGAGCTTCTGACTGCGATACGGCCCCGCCCATTCGTAATCGTCGAGGATGACGATTCCGCCGGGAACAACCCGGTCGAACAGCGCGTCGAGCGCGGCGATCTCGGCCGGTGCTTCGTTGAGGTCGATGTGGAGATAGGCGATCGAGGAAGGCGATTGTCCAACGATCGATCCCGGAATCGCTCCACTGACGATTTTCACTTGCAGGTAGTCCTTGAAGTTTGCGCGAACGCGAGCCTCGAGCGCTTCGCCGTGCCCGGGCATGGCGTGATGCGCCATCGACGTCTCGTGCACGAACAGGTTGTACGCCCTGAACGTCTTGGGAAATTCCTTGCCGCCGACGTAGTCGATGACCGTCTTGACGCCGACACCGGTATATGCGCCGCACTCGACGAAATCGCCGGGGAGCTGGACGCAATGATACCCGGCGCACGCCAGGATGTAGCGCCGCCAGAGGATCGCCTCGTCTACGCTCGATTCGGTGTTCGATCGCCATGCCTTCATGAAGGCCCCGTCATCGAGCATCGAATCGTTCCTCGCCCACGTGAACATGTTATCGGCGAAGTGGAAGCCAGGCTCGACGAGCCCCGCAGCAGCTGCGAGGTGCCCCTTGACAGCATCAGGATCGCTCGTCGCCCAGAACACAGGCAGACCGAAGGACTTCATCTTGCCCGCCTCGGGTGTGCCGAGCACGGGAAGGCTCACCTTGCTGGACCGCGCTCGCCGGAAAAGCGGCATTGTCTTGCCTAGGCGCGGGTCGCCTGGCCGCGAAACCACTTGGGATAGTAGCGGCGGACGGCGTCGGCGCTCGTCTCGAGCGCGTGGCAGCGGTCGAGCTGAAAGGGCTTCTCGTCGCCGGAATCCTCGCGCTGCAACCCGGCGAACGTCTGGATGGCGGCGGTCGGGACCGTCGCGAGCATCTCGGTCAGATGCGTGCAACCCTTGGAATGACCCAGCGCGTCGTGCAGGCGCTTGCGGAAGCCCTCGACCAGGTTCGCCCCGACCAGCTGCTTGTACGCCGGTGTGATGCGGTCGCAGTAGCCGGGATACGGCATGCTCTCCGTCACGGCTTCGATGTCCCTGACGTTAAACGCGGCGTCGATGGTGATCCGCACCCACATCTCGTGCACCGGAATGCCGGCCGGGCGCACGCCGCTCAGAAGCTCGCAGTCGTGGTCCTTGACGTCGACCAGGTGCGCCTCGATGTCGAACAGGCCGTCGTCGCGCCTGAAGCCGTCGAAGGTCACGGTGCGGCAATGCAGCCGCTCGCGCGGAACGGTGGGCAGGGAAAGGGGACGCGTCAAGGCGAAGGCGAGCGAAGGGCGCGTCGCGCTCGGCGGCTTCGCGCGGACATCTGACTATTGAGCTTTACATAACGGCGTGGCGCCCCGCAACGCAAGCTCATCGTCCCCGCGAACGCGGGGACCCAGTGACGTTCGAGCGAAAGCCACTGGGTTCCCGCTTGCGCGGGAACGACGGAGTTTTGCAAACGGTTGTCACCCAATTCCGTGGTACTCAATAGAATGGTCGCGCAATTCTACGCTGCGGCGCTGCCGCGCGCCAACCGGAGGAGAACATGTCGTTCGTGCTGTCGCTCGACCAGGGCACGACCAGCTCGCGCGCGATCCTGTTCGATCGCGACGGCGCGGTGCACGCGCTCGCGCAGCGCGAATTCCGCCAGATCTTCCCGCGACCGGGCTGGGTCGAGCACGACGCCACCGAGATCTGGGCCACGCAGGCGGGCGTGGTCCACGAAGCGCTCGCCAAAGGACGCGTCGCGGCGCGCGAGGTCGCGGTCGCGGGCATCACGAACCAGCGCGAGACGACGATCGTGTGGGAGCGCGCCACGGGGCAGCCGATCTACAACGCGATCGTCTGGCAGGACCGTCGCACGGCGCCCATATGCGACGAGCTTCGCGCGGCCGGCCACGCGGCCACCTTCGCGCGCAAGACCGGGCTCGTTCTCGACGCGTATTTCTCGGGTACGAAGCTGCGCTGGATCCTCGACCACGTGCGCGGCGCGCGCGAGCGCGCGAATCGCGGCGAGCTCGCCTTCGGCACCGTCGACGCGTGGCTCGTCTGGAACATGACCGGCGGCCAAGTGCACTGCACGGACGCGAGCAACGCGAGCCGCACGCTGCTCTTCGACATCCACACGGGCGACTGGGACGACGAGCTCCTGCGCATCCTCGATGTGCCTCGCGAGGTCCTGCCGCAGGTCGTGGCATCCTCCGGCATTTGCGGGACCGCGAAGCTCGCCGGCCGCGACGTGCCCATCGCGGGCATCGCGGGGGACCAGCAGGCGGCGCTGTTCGGGCAGGCCTGCGTATCGCCGGGGCTCGCCAAGAACACCTACGGCACCGGCTGCTTCCTGCTGCTCAACACCGGCTCGACCGCGGTCGCCTCGTCGAACAACCTCCTGACCACCGTCGCCTGGCGGCGCGACGGCCGCCTCGACTATGCGCTGGAAGGCAGCGTCTTCATCGGCGGCGCCGTCGTGCAGTGGCTGCGCGACGGGCTGCAGATCGTGCGCAGCGCCGCGGAAGTCGAGGCGCTCGCGGCGAGCGTGCCCGACAACGGCGGCGTCTACCTCGTGCCTGCGTTCGCCGGGCTCGGCGCGCCGCACTGGGACAGCTACGCGCGCGGCGCGATGTTCGGGCTCACTCGGGGCGCCACGCGCGCGCACGTCGCGCGCGCCGCGCTCGAAGGCATCGCGTTCCAGAGCGCCGACGTGCTGGCGGCGATGGAGCGCGACGCCGGCATGACGCTCTCGGAGCTGCGCGTGGACGGCGGCGCCGCGGCGAACAACCTGCTCATGCAGTTCCAGGCGGACATCCTCGGCGTGCCCGTCGTGCGCCCGCGCGTGCTCGAGACGACCGCGCTCGGCGCTGCGTATCTGGCCGGGCTCGCGGTCGGCTACTGGACGAGCACGGACGACATCGCGCGCAACTGGCACGTCGATCGCAGGTTCGAACCGTCGATGGAGCCGGCGCGCGCCGCCGAGCTGCGCGCGCAATGGGACCGCGCCGTCGCGCGCACGAAGGGCTGGCTTTGACCCGCTCGGACGACGAAGCGGCGCGGCTCATCGCGCTCGGAAACGCCCTCGAGGACAGCGGAAGGCTATCGGAGGCACGCGAGCACTATCGGCGCGCGAGCGCCGCTGCGCCGGGCAGCCCCCGACCCTGGCTCAACCTGGGCAACGTCCTTGCGCGCATGGGCTCGCCCGGCGATGCGCTCGGCGCGGTGGATCACGCGATCGCCCTTGCGCCGGACTTCGCGCCGTCCCACTACAACCGCGGCCGCCTGCTCGCGGCGGGCGGCGACGCCGCCGGCGCCGAGGCGGCGCTTCGCGGCGCCATTGGCCTCGATCCGGCTTTCACGGATGCGAAGATCTGCCTCGCGGACCTGCTCGAGGCCGCGGGACGCGGCGACGACGCGCAATCCGTGCTCGAGGAGGCAACGGCGGCCGATCCGGGGCACGTCGGGGCGCTGCACAATCTCGAGCTGCTGCTCATGCACAGGCAGCGGATCGACGCGCTCGAGGCCGCAATCCGAACGGCGCTGGCCCACCCGGGCGCGCGGACCGCCGCGTTCGCCGCGATGGGCAGGCTGTGCACGGCAACGGGCCGCCTCCGCGAGGCGGACGAGTGGTATGCGCGCGCGCTCGAGGCCGATCCGGCGTCCACCGAAGCGTCGGCGGCGCGGCTTTTCAACATGCTCGCCCGCGACGACCTCGATCCGCAGTTCCTCTTCGATGCGCATCGCGAGGTGGCGGCAACGATCGAGGCGCGCACCCCCGCAGCGCACTTGCCCGCGCGAGCGCAGCACGCGCGCGTACGCGTCGGCTACCTGTCGCCCGATTTCCGCATGCACTCGGTCGCCCTCTTCGTCGAGCCCGTGCTGAGCGCGCACGACCGCTCCGCGTTCGAGGTCTTCTGCTATTACAGCAACGCGTCCGAGGACGCCATCACGGAACGGTTGAAGGCAGATGCCGAACATTGGCGGAACATCGCGGGCATGGGCGATGAGCGAGCGGCCGACCTCATTCGTGCCGACGAGATCGACGTCCTCGTGGACCTCGCGGGCCATACCGGGCAATCGCGGCTGCCACTGCTCGCGCGCCGCTGCGCTCCCGTGCAAGTGAGCTGGCTCGGCTACCTGCACTCGACGGGCCTGTCGACGGTCGACTATAGGATCTGCGACGCGCACACCGATCCGCCCGGCGAGACGGAGCACCTGCACACCGAACGCCTGGTGCGCATGCCCGCGAGCCAGTGGTGCTACCGCCCGCTGCACCAATCGGCGCCCGCGGCGGCGCGGCCGAACCGGGAAGAGCGGGTCGTATTCGGTTCGTTCAACCAGTTCTTCAAGGTAAGCGGTACGTCGCTCGCTCTGTGGCAGGAGATCCTGCATGCGGTGCCGGGCGCCACGCTTCGGATCATCGGCGTTCCGCCAGGCAGAACCACCGACGCGCTTTCGCAGCGGTTCGCGCACGCCGGAATCGCGCCCGAACGCATCGAGGTGCGCCCGCGCGTGAGCGTCCCGGACTACTTCAACGGTCTCGCCGACGTCGACGTCGCGCTCGACACCACCCCTTACAACGGCGCGACGACCACGCTCGACGCACTGTGGATGGGCGTGCCCGTCGTCGCGCTTCGCGGCGACCGCTCGGTCGCGCGCAGCGGCGTGAGCATTCTCGCCACCCTTGGCGTGCCCGAGCTGGTCGCCGCGACCCCCCTCGAGTACGTGCGGCTCAACGTCGAGCTCGCACGCGATGCCGCGCGGCGCGAGGCGCTGCGCGCCGGGCTTCGGCAGCGCCTCCTGGCCTCGCCTCTCATGGATGCCGCCGCGTTCACGCGCGACCTCGAGTCGCACTACACGAGGCTCGACCGGGGAGCCGCGGGCTGACGCGGCCTTGCGTCCGCGGGAAAAGGTGCATATACTCGCAATTCCGTGCATATGCGCATTACCCCGTGACCCACGATCTTGCCATCGCCTGCGTCTGCGGCCGCCTGCGCCGGGCGACGCGCGCCTTGACCCAGCTCTACGACGACCATATGGCGCCGTGCGGGCTGCGCATCACCCAGTTCTCGCTGCTGCGTGCGCTGCTGCGGCAGGGGCCGGTGCGCATCAGCGAGCTCGCCTCCCTCGCCCTCCTCGACCGCACCGCGCTGTCGCGGACCCTCGAGCCGCTGGTCGAGCAGGGGCTCGTGAGCGTTGCGCCGGGGCGGGACGCGCGCACGCGCGAGGTGGCGCTCACCCGCGCCGGCAAGGCGGCCTACGAGCGCGCCCTTCCGTACTGGCGCGACGCGCAGGCGATCGTCGGCCGCAAGCTCGGCACGACGAAGATCGACGCTCTGGTCGGCCTGCTGGCCTCGGTCGAGACCCTTCACCCCGAATCCGGCGAGGCTGGCCGATGAGCGCGCGCAACGCCGACTGGCGCACGCCCACCGTCGTGCTCGTGGCGAGCGCGCTCATCCTGTCCCTTTCGATGGGCATCCGGCACGGCTTCGGGCTGTTCCTTCAGCCCGTGTCGTCGGAGATGGGCTGGGGGCGCGAAGTGTTCGCCCTCGCGATCGCCGTGCAGAACCTGACGTGGGGCGCCACCCAGCCCTTCACCGGGATGATCGCGGACCGCTTCGGCTCGGCGCGGGTCATGCTCGCGGGATGCTTCCTCTACATCGCGGGGCTCGTCACGATGTCGCTCGCGGCATCGCCCTGGCTCTTCGTGCTCACCGCCGGCGTCCTGATCGGCACCGGGCAGTCGGGCGTGACCTACAGCGTGGTTTCGGGCGTGCTCGGCCGCAGGTTCCCCGCGGAGAAACGCAGCATGGCGCTCGGCATTTCCGCCGCTGCGGGCTCCTTCGGGCAGTTCGCGATGCTTCCGCTCACGCAGTGGATGCTCTCGCACATCGGCTGGCACGGCGCGCTCGTGACGCTCGCCGGCGTGGCTCTGCTCATCGTGCCGCTCGCCGCGGCGATGGTCGAGCGTCGCCAAGCGCAGGCTCACGCGTTCCAGCAATCGGCGCGCGAGGCGGTCGGCGAGGCTTTCTCGCACCGCGGCTACGTCCTGCTCACCCTCGGCTTCTTCGTGTGCGGCTTTCAGGTGGTGTTCGTCGGCGTGCACCTCCCGGCGTACCTCGCCGACCGCGGCCTGCCGCCGCACGTAGCGGTGACAGCGCTGGCACTGGTCGGGCTGTTCAACATCGTCGGCACGTACATCGCGGGCTGGCTCGGCGGGCGAATCGGCAAGAAGTACATCCTCTCCTTCATCTATTTCGCCCGCGCGATCGTGTTCGCGGTCTTCGTCTACATGCCGCTCACGCCGGCCAGCGTGTATGCGTTCGCGGCCGCGCTCGGCCTGCTCTGGTTGTCCACGGTGCCGCCGACCAACGCGATGGTCGCCCAGATCTTCGGCGTGAGGTACCTCGCGATGCTGTCCGGCTTCACGTTCTTCTCGCACCAGGTGGGGAGCTTCCTGGGCGCCTGGCTGGGCGGCAAGCTCTACGACACGACCGGCAGCTACGACGTGGTCTGGTACCTGGCCATCGGGCTCGGCATTATCGCCGGCCTCGTGAACCTGCCGATCGACGAGCGGGCGATCGAGCGGCCCGCGACACAGGCCGCCTGAATCCCCTCCAAAGGATGGTTACGCGGCCCCGCGGCTGCGTTACCATGTTGTGCCAGAGCCCGCGCGTTCGATGCGGGCCTCACTCACACGCGCAATCGAGGAGTCCCTTCCATGTCCGATATCGTCATCGCCGGCGCGCTGCGCACGGCCATAGGCAAGTTCGGCGGCACGCTCGCCAAGGTGTCCGCCCCCGACCTGGGCGCCACCGTCGTCAAGGCGCTGCTCGCGCAAAGCGGCGTCAAGCCCGACCAGGTCTCCGAGGTCATCCTGGGCCAGGTGCTGTGCGCCGCCAGCGGCCAGAATCCCGCGCGCCAGACGCTCATCAAGTCCGGCATTCCGAAGGAGGTCCCCGCCATGACGATCAACGTCGTGTGCGGCTCGGGATTGAAGGCGGTCATGCTGGCCGCGCAAGCGGTCAAATGCGGCGATGCCGATATCGTCGTCGCGGGCGGCCAGGAGAACATGAGCGCGTCGCCGCACGTGCTCCTGGGCTCGCGCGACGGCTTCCGCATGGGCGATGCCAAGCTCGTCGACTCGATGATCGTCGACGGACTGTGGGACGTCTACAACCAGTACCACATGGGCACCACTGCCGAGAACGTCGCCAGGCAATACGGCGTGAGCCGGGCCCAGCAGGACGAGTTCGCGGTGGCGAGCCAGAACAAGGCCGAGAAGGCGCAAAAGGCCGGCGCGTTCAAGGACGAGATCACGCCCGTCATGATCCCGCAGCGCAAGGGCGACCCGCTCGCGTTCGACGCCGACGAGTTCATCAAGGCCGGTGTCACCCTCGACTCGATTGCGGGGCTCAGGCCGGCGTTCGCGAAGGACGGCTCGGTCACGGCAGCCAATGCCTCGGGGATCAACGACGGCGCGGCGGCGGTGCTCGTGATGACGGCAGCGCGCGCCGCGCAGCTCGGGATCACGCCGCTCGCGAAGATCAAGGCTTACGCGACCACGGGTGTGGACCCGGCGATCATGGGCATGGGGCCCGTCCCGGCGTCGAAGTGGTGCCTCGAGAAGGCGGGCTGGAAGCCGGCCGATCTCGATCTCATGGAGATCAACGAGGCCTTCGCGGCGCAGGCGTGCGCGGTCAACAAGGAGATGGGCTGGGACACGAGCAAGATCAACGTCAACGGCGGCGCCATCGCGCTCGGTCACCCGATCGGCGCGTCCGGCTGCCGCGTGCTCGTCACGCTGCTGCACGAGATGCGCCGGCGCAACGCGAAGAAGGGGCTTGCATCGCTGTGCATCGGGGGCGGCATGGGAGTGGCGCTCGCGGTCGAGCGCTAGGCAGGACACAACACGACACTGGAGGAACGGCACCATGGCAAACGACAAGCATCGCGTGGCGCTCGTCACGGGCGGCATGGGCGGCCTCGGCGAGGCGATCTGCATCAAGATGGCCGCGCTCGGATACACCGTCGTCACGACGTACTCGCCCGGCAACACCAAGGCCAACGAGTGGCTGTCGTCGATGAAGTCGCAGGGTTACAACTTCCGCGCGTATCCGTGCGATGTGGCCGATTTCGAGTCCGCCGCCGCGTGCGTGAAGAAAGTGGCCGAGGAAGTGGGCCCCGTCGACGTCCTCGTCAACAACGCGGGCATCACGCGCGACATGACGTTCAAGAAGATGGACAAGGCCAACTGGGATGTCGTGATCAAGACCAACCTCGATTCCTGCTTCAACATGACCAAGCAGGTGTGCGACGCCATGGCCGACCGCGGCTGGGGCCGCATCATCAACATCTCGTCGGTCAACGGGCAGAAGGGCGCGTTCGGCCAGACCAACTACTCCGCCGCCAAGGCGGGCATGCACGGCTTCACCAAG
This sequence comes from Casimicrobiaceae bacterium, assembly GCA_035499955.1. GTDB lineage: Bacteria > Pseudomonadota > Gammaproteobacteria > Burkholderiales > Casimicrobiaceae > VBCG01. The sequence goes on from DATJXV010000149.1 coordinate 14,322, forward strand.
GCGCTCGCGCTCGAGTACGCGCGCAAGGGCGTGACGTCCAATACGATCTCGCCCGGCTACATCGGGACCAAGATGGTGATGGCGATCCCGAAGGAAGTGCTCGACTCGAAGATCATCCCGCAGATCCCGATGGGGCGCCTCGGCAAGCCGGAAGAGGTCGCCGGCCTCGTCGCGTACCTTGCCAGCGAGGAGGCGGCGTTCCTCACGGGCGCCAACATCGCGATCAACGGCGGCCAGCACATGTTCTAGAAAGGTCAGACCGACCAAAGATGCACCCGCCTCGCGGGTGCATCTCCACCAGAAGTTTTCTCGCCTTGTAATGGGGTCTGACCCCCTTTTTTTTCGCGACCATGCTCGACGCGAGAACCTTTCGACTCGTCTTCGTCGCGGCTGCCCTTCTTGGCGCACATGCCCAAGTAGCGCCCACGGCCGCCGCCCCGCTGTCCTCGATGCCGGCGGAAGGCCCCGAGCGCTGGCCGCACACCGTGAGCGGCGCCAACGGCACGGCCACGATCTACCAGCCGCAGGTGATCTCGTGGCCCGAGCGCAAGACTCTCAACACGCGAATCGCGATCGGCATCACGCCCGCCGGCGCCAAGGCACCCATCCTCGGCGTCATCGAGGTCGCGTTCACCTCGCAGGTCGAGCTCGCCGAGCGCTCGGTGACCCTGACCCAGCCGCAGCTCGCATCGGCGCGCTTTCCTTCCGTCGACGCCGCGCGCGCGGCGCAGTTCGAGGCTCGCATTCGCAACGCCCTCGCGAGCATGGGGCCGAAGCGCGTGCCTCTGGTCGCGATCATCATGAGCCTGCGCGACAAGGCGCAGAAGCCGTCCGAGGCTGCGCTCGACAACACGCCGCCGCGCATCATCGTGAGCCAGCGACCGGCGAGCCTCGTCGTGTTCGACGGCGAGCCGGTCATGGTGCCGATCGACGGCACGACGCTTTCGTTCGCGGTCAACACGAACTGGGACGTCTTCGGCGATTCGGCGACGAAGACCTGGTACCTCTTCAACAACGGCGGCTGGCTCGCCGCGCCCGACGCCAAGGGCCCCTGGACGCCGGCGGCTGCGCTGCCGCCCGGCTTCGCCGCCCTGCCCAACGACCGCAACTTCGCGGATCTCAAGCAGCAGATTCCCGGCCGCCCGTACACTGCGGCGACCGCACCGGCGATCTTCGTGTCCACCACGCCTGCAGCGATCATCGTCATCGGCGGCGCGCCGCAGTTCGTCGCGATCCCCGGCACGTCGCTGTCCTACGTGTCGAACACCGACGCCGCGCTCTTCCGCGACCGCGGCGGCCGCTGGTACTACCTCGTGTCGGGACGATGGTTCGCCGCGGCGAGCCTCGACGGCCCGTGGACGTTCGCCACGTCGAGCCTGCCGACCGACTTCGCGCGCATTCCCGCCGACGGACCGCGCGGCTTCGTGCTGGTGTCGGTGCCCGGCACGCCGCAAGCGCAGGAGGCGCTGATCGAGGCGCAGATTCCGCAGCAGGGTACGCTCGACCGCGCCACCGCGAAGCTCGACGTGGTGTACGCAGGCACGCCGCAGTTCGCCGCGATCCCGAGCACGCCGATGCAGTACGCGGTGAACACGCCGTTTCGCGTGATCCAGACGAGCGAAGGCTACTACTCGTGCTATCAGGGCGCGTGGTTCGTTGCGAGCGCGCCGACCGGACCGTGGGCGCTCGCGGAGGTCGTGCCGCCGGTCGTCTACACGATTCCGCCGGCGAGTCCCATGTACGCGTGCACTTACGTGAAGGTGTACGGCACGACGCCGACGACCGTCACCTACGGCTACACGTCCGGCTACACCATGAGCTACGTGAGCGCGGGCGTGGTCGTGTACGGCACGGGCTACTACTACCCGCCCTACATTTATCCGGCGCCGATCCCGATCTACTACCCCTATCCGTACTCGTACGCCGGCGCGACCTACTACAACGCGACCACCGGCGCATGGGCGCAGGGCGGCGCCCTCTACGGTCCCTACGGCGGCGTCGCGAAGGCCGGCTACGCATACAACCCCAACACCGGCGCGTGGGCGCAGGGCGGCGCGATCTATGGCCCGTACGGCGGCGCCGGTGCGTTCTCCGCCTACAACCCGAGCACGGGCAGCTACGCGCACGGCAGCGCGGCGTGGGGGCCGAACGGCGCGGCGGGCAACGCGAGCTGGTACAACGCGAACACCGGGCGCGCCGGCTATACGCAGCAGAACAGCAACGCTTACGGCCGGTGGGGATCGAGCACGGTCTCGGGTCCCAACCAGACGGTGCACACGCAGAGCGCGAGCAACGCCGCCGGCAGCGCGGGGTCGTTCAGCGCGTCGAGCGGCGCGAAGGGCGCGGGGGTCTCGGGCGCGGGCGGCAACAATGCGGGTGTGGTGAAGACGTCGGGGGGCGACGTCTACGCGGGCGCTGACGGCAATGTGTACAAGAAGACCGACAGCGGCTGGCAGAAGTACGACAACGGATCGTGGAACAACGTCGAGAAGCCCGCGACGCAACGCGGCGCGTCCGCGCAACCCGGTGCGGCGTCCACGCGCACGGGGCAGTCCGCCAGCGGTGACCGCTTCGAGGGCATGTCGCAGCTCGAGCAGGACCGCAGCGCGCGCATGACGGGCAGCTCGCGCCAGCAGCAATTCGAGTCCATGCGCGGCGGCGGCCTGGAAGGACGCGGCGGATTCGCGGGCCGCGGCGGCGGCTTCAGGCGATAGGAGCGTTCGATGCGAAATGGATTACGCAGGTATGCGGCAGCCGCCGGCGTGGCGCTCGTCGCGATCTCCACGGCAGCCGACGCGCAGTGGGCGCTCATCGCGAGGCGCGCGATCGGCCGCGTGGAGCAGATGTCGCAGCAATCGCAGCAGAGCGACGGCGCGAGCTACGACTCGGCCGCGGTCATGCTCGACGCGCCCGCGGACAAAGTCTACGCCGCTGTGCTGCGCGGCCTCGCCAATGCGCAGGGCATCACGATCACGCGCGAGGAGCCCGCGGACCGCCTCGTCCAGTTCACCAACGGGCAGCAGATCGCGGGCATCAAGGTGAGCGCGCTCTCGGACGACATCACGCACATGCTCATTTCCTCGGCCCACACCGGCAGCCAGCCCAACGCCGCTGAGCTCGTGCTCAACGCCGTGCTGCGCGTGTGCAAGGACATGAGCGTGGAGTGCAGCCAGGCGAAGCAGTAGGGATCGTCACAACCCCAGCCAGCGCAGCGGCGCCGTCGCGTCGTGCGCGCGCGCGATGGCGTACATCGACGCGAAGCACGCGAGCGCGGCCGCGAAAGCAAGCGCGCGCCGCCCGGACGTGCGTGCGCGCCTGAGCGCGAGCGAGCCCAGCACGATGTAGGCGACGAGCAGCAGGAGCTTCGTCGCGAGCCACGCCGTGGTCGCCGGGTTGAGCCGAAGGACGAAGATCAGCGACACCCCCCCGACGAGCAGCAGCGTATCGATCGCCGCGCTCAGCAGCCGCACGGGCCTTCCGTTGCCGGCTTCGCTGCCGGCGATGCGCAAGAGGCCGCGAAGCGCGAACAGGCACCCGCTCGTGAGCACGAGCGCGACGTGCGCCGACTTGATCGCGGGGTAGTACTCGGAGAGCGCGGCCACGTCGGCTACGCGGGCACGCACGCGGTCACGCCGAGCCCGCCCGTCCCTTCGGCAATCCAGCCCTGGGCCAGCATGTCGGCGCGCGTCGCGGCGCTGGTGGTAAACCGATGGTTGGGCGCCCCGCCCTGCCCGTCGTTGTAGAGGCGGTACAGCGGCAGCGTGCCGGTCGGACAGCCGCCCGTTGCGTCGGGAAGATAGACCGCGAAGACTTCCGCCTCGAACTCCCAGTCCGGGTTCTGTTTCACGGACCCGCACTCGTCCGCATACGGCGTGTAGAAGTGCGAGCTCTTGGGCGCGAAGCTCACGCTGAAGAAGCGGCACATGTTCGCCGCGCCTCGAGCGTCGAGCGGGAGCACGTTGAACGATTGGCCGGTTCGCGCCCAGCCCGCGAACACACCGGCGTCGAGCTTCGCGATTTCGTCGCCGCTCGCCGTGACGAAGTAGTGATTCCACTCCGCGTGGTAATACTCGATCGCGGGCGGGTCGACCAGGCGCAGGCTCGCGGTCATGCGAACGACGAAGGCGTCGCCGTTTCCGCCCGGGCTCGCTTGCGCGCCGCCGCCCGCCGCGGGCAGGTTGAACGACGCCGTGCCTCCCGCGGCGTACACCTTGCCGCGCGTGTCGATCGCGATCGCACGACCCTGGTCGAGCCCGCCGCCGCCGTAGAACGTCGATTGCAAGAGTGTGGCGAGCGACGGGTCGAACTCTGCGACGAACGCGTCGCCGTTTCCGCCCGGGGTCGCCTGCGCGCCGCCGGCCGCTCCCGGGAAGAGGGACGAGGTCGTGCTGCCGGCGACGAAAACCTTTCCCGTCACGTCGAGCGAGAGCGCGGCGGCGCTGTCGTCGCCGAGGCCGCCGAGATACGTGGCCTGCGTCAGCCCGGTCAGCGCCGCCGTCAGCTTCGCGACGAACGCGTCGATGCCGCCGCCGCGCTGCGGCTGGAATCCGCCGTCCGTGCCTGGTAAATTCGTCGACGCGGTCTCGCCGGCCACGAAGACCGCGCCATCGGACGCCACCGCGAGCGCGTAGGCGATGTCCGAGAGCGCCCCGCCCAGATAGGTCGCCTGCACGAGCGTGGCGAGCGTGCGGTCGAGCCTTGCGACGAACGCGTCGCCGCCGCCGCCGCCGAACGTCGCCTGCGCGCCGCCCGCCGCGCCGGGAAAGTTCGCCGAGCCGGTGCTGCCCGCGACATACACGGAGCCATCCGCGCCGCACGCCAGCGCGAAAGCGGTCTCGTTGTTGCTACCGCCGAGATAGGTCGCCCGCAGGAGCTTGCCGAGCGTGCGGTCGAGCCTCGCCACGAAGGCATCGCCGCTTCCCGCGCGCGCGGGCTGCGCCGCGCCCGCGGTTCCGGGGAAGTTCGCCGAAGCCGTGCCGCCGGCCACGAAGACGTCGTCGTTACCGCCGATCGCCAGCGCGAAGGCCTGGTCGAAGCCGTTGCCGCCGAGGTAGGTGGCCTGCTTGAGATCGGCGAGATCGCCGCTCAGCCACGCGATGAACGCATCGCCGCCGCCGCCCGGGTTCGCTTGCGCGCCGCCGGCAGTGCCCGGGAAGTTGGCCGACGCGGTGCTGCCTGCGACGTACACGTTGCCGTCGCCATCGATCGCGAGGGCGTAGGCGATGTCGGCGCCTGCGCCGCCCAGGTAGGTCGCCTGGAGAAGCGTTGTCAGCGTGCCATCGAGCTTGGCGACGAACGCGTCGCCGCCGCCCCCTGCGCCCGGCCGCGCACCGCCTGCCGTCCCGGGAAAGTTCTGCGAGGCGGTGCTCCCCGCGACGAGCACGCTGCCCGTGGCGTCGACCGCGACGGCGTAGGCGATGTCGCCGCCGCTGCCGCCCAGGTACGTGGCCTGCAGGATGGGATCGATCACGACCGGATGTCCGCGCGCGTGCGGCCCCAGCGCGAATCCGTAACGGTCTCCGTCGAGTGTGTATCGCGCGCGCACGAGCCGGTGTTCGCCCGCGATGTCCTGCCATGCGCGGGGCGCGGTGAATCGCACGCTGCCGAAGCCGGTGTCCGCAACGAGTGCGCCGGCGGCGGAAATCGTCATTCGCCTTGCCCCCTGCAGCCTCACGCCGATGCGGCGCACGTCCGCCCCGGGCGCGATGGTGAAAAGCTTCTCGACGTCACCGCCGTGCGCGGCCAGATCGACGGTGACGCCAGGCCAGGCCTCACCCAGCGACACGCGGTCGAAGGCGAGCGCGTCGCGCTGCCAGCACGCCCGGTCGTCGCCCAAGAAACGGCTCACGCGCGTGCCGCTGCGAACAGCGCCGCGCGGAGAAAGGCGCGCGCCAGGCAGCGTCTCGGCCAGGCGGCCGCCGTCGCGCAAGCCGTAGACCAGCGCGCCGTCGCGCGTGACGAATAGCGTGCCGTCGCGAATGGCTGCGGCATACGCGACACGCGGATCGTCGCAGCCGCCCGCCGCGACGAAGGGAACCGTCATGCGCGCCATCGGCGTCGGCGCCGGCTCGCCCCTTGCCGCGACGGCGGACAGCGCGGCGACCGTCGCGATGACCGCCCGCAGCGTCGACGTCGCGACGTGGCTCATCGGCGCATGATAGCGCGAGGCTCCGCCACGCCGGGGCCGCCGCCTTCTTTCGAACGCGATTGACCTTCGTCAACTGACCTCGCCCGCTCTCGCACTACCCTAGAAACGGGCGCAAGGGTGACAGGAACATGCTCATCGCGGACATCTGTATCCGGAAGGTCGTGTGCGCAAGACACGCGACGACGGCGGCGGGCGCGGCGAGGCTCATGCGCGAGCGCCATGTCGGCGACGTGGTGGTGGTCGATCGCGACGATGAAGCGCGGATGCCGATCGGCATCGTGACCGACCGCGACATCGTGATCAAGGTCGTCGCGGCGGGCATCGACCCTGCGAGCGTCACGCTCGGCGAGCTCATATCGTGGGGCGACCTCGCCACCGTGCAGGAGAGCGCGAGCGACGCCGACGCCATCCGCTCGATGCACGACAAGGGGGTCAGGCGTATGCCGGTCGTCGACCGCGGCGGAATCCTCGTCGGCATCGTGAGCCTCGACGACATCCTCCCGCGGTACCTGGGCGAATTCTCGAAGCTCGCGGAGGTCGCGGCGCTCGCCGCGACGCGCGAAGACGCGGCGTACACGCCGCACGCACGCCCGGCCTGAAGGCGAAAGGGCTGCATGAGCGATCCGGGATTCATCTACGCATTCGAAGAGGGCGATCCGCTCGACAAGATGAACCTGGGCGGCAAGGGCGCGAACTTGTGCGCGATGACCCAGATCGGCCTCAACGTCCCGCCCGGTTTCGTCATCACGTGCGCCGCCTGCCTCGCCTACCTCGAGGGCGGCCGGCTTCCGGACGGACTGATGACCGACGTGCGCGCCCGGATCGCGCAGCTCGAGCGAAAGACGGGCAAGCGCTTCGGCGGCGCGGAGAACCCGCTGCTCGTCTCGGTGCGGTCGGGCTCGGCGATGTCGATGCCGGGCATGATGGACACGATCCTCAACCTCGGGCTCAACGCCGCAACACTCCCCGGACTCGTCCGGGCGACGGGCAACGCGCGCTTCGCGTACGACGCGTGGCGGCGCTTCGTCCAACTCTTCGGAAAGGTCGCGCTGGGTGTTGCCGACGCGACCTTCGACGGCATCATGGCGGAGGTCAAGCGCAGGCACGGCGCGGCGCACGACGTGGAGCTCGATGCCGATGCGCTGCGCGAGCTCGCGGACGGGTTTCTCGAAGCATGCCGCGCGCAGACGGGAGAGCCTTTCCCCGACGATCCGTACGACCAGCTCGAGCTCGCTATCGCCGCGGTGTTCCGCTCCTGGAACGGAAAGCGCGCCGTCGATTACCGCAAGCAGTTCCGCATCACCAGCGCGATGGCGAACGGAACGGCGGTCAACGTCGTCGCGATGGTCTTCGGCAACCTCGGCGAGGACTCGGCCACGGGTGTGGGCTTCACGCGCAATCCCGCCACCGGCGAGAACGCGCTCTACGGCGAATATCTCGCCAACGCGCAGGGCGAAGACGTCGTGGCCGGCATTCGCACGCCGAAAGCCATCGCGGAGCTCGCGCGCGAGATGCCGGACATCTACCGCGAGCTCGCGCAGCTGCGCGCCCGCCTCGAAGCGCACTACAAGGAGGTGCAGGACTTCGAGTTCACGATCGAGAGGGGGCGCCTGTATTGCCTGCAGACCCGCAACGGCAAGATGAATGCCCGCGCGTTGGTCGTCAGCTCGGTCGGCATGGTCGCGGACGGGCTCATTTCAAGGCAAAGGGCGCTGCTTCGAATCCCGCCTGCGCTGCTCGACCAGCTGCTCGTCCCTACGCTCGACCCGGCGAACAAGGCGGCGCCGCTGGCGAGAGGCCTCCCCGCGTCTCCGGGCGCGGCCTGCGGGCGGGCGGTCTTCGACGCCGACAGCGCCGAGCTGCGCGGCCGCGCCGGCGAGAAAGTGATCCTCGTGCGCGAGGAGACCAAGCCCGAGGACATCCACGGCTTCTTCGCCGCGCAGGGCATTCTCACCGCGCGCGGCGGCAAGACCTCGCACGCCGCGGTCGTCGCGCGGGGCATGGGCAAGCCCTGCGTGTCGGGCTGCGACGCGATCCGCATCGACGTGCACGAGCGCCGCGCCGAGGTCGGCGCGGCCGCGATCCGCGAGGGCGACATGATCACGATCGACGGCTCGACCGGTGACGTGTACGCAGGGCAGATTCCTACCGTGGAGGCCGAGTTCTTCGGCGAGCTCGAAACGCTTCTGTCGTGGGCGGACGACGCGGCGAGACTGCGGGTCCTCGCCAACGCCGACACGCCGCGCGACGCGGCGCGCGCGCGCCAGTACGGCGCGAAAGGCATCGGGCTCTGCCGAACCGAGCGCATGTTCAACGACACCCAGCGGCTGCCGATCGTGCAGGAAATGATCCTTGCCGACGACGCCGCGACGCGCCGGGCCGCGCTCGACAGGCTGCTGCCGATCCAGCGTGCCGACTTCAAGGCGCTGTTTTCCGCGATGGCGGGGCTTCCGGTCACCGTGCGGCTGCTCGACCCGCCGATGCACGAGTTCCTGCCCAGCCCGTCGCAGCTCGAGTTCGAGATCGGCCGTCTGGACCACCTCAAGCGCATCGTGCAGTCCGTCGACGAGCTTCCCGACATGCTGCGGTTGCTCGACCCCGAGCTGCCGCGCGACTACGTCGAAAGCCTAGGCAAGCTCCAGGCGAGCCTCGTCCACTACCAGGAAACGCACCGCGACGATGCGCTGCGCGCCGTTCGCGAAGCGATGCTGCGCAAGGTCCGCCTCCTGGCGGAAGTCAATCCGATGCTCGGGCACCGCGGCGTGCGGCTGGGAATCACGTATCCGGAGATCTACGAGATGCAGATCCGCGCGATTCTCGAGGCCGCGGCCCAGTGCGCGCAGGAAGGCATCGACGCGCATCCGGAGATCATGGTGCCGCAGGTGTGCGACGCCGGGGAGCTCGCCCGTGTCAAGGCGCTCGTCGACGACGTCCGCGCGGACGTCGAGGTGCGGTACGGCATTACGCTGCGCTTCAAGTTCGGCAGCATGATGGAAGTCGTGCGCGCCTGCCTCGCCGCACCGAGCCTTGCGCGCGTCGCCGAGTTCTTCTCCTTCGGCACCAACGACCTCACCCAGGCCACCTTCTCTTTCTCGCGGGAGGATGCGGAGAACAAGTTCCTTCCGGCGTACATCGCGGGAGGGATACTTGCGGACAATCCCTTCGAGCGCCTGGACGCGACGGGCGTCGGGCGCTTGATGCGCCTCGCGGTCGAGGAAGGCCGCGGCGCCCGCCCCGATCTCGTCATCGGCATCTGCGGCGAGCACGGCGGGCACCCCGAGTCGATCGCCTTCTGCCACGACGCGGGACTCGACTACGTGTCGTGCTCGGCGCCGCGGGTGCCGGCTGCGCGCCTGGCGGCGGCGCAGGCGAGCTGCAGCGAAAGGGTCGCGCCCGCAATGGCGAGCACGTCCGAAGCGAGCGACCGTGGGCTCAGGCACGCCGCCGCGTAATCGCTTCGGATCGCCGGCACCGGGAGCAGCCCGAAGCATATCCGCATCACCTTGCCCTTGCCGATCACGCGGCACCAGCTCGCGGATCCACGCCGTTACTTGGGAAACATGAGCTGCACTTGCGCGCGGATCTGCCAGTTGGCCTGGAAATCCGGACGCACGACGTTGTAGTACGCCGATAGCTGCGTATTCACCGGCAGCTTGCCCAAGTGGAAGATCTTGCCCACGCCGCCGCCGATCGGCACTAACCACCGTTGGCTGCTGTCCGCCTTCCAATCGACGGTGAGGATCGGCGAGCTGGTGAGATAGAAGCCTTCCTTGAAGTTGTAGTTGATGAAGGGCTGGATGAGACCGTTGCTGTAGGCGCCGCCGTCCTTGTTGCTCGTCAACGACCAGATGTTGTTGACCAGCACGCCGTACACCCACGGGTCGTCGTGCTCGAGATGCAGCACGACGACCGACGGCCCGAGGCCCCAGTTCTTGTTGCCGAGCTCCGAGTTGCTGTTGGTGGGGAGCTGCACCACGGGACCCAGGCCCCAGATCAAGTGTCCCGGGTTGGCGGGCGAAAGGAATGCGGTGAAGACCGTGTCGCCGATGCCGTCCTTGCTCGGGATGTCGGGACCGAGGGAGGGATTCCAGATCACCGGCAAGATGGTGCGCGTGATGATGTTCCATTCGCTGCTCACCGAGATCGGGATCACAGGCTGGATGTTGAGGATGTTCTGCGTGCCCTTCTCCGGACCGAAGTTGAGGTTCGTGTTGTTCTGGAACGGCAGGCTGATGAGATTGCCGACGGGGTTCTGAGCGAGCTTCGCCAATTCTTCGGCGCTCATTTCGGCGTGCGCATGCGACGCCGAGAACGCGGTGAGCGCGGCAATCGCGACGATCGATTTCATGTCCGCTCCTCAATAGGGCTGCGCCGGCCCGATCTGCGGCGCGCGCACGGGCTTGGCCATGCCGAAGAAGATTGTTACGCCCTGCCCTCCGCAGCGGGTCGAGAGCGCCTCGTTGAACGCGCCGACGCAACTGTCGATGTCCTGCCAGTTGTTCATGGCCCAGACGTCACCCGAAGGCGATATGGCGATATCGGTCTGCATCTGCAAGCCGCCTCCGACGTAGCCGTTGGGCGGCGCAATCTGATCGCCGGTCTTGAATCCGGGCGGACAATTCTCGGTGCGTGCGCCGCACAGTTGCGTGATGGGACTGTTCGGCATGGCGAAGTTCGAGATCCAGACATTGTCGTTACCGTCGACGACCACCGCCCACGGACCGGGCAAGCCACCGGCGGTAAACGGGGAGCCCGGGTATTGCGACCCGTCGGGTCTCAGCAATGTCACGCTGCCGCCGTCGGAGTTGGTTTGCTTCGACATCGCCCGCGTAAGGTCTGGGTCGGGGTTGCCGCCCGTCAGCGCTTTCGCCGCCAACTCGGCCATGACAACACTCCGGCTGAGCGAATTGCCGAGCCGGTTCGTGACCCAGACATTGCCCTGGCTGTCGATGTTGAGGCCGCTGCCGCTCCAACCCGTTTCGAATTTCTCCGCTCTCGACGGATCCGAGGCGGGGAACCGGGTAACGTGGCCTCCGAGCGCGCTGGTCACCCAAATCCGGCTCTGCTGATCGATGGCCAGATGGAAAGGACCAAGGAAGGACTTGCACGGCTCGACGTCGCGGCCCTCGCACACGATGCGGCCCTTCATATAGTCGCCGCCCGGGAAAAACAGCAGCTGGCCCTTCGATACCCCCAGCGCCCAAACGTCGCCGGATCCGGGCACGACGATGATGCCCTGCATGAGACCGAGCTTGCCGCCGAAGGTGATACCCTCCGGTGGCGTCAACGGCTTGCCGTTCTTGTCGAACACGGCGATCGACTGTCCGCCGTAGCTGGCGAGCCACGCGTTGTCCTTCAGGTCGATGGCTGCACCGAACGTTCCCCCCTGCATGCCGCCGCCGGCGAAACCGGTCGTAATCGGCGAGAGCGGCTTGCCATTCGGATTGAACTTGCTGGCATTGCCCTGCCACAGCGCATCCCGCGCCTGCCACCCGATCGTGAAGTTGTCACCGACCCACAGGTTGCCTTCGCTGTCGAACATCGCCTTGCCTCCCGCGAGGTAGCCGCCGCCGCTGAACTTGAGCGGCAGAACCCACGCGCTCGGGGGGAATTGCAGATAAGGCATGTACGGCACCGCACGCATCGTCTTGCCGCGCGGAATTGGATACAGCTCGAGCAGGGTGAACACGCGCTCGGGGCGATACCACGGGTAGCGCGCGATCGACTCGGCCGCCGTCAGCGTATCGCTCGGCGCACTTCCCTTGGGGGACGTCGCAGCCGCAAAGAGCTTGCTGCATGCATCCGGCGTCACGCCTGCGACGCAAGCGGCGAGCACGTTGGCCAACGTCGCGAAGTTCGCCATCGTCGGCGTCTGGCTGCTGTTGAGCGGATCCTGGATGACGCCGCCCCAGCCCCCGGTCTGCAAATCGACGAAGCTCGGAACGTTGCCGGCGGCGATCCGAAGCCCCAGCGCGTGGCCCTTGATCGCCGTGCCTTCGAGAAACTGGTTGTGCGTCCACACCGTCGCGACCGTCGTCATCTCGTT
>DATJXV010000150.1:0-31741 GCA_035499955.1 Casimicrobiaceae bacterium
CGTCGAGGGTGGCATCTTCCAGCGACACGCTGAGCGCACCGTCGAAATGCTTGTGGATGAAAGCGGCGGTCCGGCTGGCAATATTGACGTACTTGCCAACGAGGTCGCTGTTCACGCGCGCGACGAAATCGTCCGGGTTGAACTCGAGGTCCTCCACCCGGTCGTTGAGCTTCGCTGCGAGGTAGTAGCGCAGCCACTCCGGATTCATCCCGAGCTCGACGTAGCGCTGCGGGCTCAAGCCCGTGCCGCGCGACTTCGACATCGTCTCCCCGGAAGCCATCACGAGGAAGCCGTGCACGAAGACGTTGTTCGGCGTCTTGCGCTCGGAGAAGCGCAGCATCGCCGGCCAGAACAGCGTGTGGAAGTACACGATGTCCTTGCCGATGAAGTGGTACTGCTCGACGTCGCCAGACGCAATGAACTGATCGAACGTGCGCGTCTCGCCGGGATACGCCCGTCGCGCCGCACCGGAATCGAAATGCTTCTTGAGCGCCGCGAGGTAGCCGATCGGCGCGTCGAGCCAGACGTAGAAGAACTTGCCCGGCGCGTCGGGCACCTCGATGCCGAAGTAGGGCGCGTCGCGCGAGATGTCCCAGTCGTTGAGCCCGCCGCTTGCGCCTTCCTTGTGGCCCAGCCACTCCTGGATCTTGTTGAAGACCTCGGGCTGCAGCGGCGTCTCGCGCGTCCAGCGCTCGAGGAAGTCGACGACCGCCGGGTCCGACAGGCGGAAGAACAGGTGCTCCGACTGCCGCAGCTCGGGCTTCGCGCCCGTGAGCGTCGAGTACGGTTCGACGAGGTCGGTCGGCGCATACGTCGAGCCGCAGTTGTCGCAGGCGTCGCCGTACTGATCCCTGGTGCCGCATTTCGGGCAAGTGCCCTTGATGTAGCGGTCGGGGAGGAACATGCCCTTGACCGGGTCGTAGAACTGCTCGATGGTCTTTTGGCCGATGAGCGACGGCTCGTGGTCGCGCAGCTTGCGGTAGATCGACTGCGCGAGCTCCGTGTTCTCGGGCGAATGCGTCGAGTGCGTGGTGTCGAAGCTGATCGAGTAGCGTGCCCAGTCCTCGACATGCGAGCGGCCGACTCGCGCTATCAGCGTTTCGGGCGTCACGCCTTCTTCCTCGGCCTTCAGCATGATCGGCGCGCCGTGCGTGTCGTCGGCGCAGACAAAGTGGACCTCATGCCCCTGCATGCGCTGGAAACGCACCCAGATGTCGGCCTGGATGTACTCCATGATGTGGCCGATGTGGAACGGTCCGTTCGCGTACGGCAGCGCCGTGGTGACGAACAGCTTGCGGGGTGCGGGGGACGACATCCGGCGGAACCTTGTGAAAACCTTGCGCTGCGCAGGGAGAAGCGCTCGATTCTAGCAAGAAGGGCGGGACAGCCACGCGACCGCTGGCCGATCCGCTAGAATTTCAAGCCCGAAACGCGCTGCCATGCCCATGACCGAAGACGACGTAACGGCGGTCTTGAAGACCGTCATCGACCCCAACACCGGCCGCGATTTCGTGACGGAGAAGGCGGTGCGCAAGATCGCCGTGAGCGGCGGCGAGGTCGCCGTCGACCTGGCGATCGGCTACCCCGCGAAAAGCCAGCACGAGTCGCTGCGCAAGCTCGTCCAGGGCGCGCTCGCCGCGATGCCGGGTGTCGGCAAGGTGTCGGTGAGCGTCACCACGCGCATCGTCTCGCATGCCGTCCAGCGCGGCGTGAAGCTCGTGCCAGGCGTCAAGAACATCGTCGCGGTGGCGAGCGGCAAGGGCGGTGTGGGCAAGTCGACCACCGCCGTGAACCTCGCCCTGGCGCTCGCGTCCGAAGGTGCGACGGTCGGCGTGCTCGACGCCGACATCTACGGGCCGTCGCAGCCGACCATGCTCGGCATCTCGGGGCGGCCGGAGTCGACCGACGGCAAGACGCTGGAGCCGCTCGAGGCCTACGGCGTGCAGGCGATGTCGATCGGGTTCATGATCGACCCCGACACGCCGATGGTGTGGCGCGGCCCGATGGTGACGCAGGCGCTCGAGCAGCTTCTGAAGGACACGCGCTGGCGCGAAGTGGATTTCCTCGTGGTCGACATGCCGCCCGGCACCGGCGACATCCAGCTCACGCTCGCACAGAAGGTGCCCGTGACGGGCGCGGTCATCGTCACCACGCCGCAGGACATCGCGCTCATCGACGCGCGCAAGGGCCTCAAGATGTTCGAGAAGGTCGGTGTGCCGATCGTCGGCGTGGTCGAGAACATGAGCATCCACGTGTGCACGAACTGCGGGCACGCCGAGCACATCTTCGGCGAAGGGGGGGCGAGGAAGCTGTGCGAGGACTACCACGTGCCTTACCTGGGCGCGCTGCCGCTCGACATCCGCATCCGCGAGCACGCCGACTCCGGCCGGCCCACGGTCGTGGCCGATCCCGAAAGCAAGGTGGCGCAGATCTACCGCGACATCGCGCGCAAGGTCGCGATCTCGGTCGCCGAAAAGGCGGCCGACTTCTCCGCGAAATTCCCGAGCATCAAGATCCAGAACACGTGATCCGCGCGCCCGCCTGCGTTCGCGCGCTTGCGCTCGCGTGGGCCGTGCTCCTGTCTCCGCTCGCCTCGGCCCTGCCCGACGATGCCGCCGTCGGCGCGATGCTTGCCGACCGGATCGCGCAAAGGCGAGCGGTCGGTCTCGCGGCCGTGCTGTTCGACCCGCGCGGCGTGCGCATCGTCACCTCGGGTGCGTTGCGCGAAGGCGGGCCGCCGGTCGGCGCGGACACCGAGTTCGAAATCGGCTCTCTCACCAAGACATACACCGCGCTCCTGCTCGCGGAGGAGGCGCTGCGCGGCGCGGTGGGACTCGACGATCCGGTCACGAAGTACCTGCCCGGCAACGCATCGGGACTCACGCGCAACGGCAAGACGGTCACGCTGATCCAGCTCGCGTCGCATACCTCGGGCCTGCCGCGACTGCCGGGCAACCTGTCCCCGGCGGATCTTCGCGATCCCTACGCCGACTACGACGGCGCCAAGCTCATGGCCTTCCTGAGCGGCGACGTGCTCGAGCGTGCGCCCGGCGAGGAATACGAATACTCGAACCTCGGCGCAGGGCTCTTGGGCTTCGCGCTCGCCGAGCGCGACGGCGGCTACGAGAACGTGCTGCGCGAGCGCGTCCTCGCGCCGCTCCAACTGGCCGATACGACGATCACGCTCTCGGCGTCGCAGCGCGAGCGCTTTGCGACGGGTCACGACCGCCAGCTCGAAGCCGTTCCGCCGTGGCGCCTCGCCGCGCTCGCCGGCGCGGGCGGCCTGCGCTCCACCCCGTCGGACATGGGAAAGTACTTGCGTGCGGCCGTCGACCCCGAGAAGGCTCCGCTCGGGGCGGCCATGAGCCTTGCGCAGCGGCCGCGCGCGGACGGCCCGGACCCCGCGACGCAGGTCGGTCTCGCGTGGCATATCCTGTCGCGCAACGGGCACACGGTCATCTGGCACAACGGCCAGACCGCCGGCTTCGCGAGCATGATGGCGTTCGACCCGGCCGCGCGCGAGGGCGTGGTCGTGCTCGCCAACACCGGCGTCAGCGTCGACGATCTCGCGCTTCACATGCTCGACGCGTCGATCCCGCTGTCCTCGCCGCCCAAGGCGCGCAACGCGATCCGCATCGACACCGCGATCGCGGAAACGATCGCCGGCCGCTACGAACTCGCGCCGGGGTCCGTGATCGCGGTGCGCCGCGACGGCGACCGCGTGTTCGCCCGAGTGAGCGCGCAAGGCGAAGCCGAGATCTTCGCGGAGAGCGATTACGAGTACTTCAGCAGGGTGATCGACGCGCAGCTCTCGTTCCTGCACGCCGGCGACGGGCGCGTGTCGGGCCTCGTCCTGCACTTGGGCGGGCACAACCTGACGGCGCGCAGGATTGACTAGAATCCGGGCCGGGAGGTCCAACGCAATGATCAAATCGGACAAGTGGATCCGCCGCATGGCGCAAGCGACGGGCATGATCGAGCCGTTCGAGCCCGCCCAGGTGCGCCAGGTAGACGGAAAGCGGATCGTCTCGTACGGGACGTCGAGCTATGGCTACGATATCCGCTGCTCGCGCGAGTTCAAGATCTTCACCAACATCAACTCGACGATCGTCGACCCCAAGGCGTTCGACGAAGGCTCGTTCGTCGACTTCACGGGCGACGTGTGCATCATCCCGCCGAACTCGTTCGCGCTCGCGCAGACGGTCGAGTATTTCCGCATACCGCGAAACGTGCTCACGATATGCCTCGGAAAGAGCACGTACGCGCGCTGCGGGATAATCGTCAACGTAACCCCCTTCGAGCCCGAGTGGGAAGGATTCGTCACCCTCGAGTTCTCCAACACCACGCCGCTGCCCGCGAAGATCTACGCCAACGAGGGTGTGGCGCAAGTCATCTTCTTCGAGTCCGACGAGGTCTGCGAGACGTCGTACAAGGACCGCGGCGGCAAATACCAGGGGCAGAAGGGCGTCACGCTGCCGAAGATCTGACGATGCGCGCGGCGACGTCCAAGCTCGCCTCCGTCACCACCATTGCGCTCTGCCAGGTGGCCGCGCTGGGCCTCTGGTTCTCGGCCTCCGCGGTCGTGCCCGCGCTCATCGTCGAATTTCATCTCTCGGGCTTCGCGCAGGCGGCGCTCACGAGCGGCGTGCAGGTGGGCTTCGTGGTCGGCTGCCTCGTCAGCGCCTACTTCGGCCTCCCCGACCGGGTAGACCCGCGGCGGCTGTTCGCGGGCTGCGCGCTGCTCGGGGCGGCCGCGAACGCGCTGCTGCTCGTCGTGCATCCCGCCACCGCCGCGGCGCCGCTCGTGCGCCTCGTGACCGGCGTCGCGCTCGCCGGCGTCTACCCAGTCGGAATGAAGCTCGCCGCGACCTGGGCGAAGGGCGACATGGGGCTCATGGTCGGCATCCTCGTCGGCGCGCTGACGCTCGGCTCCGCGCTGCCCTGGCTCATCAACGCCTTCGGCGGCGTCGACTGGCACATTCCCGTCACGGCCGCCTCGATCACCGCCGCGGCGGCGGCGGTCGGCATCGGCTTCGCAGGGCTCGGGCCGAATCGCGCGCCGTCGCCCCCGTTCGACCCGCACGCCGTGCTCAGCGCCTGGGGCGACGTGCCGCTGCGCCTCGCCAACTTCGGCTACCTCGGCCACATGTGGGAGCTCTACGCGATGTGGGCGTGGATCGGCGTCTTCCTGTCCGCGAGCTATGCGCTCGCGATGCCCATGGCCGCCGCGTCGCTCGCGGCGAAGCTCACCGCCTTCGCCACGATCGCGGCGGGCGGCGTCGGCTCGGTGATCGCCGGCCTTCTCGCCGACAGGCTCGGGCGCACGACGATCACCATGGCCGCGATGGCCGTCTCCGGTACCTGCGCGGCGACGATCGGCTTCCTCTTCGGCGGTCCGCCCGCGTGGATCGTCGCGGTGTGCCTCGTGTGGGGCGCGAGCATTGTCGCCGACTCGGCGCAGTTCTCCGCCTCGATCGCCGAGCTCTCGGACCGCGCCCGGGTCGGGACGATGCTCACGGTGCAGACCGCGCTGGGATTCACGCTGACGCTCGCCACGATCCAGTCGATGCCTTACCTGGTCGAGTGGATCGGCTGGCGGTACGCGTTCGCGCCGCTCGCGATCGGGCCGGCGCTGGGCGTGTGGGCGATGGCGCGCTTGCGCGCGCGGCCGGAAGCGGTGAAGCTGGCCGGCGGACGGCGATGAGGGGAAGATTGCGTTCGAGCACCTAGTGGCGGGCCGCCGCGGTGAGGGGTACCATCGTCCGCCTGCCGGCACCGTCGGCGCCGGCTACGTCTAGACGAGGGACATGAACATGGCCTATCACCTGGAAGGACGGCTGCTCGAGGTCTGCAACTGCCGCGTGCTGTGCCCCTGCTGGATCGGTGAGGATCCCGATTACGGCACCTGCGACACCATCGTCGCCTGGCACATCGACAAGGGCGCGGTCAACGGCGTGGACGTCTCGGATCGCACCATCGCGATGATCGCCCACGTGCCGGGAAACATCCTGCAGGGTAACTGGAGGGCGGCGGTCTACCTCGACCAGCGCGTGTCGCCCGCCCAGGAGGAGGCGCTGCTCGGCGTGTACACCGGCAAGCTGGGCGGCCCCGTGGCCGAGCTCGCGAAGTTGGTCGGCGAAGTCGTCTCGGTCGAGAAGGTGCCGATCTCCTTCGACGTGCACGGCGGCAACGGCACGATCAAGATCGGCGACGCGGGCTACGCCGAGCTCGAGCCGTACAAGAGCGCGTCGGGCGTCACGACGACGCTCACCGACACGGTGTTCTCGACGGTCCCCGGCGCGCCCGTGTTCGTCGGCAAGTCGCCGAAGTACCGCTCCAAGAATGCGAAGCTCGGCATCGACGTCGACCTGAAGGGCCACAACGCGCTGCAGAGCACGTTCGTCTTCCAGTCGTAATGCCCGCGCTCGCGCAGCCGGGCCCGGCGCGAGCGCCGGGCCTCGGCGCCGCGCATTCCTGGGCGCTCGGGGCGCTCCTCGTCGCGCTGTCGGCCCTGGCGTGGATGGCGCTGTGGTGGTGGAGCGCGAGCCCGTACGGCCGCTACGTCGCGCACGCCGGCTGGACCGACCTCGCGTTCATCGCCGCGCTCTGCCAGGCGATACCGCAGGGCTCGATCGTCGTGCCCGCGGTCCTCCACGCGCTCGCCTGGGTGCTGATGATCGCGGCGATGATGCTGCCGACGACCTATCCGCTGCTCGCCCTGTTCCGGCGCATCGTGGCCGGGCGGCCGGATGCCGGGCTGCTCGTCGGCCTGGTTGTCGCCGGCTTCTTCGCGGTGTGGTTCGCCTTCGGGCTCGTCGCGCATGGCGCCGACGAGCTGCTCGTGTGGGGCGCGGGGCGGTCGCCGCCGCTCGCCGCGCGCGGCTGGTTGCTCGGGGCGGCGGTGCTTGCCGGCGCCGGCGCGTTCCAGTTCAGCGCGCTCAAGTACCGTTGCCTCGAGGAGTGCCATACGCCGTTCTCCTTCATCACGGCACGCTGGCACGGCAGCTCGCCGCGTCGCGAGGCCTGGCGGCTCGGGCTCGACCACGGCTCGTTCTGCATCGGCTGCTGCTGGGCACTGATGCTCGTCATGTTCGTGGTCGGCACCGGGAGCCTGGGCTGGATGCTCGTGCTGGCGGGGGTCATGGCCGCCGAGAAGAACCTGTCATGGGGCCGCCGCCTGCGGGCGCCGCTGGGGTTTGGCCTCATGGGCCTGGCAACCGCCATCGTAATCCTCCATCTTTGAAGCGGCGGGGAACTTGCCGCGTCGCGGCGGGTCTGTTGCGCCAGCGCAAAGGTTGGGCGCGATCGGATTGGCTTTCCGTCCGCTAGACCCCACATTCGCCGCGAGGGGGCGCACAATGCGCCCCATTTCCGTTTCTTCGCCGGGCCCGCCCGAGAGGACCTCGATGAAATTCCGCTTTCCCATCGTCATCATCGACGAGGACTTCCGCTCCGAGAACGCCTCGGGGCTCGGCATACGCGCGCTCGCGAGCGCCATCGAGAAGGAGGGCATGGAGGTCCTGGGCGTGACGAGCTACGGCGACCTGTCGCAGTTCGCCCAGCAGCAGTCGCGCGCCTCCGCCTTCATCCTGTCGATCGACGACGAGGAGTTCACGCCGGGGCCCGAGCTCGACCCGGCGATCGTCAACCTGCGCAACTTCATCACCGAGATCCGCTTCAAGAACGCCGAGATCCCGATCTACCTCTACGGCGAGACGCGCACCTCGCAGCACATCCCGAACGACATCCTGCGCGAGCTGCACGGCTTCATCCACATGTTCGAGGACACGCCGGAGTTCGTCGCGCGCCACATCATCCGCGAGACCAAGGCGTACCTCGACTCGCTGGCGCCGCCGTTCTTCCGCGCGCTGGTCGACTACGCGCAGGACGGCTCGTATTCGTGGCATTGCCCGGGACACTCCGGCGGCGTCGCGTTCCTCAAGAGCCCTGTCGGCCAGATGTTCCACCAATTCTTCGGCGAGAACATGCTGCGCGCGGACGTGTGCAACGCCGTGGACGAGCTGGGCCAGCTCCTCGACCACACGGGCCCGGTGGCGGCCGCCGAGCGCAACGCGGCGCGCATCTTCAACGCCGACCATTGCTTCTTCGTCACCAACGGCACGTCGACGTCGAACAAGATGGTGTGGCACGCCAACGTGGCGCCGGGCGACATCGTGGTCGTCGACCGCAACTGCCACGTGTCCGTGCTGCACGCCATCACGATGACGGGCGCGATCCCGGTCTTCCTGCCGCCGACGCGCAACCACCTGGGCATCATCGGCCCGATCCCGCTCGACGAGTTCAAGCCCGAGAACATCGCGAAGCGCATCGAGGCCAATCCGTTCGCGCGTGAGGTCAAGAACAAGAAACCGCGGATTCTGACGCTGACGCAGAGCACCTACGACGGCATCGCCTACAACGTGGAGATGCTCAAGGGCATCCTCAACAACAGCATCGAGACGCTGCACTTCGACGAGGCGTGGCTGCCGCACGCGGCGTTCCACGAGTTCTACCGGGACATGCACGCGATCGGCCGCGACCGGCCGCGCAGCAAGGACGCGATCATCTTCGCGACCCACTCCACGCACAAGCTCCTGGCCGGCATATCGCAGGCATCGCAGATCATCGTGCAGAACTCGGAGACGCGCAAGCTCGACCTCCCCATCTTCAACGAGGCGTACCTCATGCACACGTCGACGTCGCCGCAGTACGCGATCATCGCGTCGTGCGACGTCTCGGCCGCGATGATGGAGCCGCCGGGCGGCACCGCGCTCGTCGAGGAATCGATCATCGAGGCGCTCGACTTCCGCCGCGCGATGCGCAAGGTCGAGGACGAGTGGGGCAAGGACTGGTGGTTCAAGGTGTGGGGACCGGAGCGCCTCGCCCCGGAGGGCATCAAACGCGAGGACTGGATCCTGCGCGCCAACGAGAAGTGGCACGGCTTCGGCGACCTCGCGCCCGGCTTCAACATCCTCGACCCGATCAAGGCCACGGTGATCACGCCGGGGCTTGACGTGTCGGGCAGGTTCGCGAAGACCGGCATTCCGGCGTCGATCGTGACCAAGTACCTGGCCGAGCACGGCGTCATCGTCGAGAAGACGGGCCTCTACTCGTTCTTCATCATGTTCACCATCGGCATCACCAAGGGCCGCTGGAACACGCTCGTCACCGCGTTGCAGCAGTTCAAGGACGACTACGACAAGAACCAGCCGCTGTGGCGCATCCTGCCCGAGTTTTGCGGCAAGCATCCTACCTACGAGCGCGTGGGCCTGCGCGAACTGTGCCAGCAGATCCACGAGACGTACCGCGCGAACGACGTCGCGCGCGTGACCACCGAGATGTATCGAAGCGACATGGAGCCTGCGATGAAGCCGTCGGACGCGTTCGCGTGCATGTCGCACCGTGAGATCGACCGCGTCGAGATCGACAGCCTCGAGGGCCGCGTCACCGGCGTGCTGCTCACGCCCTATCCGCCCGGTATTCCGCTGCTGATCCCGGGGGAGCGCTTCAACCGCACCATCGTCGAGTACCTGAAGTTCGCGCGCAGCTTCAACGAGCGCTTCCCGGGATTCGACACCGACATCCACGGCCTGGTCGAGGTCGACGAGGCAGGCAAGCGGCGCTACTTCATGGATTGCGTGAGGCAGCGCTAGCGCGAGCCGCGCGCTCGGCGGGCAAGGCCAGGGTATATGGCGGTGACCAACCCCCTTCTGGTAGTGGGCGCAGGTCCGGTGGGCCTCACCCTGGCGATGGAGCTCGCGCGCTATCGCATGCCGGTGCGGATCGTCGACGAGACCCCGGCTCGCACGGACAAATCGAAGGCGCTCGCCGTGTGGCCTCGAACGCTCGAGCTCCTCGATCGCTCGGGTGCCGGCGAGGCGTTCGTCGCGGCAGGGATCCGCGCGCATGCCATGAATGTCATGAGTGCTCGCGAGAAGCTCGCGCGTATCGCATTCGATCACGTCGACAGCGCGTACGCTTTCGCGCTCATGCTGCCGCAATCGGAGACCGAGCGGCTGCTCGAGGCTCGTCTGGCGCAGGCCGGCCTCCACGTCGAGCGCTCGACCGGGCTCACGGGTTTCGCGCAGTCCGGCGATTACGTGTCGTGCACGCTTCGACGTGCCGATGGAAGCACCGAAACGCTCGCCACGCCTTATCTCCTCGCTTGTGACGGCGCGCGCTCCACGGTTCGCCAGTCGCTTGGCCTCGCGTTCGAGGGCGAAACCCTGGGCCAGCGTTTCGTGCTCGCCGACCTGCACGTGGCGGGTCTCGGCCTGCCCGGCGACGAACTCGCCACTTTCCTGCACCGCGACGGCCTGCTCGTGTTCTTTCCGATCGCGGGCAATCGCTACCGCGTGATTGGCGATCTCGGGCGCTGGAACCCTGCCGACCGAACCGATCCGACCCTGGCCGACGTTCAGGCGCTCGTCGACGCGCGAGGCCCGGGCGGCGTGACTCTGTCCGATCCGCTGTGGCTGTCGTCTTTCGGCGTGAACGAGCGCAAGGTCGCGCACTATCGGCATGGCCGCATCTTCCTGGCGGGCGACGCCGCGCACATCCACAGTCCCGCGGGCGGCCAGGGCATGAACACGGGGATGCAGGACGCATTCAATCTCGCGTGGAAGCTCGCGCTTGCCGTCGCGGCGGCGAGAGCGGCGGAAAGACTGCTGGACAGCTACTCGGCCGAGCGCAGCCCCATCGCCGCGCAGGTGCTCGCCGATTCCGGGAGGCTTCTTCGCATCGCCACCGCATCCAACGCGCTCGTGCAGGATGTACGCAACTTCATGCTGCATCACGTCCTCGGCCTTGCGCCCGTGCAGCACGCAATGGTCGATCGCCTCACGGAGGTCGCGGTGGAGTATCCCCACAGCCCCCTCAATGCGGGATCGGCGAACGGTTTAAAGGGGCCGGGACCAGGCCAGCGCATCGTGGCCGGCCAGCCCTTTGGTGGCGGCGACGGCCCGCGGTTCGCCCTCGCGGCGCGTCCCGGCGACGGCGTGGCTTCGCTGATGCGAGATCACCCGTCGCTTCTCGACCCCGAATTGCGAGAGCCTCCCGATCCGGCTGGCGCATGGCTCGTGCGGCCGGACGGCTACGTCGCGGCGGTCGCCCCACGTAACGAGATGCGGCGCATCGCGGACTATCTCGCCGATCTCGGCAGCTCCGCGCCTACTTCACCGCCGCCATCGTGAGGCCCTGCACGCTGAGGCGCTTCGTCAGATGTCGAAGCTGATGCCCTGCGCCAGCGGCAGCGCGCTTCCGTAGTTGATCGTGCTCGTGCTTCGCCGCATGTAGGCGCGCCACGCGTCCGATCCGGATTCGCGGCCGCCGCCGGTCTCTTTCTCGCCGCCGAACGCGCCGCCGATCTCGGCGCCGCTCGTGCCGATGTTCACGTTCGCGATCCCGCAGTCGCTGCCGCGCGCCGACAGAAACGCCTCGGACTCCGTGAGGTCGCGGGTGAAGATCGACGACGACAGGCCGTGCGCCGAGGCGTTGTTCAGCGCGATCGCTTCGGCCAGGTCGGCATAGGGCCGCGCGTAGAGAATGGGCGCGAAGGTCTCGCGCAGCATCGTCGGCGTCTGCGCGGGCATCTCGACGAAGGCCGGGCGCACGTAATAGGCGTCGGGAAAGCGGTCGGCCAGGACGCGCTCGCCGCCGAACACGCGGCCGCCTTCCGCCCTGGCCTCCGAGAGCGTGCGCTGCATGGCGTCGAACGCACTGCGGTCGATGAGCGGCCCGACGAGAGTCGCACGCTCGCGCGGATCGCCGATGCGGATGCTCGCGTAGGTCGTCTTCAGGCGGTCGACGAACGGGCCGTAGAGCGATTCCTGCACGAACAGCCGCCGCAGGGTGGTGCAGCGCTGCCCCGCGGTGCCGACCGCCGCGAACACGATCGCGCGCGTGGCGAGGTCCTCATCGGCCGTGGGGCACACGATGGCCGCGTTGTTGCCGCCGAGCTCGAGTATCGTGCGTTTGAACCGGCCCGCGCATGCCTCTGCGACGGCGCGGCCCATCGCGGTGGACCCGGTCGCGCTCACGAGCCGCACGTCGGGATGCTCGACCAGCGCTTCGCCGATCGCGCGGTCGCCGATCGCAAGCTGCACGATGTCCTCGAAGGCCGGGTCGAAGTCGCGGATCGTGCGCCGCATGAGCGCGTGCGCCGCCCAAGCCGAAAGGGGCGCCTTCTCCGACGGCTTCCACACGACCGCGTTGCCGCACACCAGCGCGAGCGCGGCGTTCCAGGCCCATACGGCGACCGGGAAATTGAAGGCGGATATCACGCCGCACACGCCGTACGGATGCCACGTCTCGAGCATGCGGTGGTCGGGCCGCTCCGAGGCGATGGTCAGGCCGTGCAGCTGGCGCGAAAGCCCGAGCGCGAAGTCGCAGATGTCGATCATCTCCTGCACTTCGCCCAGGCCTTCCTGCAGGATCTTGCCCGTCTCGAGCGTGACGAGCGCGCCGAGCGCGTCCTTGCCGTCGCGAAGCGCGTTGCCGTAGCGGCGAACGAGCTCGCCGCGGCGCGGGGCGGGGACCGACTGCCACGCAAGCTGCGCCGCCTTCGCGCGCGTGACGATATCGGCGACATCGCCGGTCGAAGCGGCCGGAACGCAAGCGAGCGCTCCGCCGTCGATGGGCGAGCGCGAAGCGAGTCCGATTCCACCGCGAAGGGACACGCCGTCGAGGCCGAGCGCGGCGAGAAGGTGGCCGATCATGGCGATACTCTAACCGGCACGGCGCGCGGCATGCCGTTGGGAAGCGCAAGATGGCATTCGGTGAAGATGCGCGCGCGGCACGCCTCGCATACCGGCACGTCGAACCGCTTGTAGAGCGCGCGGATGGCCTGCGCCTTGGTCGGCCATACCCGCGCCGGGCCGATCTCCTCGAGGAAGCCGCCGTGCTCGAGCGCGGCGCGCGCGCCAGGCTTGAGGTTGGTAAGGTACAGCGTGGCGCCGGAGTCGCGCAGGTAGCGCGACGCCTGCACGAGGCACTCGCCGCCCGCGCTGTCGATGAAGTCGACGCCGCTGCACACGAGCAGGACGTGCGTGGCGTTGGGGCGCTCGCGCCGCGCAGCCTCGAGCTCGTCGCGCACGTGCTCGACCGCGCCGAAGAACAGCGAGCCGTCGAGACGGAGGATGTCGAGTTGCGGGCACAGCGGCGCGTCGGCGCCCGCCGTTTGGAAGCGGCGCTGCGGCGTGTGCGCGTCGGGCGCGACGCGCGCAAGCGACGGACGTGTGGTCCGGTTGAGGTACGCGAGCAGCGACGCGAGAACACCGACGAAGATCGCCGCTTCGAGCGCGATCGTCAGCGTGGCGACGAAGGTGACGGCGAAGACGGCGAGGTCGCCGCGGCTCGTGCGCGCGACCCGTCGCATCTCGCGCACGTCGACGAGGCTCCAGCCCACGACGAGCAGCACGGCGGCCGTCGCGGACATCGGCAGGTACGCCGCGAGCGGCGCCACGGCAAGCACGGTCGCCGCGAGCACCAGCGACGATACGACCGCGGCGAGCGGCGTGCGGGCGCCGGCGTCGAAATTCACGTCGCTGCGGTCGAGCGATCCCGACGACGGGTACGCCGAGGCGAACGCGCCGACGATGTTCGACAGGCCCTGACCGACACACTCGCGGCTGGCGTCGATGCGCTGCCCCGACTTCTGCGCGATGCCGCGCGCGATCGACACGGCCTCGGTGAGCCCGAGCATCGTCAGCGCGAGCGCCGCCGGCACGAGCTCGCGCCACACGTCGAGGTCGAACGACGGCACCGACAGCAGGTGCAACCCGGGTGGCAGCGCGCCGACGGTCGGTACGCGGGCGAGCTCCGAATGGGCGAGGACGTACGCGAAGGCGCTGCCGGCGGCCATGGCCACGATCATGTACGGGATGCGGTGCAGCGTCTGGCGCGCGATGACCGCGACGACGAGCGTCACCGCACCGGTCGCGGTAATCCACGGGTCGGCGTTCCACACGTTGCGAAGGAATGCGTGCATGCTCTGGAAAAAATGGGTGCCGCCGTCCGCGATGCCGAAGAAGCCGGGAAGCTGCGCGGCGATGATCAGAAGGCCCGCCCCTGCGGTGAAGCCCAGCATGACCGTATGCGAGATGAAATCGACGAGCCGGCCGAGTTGCGCGGCGCCCATCGCGAGCTGCATGAGCCCGACGATCAGCGCGAGGGTGAGGACGAGCGAGACGTACTCGCCGCTGCGCGGGGCCGCGAGCGGCGCGACGGTGGCGAGCACGACCAGCGCCAGCGTGCTGGTCGGGCCGCAGACGAGGTGCCACGACGAACCCCACAGCGCCGCCACGATCGCGGGCACGATCGCGCAGTACAAGCCGTATTGCGGCGGCAGGCCGGCGAGTGTGGCGAACGCCACAGCTTGCGGCAGGACGACCAGCGCGCCGGTGACGCCGGCCGCGAGATCGTCGAGCAAACTCGCCCGCGTGACGCGGTCGCGCCAGGCGAGGAAGGGCAGTGCCATGCGGGCGGCGGGGCTCACGGCACGCATGATGCCGCAATTGGAACGGCGGGGCGCTACGCGGCGGCGCGCGTTCCCGTTTCGGCGGCGATCGAACCCGCGCCCGCCAGCATCGAGGCGAGCACGCAGGACGCCATGCGCACTTCCATGGAATCGTTTCGCGTCGGCGCCACGATCGGCACGCGGGCGCCAAGTACGATGCCTGCGGCGAGTCCGCCACCCAGCGCCAGCATCGTGCGCATGACCATGATCGCGCATTCCATCGCCGGCGCGATCAGCACCTCGGCGTGGCCCGCGACCTCGAAGCTCGCGCCGTTGGCGCGCGCGGCCTCCGCCGACAGGGCGGTGTCCGGCATCATCGGACCCTCGACGAGGGCGGGGCCGAACTTGCCTTGCGCCGCCATCGATTTCAGCGCGACCGCGTCCGCCGTGGACGGGAACGCCGCCGCCGGACCGTCCATCGCCGCCAGCAGCGCGACCTTCGGCGTCGCGAGTCCGAGGGCGGCCGCGAGCTGCAGCGTGTTCTGCACGATGTCGCGCTTGGCCGCGAGGTTGGGCGCGACGTTCATCTGGGCGTCGGCGAGGATGTAGCCGCGAGGCTGGCCCGGGATGTCGAGGAAGTACGCGTGCGAGAGCCGGCGCTCGGTGCGCAGCCCCGACTCGGGCGCGGCGACAGGACCCAGCAAGTCTTCCTTGGCGAGGCTTCCCTTGACGAGCGCCGCCACACGGCCGTCGCGCGCGAGCTCGACGGCGCGCTCTCCGGCGGCGCGCGGGTCGGCCGGCGTGTCGACGATCGGCAGGCGCGAGATGTCGAGGCCGGCCTTGGCCGCGACATCGCGGATGCGGACCTCGGGGCCGACGAGCGTGGGGTTGAGATAGCCGGCGAACGCGCCGGATAGCGCCATCTGCAGCGCCTCGCGGTCGCAGGGATAGGCGACGGCGGCCGCGAGAGGCGGCAGGAATCTCACCTTCTCGACGAGCTTCTGGAAGTGCGGGCGCGCGGCCATGGTTCGAGCGTGTCAAGCGCGCCGCGGGATGTCAACGACACCCCGACAAGTGGCCGGCGATAACGCGTGCCCGGCAGGCGCCGCGGCGCTGCAATGCAACATTCCCGCCTCCCCAGCGGGTGAACCGGTGCTTCCCCCTATAGGGTCAGGAGCGTCCGGCGCAGGATACCGACGATCGCATCGACGTGCGATTTTTCGGCGATCAGCGGCGGCGCGACGATCACGCAGTCGCCGGTCGCCTTCAAGTGCAGCCCATTGTCGAACAGCGCTTTCTGGAACCGATGCCCGCGCGCGCCCGCGGCGCCCTGCGGCACGAGGTCGATGCCGGCGATCATGCCGTAGCCGCGCAGGTCGGCGACAGCCGGTAGATCCGACAGGCCGAAGATCGCATCCAGGAAATAGGGCGAGAGCGCCCGGCCGCGCTCGAACAGTCCGTCGTTCCTGTAGATGTCGAGCGTGGCGAGCCCCGCCGCGCACGCCGCAGGATGGCCCGAGTACGTGTAGCCGTGGAAGAACTCGATGGCGCCTTCCGGCGCGGCGCCCATGACGGTATCGTGGATGCGCTCGGAGATGGCCACCGCGCCCATCGGCTGCGCGCCGTTGGTGAGCGCCTTGGCCATGGTGATGACGTCTGGCAGCACGCCGAAGGTCTGCGCGGCGAAGTTCTGGCCCGTGCGCCCGAGGCCCGTGATCACCTCGTCGAAGACGAGCAGGATCCCGTGCTGGTCGCAAATCTCGCGCAAGCGGGCCAGGTAGCCTTTCGGCGGCACGAGGCAGCCGGTCGACCCCGCGATCGGCTCGACGAAGCACGCCGCGATGTTCTCGGCGCCGTACAGGTTGACGAATCGCGTGAGGTCGTCGGCCAGTTCCGCACCGTGCGCGCCTTCCCCGCGCGTCATGCGGTTCTGCGGCAGGTGCGTGTGGCGCATGTGCGCGATGCCCGGGAGCGTGGGCCCGAAGCGGCGGCGGTTGTTGACGAGGCCGGCGAGCGAGAGCCCGCCGAAGTTCACGCCGTGATACGCGCGCTCGCGCGAAATGAACATCGTGCGGCCGGCCTGGCCGCGCGCCTGGTGGTAGGCGAGCGCCACCTTCATAGCGGTGTCGACCGCCTCGGATCCCGAGTTGGTGAAGAACACGCGGTTCAGGTCGCCGGGCGTGAGCTCGGCCACGCGCGTGGCGAGCTCGAACTGCTTCGGGTGCCCGCGCGTGAAAGGCGCGACGTAATCGAGCTCGCGAAGCTGCGCGCTTACCGCGTCGGCGATCTCGCGCCGGGCGTGTCCGGCCGCCACGCAGAACAGGCCCGAAGCGCCGTCGATGATCTTCTCGCCGCGGTCGTTCCAGTAATACATCCCCTCCGCGCGCACCACCATCTTGGGGTCGTGCTTGAAGTCGCGGTTCGGCGTGAACGGCATCCAGTACTCGTCGAGCGACAGCGTGCGCTTGGTGGCGGTCTGCATGATTTCTGAATCGGCGTGGCCCACGGCGGTCTCCGCTAGACGCAAGGTATGGTCAAATAGTACTCCAACGGATCGCGAGGGGAGCTGCCATGCGCGTGGGCGTGCCGAAGGAAATCAAGGTCCTCGAGAATCGCGTCGGCCTCACGCCGGCGTCGGTGCGCGAGCTCGTCGCCCATGGCCACGAGGTCATGGCCGAGCACGATGCGGGTGCGGGCATCGGTCTCGGCGACGACGCCTACCGCGCGGCCGGCGCCAAGATCGCGCCCAGCGCGCCGGGCGTGTTCGAATGGGCCGAGATGATCGTGAAGGTGAAGGAGCCGCAGCCTTCCGAGTGCGCGATGCTGCGCGAGGGCCAGATCCTCTTCACCTACCTCCACCTCGCGCCCGACCCGGAGCAGGCGAAGGCGCTCGTCGCGAGCAACGCCATTTGCATCGCCTACGAGACCGTCACCTCGCCGCGCGGAGGGCTGCCGCTGCTCGCGCCGATGTCGGAGGTCGCCGGCCGCATGGCCGTGCAGGCGGGCGCGTTCCTGCTCGAGAAGCCGCACGGCGGCAAGGGCATCCTGCTCGGGGGCGTGCCCGGCGTCGCGCCCGGCAAGGTGGTGATCCTGGGCGGCGGCGTCGTGGGCACGCACTCGGCGATGATCGCGCTCGGCATGGGCGCCGACGTCACGGTCATCGACCGCAGCCCGGAAGCGATGTCGGCGTTGTGGAAGCAGTTCGGCGCGCAGCTCAAGACCGAGTTCTCCACTCACGACGCGATCGAGCGGCTGGTCACGCGCGCCGACCTCGTGATCGGCGGCGTGCTGATACCGGGCGCGTCGGCGCCCAAGCTCGTCACGCGCGACATGATCCGCCGCATGCAGCCGGGCTCCGTGGTCGTCGACGTCGCGATCGACCAGGGCGGCTGCTTCGAGACGTCGCATCCGACCACGCACGCCGAGCCGACCTACGTCGTCGACGGCGTCGTGCACTACTGCGTGGCCAACATGCCGGGCGGGGTTCCGCGCACGTCGACCTTCGCGCTCAACAACGCCACGCTGCCCTATGCGCTCGCGCTGGCGGACCAGGGTTGGCGGCGTGCGCTGACGTCCGACACGCACCTGCGCAACGGCCTCAACATCGCCTTCGGCAAGGTCACGTGCAAGCCGGTGGCCGAGGCGTTGCGTTACAGGTTCGTCGATCCGCTCGCCGTGTTGAACTAGGCAGGCGCCGATGTTCCTCGGCCACTTCGCGGTCGCGATGGCCGCAAAGCGGGTCGCGCCGCGGCCGTCGCTCGGCACGCTCGTGCTGGCGGCGCAGCTCGCCGACGGCCTGTGGCCGATCTTCCTGTTGCTCGGATGGGAGCGTGTGGCGATCGAGCCCGGCATTACGGCCGTCGTGCCGCTTTTGTTCATCTCCTATCCGTATACGCACAGCCTCGCGGCACTCGTGCTGTGGGGCGCGCTCCTGGGGGGGCTCTATTACGCAATGCGGCGCGATGGGAAGGGCGCGGGGTGGCTCGGCGTGCTCGTCGTGTCGCACTGGGTGCTCGACGCCGCGTCGCATCGTCCCGACGTGCCGCTGTGGCCGGGCGGGCCGAAGCTCGGGCTTGGCTTGTGGTACTCGTTGCCGGCAACGCTCGCCGTCGAGCTCGGCCTCTACGGCGCCGGCGTCGCCCTGTTTTTGACGGTCAGCCGCGCGCGTGACCGCACGGGCGCCATGTCGTTCTGGGTATTCGTGATCGTGCTGCCCGTCATCTACTTGGCCAGCGTGTTCGGTCCGCCGCCGCCTTCGGTGCGCGTGCTTGCGATGTCCGGGCTCCTGGGCTGGCTCTTCGTGGCCTGGGCCTACTGGATCGACCGCCACCGCGAGCTGCGCGCGGGGTAGCGCCTCAATCGAGCGCGGACTCGCTGATTGGGGCGCTCGACCAGCCCGGAAGCTGCGCAAGGCGCGAGAGCAATTCGACCGGACGCTCGTCCACGGTACGCACGGCACCGGCATAGATCGCCCCCGTGTTGCCGTCGAGCGTGACAAGATCGCCTTCGGCAAGCGTGCGCTCGCCGATGTGCACCGTGCGCGCGGCCGGATCGATCGCGAGCCCTGCGCAACCGACGATGCATGCCTTGCCGAGCTGGCGGGCGACGACCGCGGCGTGCGAGGTGCGCGCACCTCGCGCCGTGAGAAGGCCGTGCGCGAGATCGAGCGCGGCGAGGTCGGCGGTCTCGGCATCGCGCCTGACGAGAACCAGCGCGGCGCCGGCCGCCGCGCGCTCCCTCGCGCGTGCCTCGTCGAGCGCGATCTCGCCGGTGGCGACACCTGCGTTCGCGCTGGCCCCGTGGCCGAGCGGCGCTACGGTCACGCCGTCTCCGCCGGCTACACGCGTCGTGACGATCCGGTCGACGGCGAGCTTGCGGGCGCGCTCGCGCGCCGTCGCCGCGTCGATGACGCCCTCGTCGGCGAGGTCGAGCGCGATGCGAAGCGCGGCGAGCGGCGATCGCTTGCCCGCGCGCGTCTGCAGGATGTGCAAGTGACCGTCCTGCACCGTGAACTCGATGTCCTGCATGTCGCCGAACGCCGCCTCGAGCCGCGCCGCGTCGTCGACGAGCTCCTGCCAGACGGCCGGCATCGTCCTCGCGAGGTCGGCCGCGCCATGGGCCACACGCCGTCCTGACACGACGTCCTCGCCTTGCGCGTTGGGCAGGTAATCGATCCACAGGCCCGGTGCCCCGGTCGTGGGATCGCGCGTGAAACCGACGCCGGCGCCGGAGCGGCCGCCCGCGTTGCCGAATACCATCGCCTGCACGATCACCGCGGTTCCGAGGTCGTGGGGGATGCCGTTCGCTTCGCGGTAAGCGTGCGCGTGCGGCGCCTCCCACGATCGGAATACGGCGGCGATCGCGCGCGTGAGCTGCTCGGACGGGTCCTGCGGAAAGCGGGCGCCCGCGGCCTCGCGATAGACGTCGAGATAGCGCTGCGAGAGCGCGCGAAGCTGGGCGAAGTCGAGCGTGCGCTCGTCCTGCGCGCCGGCGACGCCGGTGCGCGCAGCGTCGAACGCCTCCGCGGGAATGCTCGCGACGACTTCCCCGAATTGCGCGATCAGGCGCCGGTAGGCGTCGTGCACGAGGCGCGGGTTGCCCGTGGTCTTCTCGAACCCCGGCAGCGTGCGCTCGGTCAGCCCGATGTTGAGCAGCGTCTGCATCATCCCCGGCATCGAGACCGGCGCGCCGGAGCGGACCGAGACGAGAAGCGGGCGGCGCGGGTCGCCGAAGCGCAATCCGGTCCGCGGCTCGAGCGCCGCGAGAAGCGCCGGCAGCGTGCCTCGCAATTCCGCGGTGACGCCTCCAGCCGCGACACACGGCGCACAGTGGCGCGTACCGAGCACGAAGGCCGGCGGCACGGGCAGGCCGAGCTCCGCCATGCGCGCGAGGTGGAACGCCTTCGCGCCCATCTCCTTGATCGACGGCGACGCCGAGGTGCGATGCGCCCCAGCGGCGATAAGGAACGTGCCCGCGGCGTTCACGGCGCGACGCCGTCGTGGGCGAGCGCGAGCTCGCGCATGGCGTAACCGGCGGCGAGCAGGCGGTCCGACGCGAGCTCGATCGCGCCGGCGAGATCGCTCGCGAGCGCGAGGTCGGCTGCCGCGGTGAGCTCGCGCAGCATGACGCGGCGCGCGGTGCGCAGCTGCTCGTCGCATCGCCGCTCCGCGAGGTCGATGCGCCAGACGGCGTCGAGCAGCGCGTTCGACTCGTCGAGGTCGTCGCCCCGGCGCAGGCCGCGCGCCGTGGCCAGCGCGCGCACGTAGTCCTGGACGGCGCCGAGGGTGCTCTCTGCGAGCTGCAGGAGCGGCTCGCGCATCTTACCTTCGAGCAGGCTCGCCGGCCGCTCGGCGATGAGGCTCATCACGAACACGGCCTCCTCCAGCGCGTCGGCGACGTCGTCGGCGAGCGCGAGGAGCCGTGCGATCGGTTGCCGCCTCGGGTGCCGCTCGGCCGCGGCGCGCGCCTTCCACACGAGCTCGTCGGCCACACGCTCCCACGCCTTCGCGCGCGCCGCAAGGGCGGTCATCGCTGCGCTGTCGCTGCAGGACGCGAGCGCGTCGCGCACGGCGCAGGCGAGCTCGTGGCAATAGGCGGCGTGCTCGGCGACCAGGTCGAACTCGCTCGAGCGGTCGCGCACGCGGCGGGCGAGCGCGAGGCGCGTCTCTTCCTCCGTGATCGCGCGCGGCCTTCCGCGCAGCTGGTCCTGCGCGGCGAGCGCGAGGACGTCGAGAAGGAAGTCGCGGGCGCCCGCCTCGCCCAGCACGTCCGTGAGCCGGTCGCCGACGCGGAACACGCCGTCGCCCGCCTCCTGCATCGCCTGGAAGAGGAGGTCGGGGCCGCCCGCGCGCAGCCAGCCCATGTGTCCGACTTCGCGCCGCGCCGCTTCGCGCAGGACGGCGACGGCGTCGGCCTTGCCGAGGAACATCTGTAGGCGCTTGCGGGCGCGATTCCAGTCGATGAGGAACACGATGCGCGACCCGACGAACTCGAGCACCGCGTCCAGCGCCGCGTCGTCGGCGCAGTCGAAGGTCGCGGTGCCCACGAAGTAGGTCTCGCCAGCGTTGAGATCCTCACGGGTGGTCGGCGCCACGACGGACCACGCCGCGCCGCGCTCCTCGAACACGTCATGCAGGAAGCGGAAGCGCACGTCGTGCAGGTCCGAGTACGTGATCGTGACGCGCCGCGATTCGACGTTGATGACGAGCACGTGCGCGTCGTTGGTGCCGATGTCGTTCTGGATGACGAGCCGCTCGCCGTCGCGCGTGGCGGCCGTGTCGAGGCCGGGGTGGTCGAACTTGAGCGGCGCGGTGCGATTGAGGCCGCGCATGAACGATTGCACGCGCTCGCGGTCGCCGGGCAGGAGGTTCCACACGTGCGCGCCGTCGATCGTCTCGGCGGCCAAGTCCTTGGCGAGCCGGTTCAGCGCCTTGTGCAGGTCCATCACGAGGACGTGCACGCCGTCGCCCGCGCGGCGGTCGCCGTGCGTGAGCGTCGCCAAGGCGCCTTGCGACAGCCAATCGTCGGGCTGCGCGCGCAGCCAGTCGAGCCACTCGCGCACCCGCGGGACGAACGGACCCCCGGCGTCGGAGGCGAGGCAGGGACGCGCCATTGTTTCGAGATCGCTGCGCAGGCAGGCGAGGAGGCGCGAAAGCTGCGGGACGGCGTACGTGTCGTCGCTGCTCTTCTCGGTCCCGAGCGGGATGGCGTCGAGCCAGGCGTCGCGCACGCCCGCGGCCGCGCGCTCCCGGGAGAGGTCGAGGACGCCGCCTTCCGGATCGTCGGCGTGCCCCGCCGCGGCTTGCAGGACCGTGAAGTAGAGCTTCAGGCGGTCGTTGGCGGCAAGCGCGGCGCGCACCCACGCAGGCATGAGGAGCGCGCGCTCGCCCAGCGAGGCGACGGCAGCGGATTTTTCCACGAGGCGGTATTGAGTGGGGAGCGCCGCCAACCTCAGCCAGCGCAAACTGTCAATGATGTTGCGGAAATGTTGCAGCGCTGTGTCGGCATCAGTCGACGAGCACGGTCTCGCCCGCGCGTACGCGATCGCCGATGCGGACTCGAACGTTCATGTCGTCGCGCCAGGGGACGACGATGTCCACCTGGGAGCCGATCCTGATCATGCCGAAGATCGCTCCGCGGGCGACGGATTGGCTCGGCGCGACGTAGCTGTCGATGCCGGCAACCGTCTTCGCGGCGATCTGCACGACGTAGCACGACAGGCGCGAGCCCTTCCACGCGCCGTCGATGCGCGTCACCATGCGCTCGTTGTGCACGACATGCACGCTGCCGGCGTGATAGGGCGGCCGGCGGGCGAGGATGCGCCAGTGCATCGGCCCCATGTGCGCGTTCCTGCCCCGGCCCGGGTGATGGCGAACGAAGCTCACGACGCCGTCGAGCGGCGCCCGGTTGTAGTGCACGTCGAAGGGGCTCATGAACACGCCCACGAGGAGCTTCGGCAGCGGCAGGTCCTCACGCACGATGTCGGTGAGCCGCGCGGCGAGCCCCAGTTTGATGTGAATCACGTCCTCCGCGGCGACGAGCTTGCGCACGTACACGACCGTTCCGTCGGCGGCGGAGACGAGGCCGTTCCCCGGGGCGATCGTGCGCTTCGGATTGCGGAAGAACCATACCCGGCGCCAGAAGACGTAGCCGGCGATGCCGGCGAGCGCCGCGGCCGCGGCGATCAGGAGGGTGCCTGGAACTTCCACGCGTCGTCTTGGAGCACGCGCACGAGGGCCACGCCGGAAGCGAACGGGAAGTCGACGAGCTCGAACAGCGCGCGCTCGTGCGCCACCGACTTCAGCCAACGCTTCACCCCCGCGTGGCGCAGCCACTCGCGCACGTAGATGTTCGTGTCGTGCAGGAGCAGGTAGGCGTTCCTGTGCATGTGCCGCAATGCGGCGAGGAAGTCGTGGCGCACGTCCTCGTAGGCGTGGCTGCCGTCGATGAACGCGAGATCGATCGCGGGCAGTCCGAAGTTCTGGAACCCGGCGAAGAATTCCTCGCTGCGCAGGCGATAGTGCGTCACGACGTCGGCGACGCCGAAGCGCGCGAAGTGGCGCTTCACTTTCTCGGGGTGGTCCCACTGCGACGTGCCGCCCACCGTCTTGAACGGCCCGTCGGTGAGCACCGAGTACGAAGGATCGACGAAACTCAGTTCGCCTTTGCGATTGTCCCGGAGCCCGAGCGCGAAGCAGACCACCGAAAAGCCGAAGCCGGAGCCGATGACCACGACGTGGCGCGGCCGCAGCATGCGCGCGAGCGCGTAATAGAGAAAGCCGAATCCGAGGTTGAGCTCGTCGGCCGCTTCGCGGTGACCGAGCGGGCGCGCGTGGCGGAATATGGAGCGGATGAGGTCGGGGTCGAGACTGAAGCCTTCGACCGTCGGCGGTTGCAACGCCGGTTCCGCGTGGGCCATCGGTTCCTCGTGATTGCGCGAGCGTGAGCACACGCTAGCCGAACTCCGTGACAGCCGCGTTGCGGACTGCTTTTAGCGTTCCATCTTCTCCCGCACTTTCTTCAAGGCGTCGATGAACGCGTTGAGGCCCGTCTTGTCGAGCCCATCGGGCTGGGTCTCGAACTCGAGCAGCAGGCGCTTCGCGTCCGCCGACAGGTGCAGCGTGACATCGCCGCAGCGTCCCAGGTCGACCTTCTTCTTCGTTCGCTCCTTCGTTTCCTTCATGCGCGCTCCCGCTTGCCCTTCCCCGTGCTACCGGATCGGAAACCGGCGTTATACCCGAAACGCGGCGGCCTCAGTGTCACAATCGGCCGCCGCCGCGGCGGCGTCGCACGAAAAGCGCTTCCGGGAGACGCCAATGGCGGTAACCCGGCTGTCACGCCGATGTAACACGTGCAGGCCAGAATCCGCCTTGTCGAATAATTTCGGGGACTTAGCGATGAAGCGGACACCGATCATGCAAAGCCTGGTTGCGGGCGCGGCGGTGGCATTCGGCCTCACGGCGTACGCGATGGATATCACCGGGGCGGGGGCCACGTTTCCCTATCCGATCTACGCCAAGTGGGCCGACGCGTACAAGAAAGAGACCGGCGTCGGCATGAACTACCAATCGATCGGATCGGGGGGCGGCATCGCTCAGATCAAGGCCAAGACCGTCGACTTCGGGGCGTCGGACATGCCGCTCAAGCCCGAGGAGCTCGCGGCGGCGGGCCTCATGCAATTCCCCGCGATCATCGGGGGCATCGTGCCCGTCGTGAACATCGAGGGCGTGGCGCCGGGCACGATGAAGCTGACCGGCGCCGTTCTCGCCGACATCTACCTCGGCAAGATCAAGTCCTGGAACGACAAGGCGATCACGGACCTGAATCCCGGGCTGAAGCTTCCCAACGACCCGATCACGGTCGTGCGCCGCTCGGACGGCTCGGGCACCACGTTCAACTTCACCGACTACCTGTCGAAGGTGAGCGAGGAGTGGAAGACCAAGGTCGGCTCGGCGACCGCGGTGTCGTGGCCGGAGGGCGTGGGCGGCAAGGGCAACGAAGGTGTAGCCGCCTACGTGCAGCGCATCAAGGGCTCGATCGGCTACGTCGAGTACGCGTACGCGAAGAAGAACAACATGCCTTACGCGCTCGTGCAGAACAAGGACGGCCAATATCCCAAGCCCGACATGGCGACGTTCCAGGCGGCCGCGGCGTTGGCCGACTGGAAGAATGCGCCGGGCTTCTACCAGATCATCACCAACTCGCCCGGCAAGGATTCGTGGCCCATCGCGGCGACGAGCTTCATCCTCCTCCAGACCACGCAGGCGAAGCCCGAGAACGCGGCCGCGGTGATGAAGTTCTTCGAGTGGTCGTTCAAGCACGGCGACAGGATGGCCGAGGAGCTCGACTACGTCCCGCTGCCGAACAACCTGACGCAGATGATCGCCTCGGCGTGGAAGACGCAGGTCAAGGACGGCGCCGGCAAGCCGGTGTGGAACTGACCGCGCACCCGGGCACGGGCCAAAAAGGAACGCCTCGCCGCGCGAGAGCGCAGCCAAAGCAGGACGACCGGTCGCGAATGCGCAGGCTTCGCGGCCGGTTTTTGCATGGAGAGGGATAATGAGCGCTGATTCCGCCACTGCCGCATTGCCCGCGCCCATGGACCTGTCACAGGAGACGCTCGTCGCCCGGGCACCCACGCCGCCTTCCGAGCGCAGGGCCGCGGCGCGCTGGCAGGACTGGCTGTTCGAGAACACGACGCGTTTTTTCGCGCTCTTCGTCCTCGCCCTCCTGCTCGGCATCCTGCTCGCGCTCGGCTACGCGGCGATCCCGGCGCTCGACAAGTTCGGCTTCGCGTTCTTCGTGACCAACGTCTGGAACCCGGTCACGAGCCAGTTCGGCGCGCTCGCGCCCATCTACGGCACGCTCGTCACCTCGGCGATCGCGCTCGCCATCGGCGTGCCGGTGAGCTTCGGCATCGCGCTGTTCCTGACCGAGATGTGCCCGGCGGTGCTCAAGAGGCCACTCGGCACGGCGGTCGAGCTGCTGGCGGCGATCCCGTCGATCATCTACGGCATGTGGGGGCTGTTCGTCTTCGCCCCGATCTTCGGCGACTACATCCAGCCCTTCCTCTCGACGATCCTCGGTCCCGTCTGGATCCTCGGGCCGCTGTTCCGCGGCGCGCCGAACGGCATCGGCATGCTGTCGGCGGGGATCATCCTGGCCGTGATGGTCATCCCGTTCATCTCGTCGGTGATGCGCGACGTGTTCGAGATCGTGCCGCCGGTGCTGAAGGAGTCGGCGTACGGGATCGGCTGCACCACGTGGGAAGTGGTGTGGAACGTCGTGCTCCCGTACACCAAGGTGGGCGTCATCGGCGGCGTCATGCTTGGGCTCGGCCGCGCGCTGGGCGAGACAATGGCGGTGACGTTCGTGATCGGCAACGCCTACCGCATCAGCCCGTCGCTGTTCGAGCCCGGTAACTCCATCGCCTCCGCGCTCGCCAACGAGTTCAACGAAGCCGCCGACCCCGTTCACCGCGCCTCCCTCATCGCGCTCGGCCTCGTGCTGTTCGTGCTCACGACCATCGTCCTGGCGCTGTCGCGCGCATTGATCGCGCAGCTCGCCCGCGGCGAAGGCAAGAAGACCTGACGAGGCGCCGCCATGAACACGCTCTACCGCAAACGCGTCTTCGTCAACCGTTTCAACCTGGTCATGTCGCTCGCCACGATGGGGTTCGGCATGTTCTTCCTGCTTTGGATCCTCGGCGTGCTGTTCTGGCAGGGGTTCACGGCCCTGTCGCCTACGCTGTTCACGCAGATGACGCCCCCTCCGGGGTCCGCGGGAGGACTCGCCAATGCGATTCTGGGCAGCGTGCTGATCGTGCTGGTGGCGACGTTCATCAGCACCCCCATCGGGATCCTCGCCGGCATCTACCTCGCCGAGTACGGCAAGTCGGGCTGGATCGCCAAGGCGACCCGCTTCATCAACGACATCCTGCTGTCGGCACCGTCGATCGTGATCGGCCTCTTCGTCTATACCATCTACGTGGCGCAGGTGGGCCACTTCTCCGGATGGGCGGGATCGGTGGCGCTCGGGCTCATCGCCATTCCCGTGGTCGTGCGCACGACGGAGAACATGCTGCTCCTCGTGCCGAACAGCCTGCGCGAGGCCGCCGTCGCGCTCGGCGCACCCATGTGGAAGGTCATCCTCATGGTGACGCTGAAGGCGGTGCGCGGCGGCGTCATCACCGGCATCCTGCTCGCCGTGGCGCGCATGTCGGGCGAGACGGCTCCGCTCCTGTTCACCGCGCTCAACAACCAGTTCTTCAGCGTCGACATGAACGCGCCGATGGCCAACCTGCCGGTCGTGATCTTCCAGTTCGCCTTGAGCCCTTACGACGACTGGCGCGTGCTCGCCTGGGCCGGAGCGCTGCTCATCACGCTCACCGTGCTCGTCATCAACATCCTCGCCCGGTCGGTGTTCCGCCAGGCGCAGGTCCGATAGTCCGAACAGGCCCTGACCATGAACGAGACCAACCTCGTGTCGCGCCCCGAAGTCGCGCCTTCTTCGCTGCCGCCGGCCAAGCCCAAGATGTCGATCCGCGATCTCGACTTCTTCTACGGCAAGTTCCAGGGTCTGAAGAACATCAACCTCGACATTGCCGAGCGTCGCGTGACCGCGTTCATCGGGCCCTCGGGCTGCGGCAAGTCGACGCTGCTGCGCACGTTCAACCGCATGTACTCGCTGTACCCGGGACAGCGCGCGTCCGGGGAGATCATCTTCAACGGCCGCAACATGCTCGAATCGCGCGTCGACCTGAACCTGCTGCGGGCGAAAGTCGGCATGGTGTTCCAGAAGCCCACACCGTTTCCGATGTCGATCTACGACAACATCGCGTTCGGCGTGCGGCTCTACGAGAGCCTCGGCCAGCGCGCGATGGACGAGCGCGTGGAATGGGCCCTGTCCAAGGCCGCGATGTGGGACGAGGCGAAGGACAAGCTGAAGCAGAGCGGCATGGCGCTGTCCGGCGGCCAGCAGCAGCGGCTCTGCATCGCGCGCGCCGTGGCGGTGAAGCCGGAGGTGCTCCTGCTCGACGAGCCGACCTCCGCCCTCGATCCCATCTCGACGGCGAAGATCGAAGAGCTCATCACCGAGCTCAAGACCGACTACACCATCGCCATCGTGACGCACAATATGCAGCAGGCCGCGCGCGTGTCCGACTATACGGCCTACATGTACCTGGGCGAGCTCGTCGAGTTCGGCGAGACCGACCAGATCTTCCTCAAGCCGAAGCGCAAAGAAACCGAGGATTACATCACCGGCCGTTTCGGCTAGGAGGACGCGATGACCGAGCACACGCACAAGCAGTTCGACAACGAGATGGAGGCCATCCGGAGCGGCGTGCTCACGATGGGCGGCCTCGTCGAGACGCAGCTGGCGCGCGCCATCCTGCTCGTCGAGGGCAACGACGACCAGGGCATCAGCGAGGAGGTCGGCGCCAACGAGCAGACGATCAACCGCATGCAGGTCGACATGGACCAGCAGTGCAGCCAGATCATCGCCAAGCGCCAGCCCGCCGCGATCGACCTGCGCATGATCCTGACGGTCACCAAGATCGTGAACGACCTCGAGCGCGTCGGCGACGAGACCAAGAAGATCGCGAAGAAGGCCACACAGGCCTCGCAGAACTCGCGTCTCAACCAGGTGCGCTTCTTCGACGTCGCGCGCGCCGCCGAGCGCGCCAAGGACATGCTCCAGCTTGCGCTCGACTCGTTCGCCCGCCTCGACGTCAACGCCGCGGCGGAGGTGATCGACCTCGACGACGAGATCGATGCCGCCTTCTCCGCCATCCTGCGCCAGCTCATCAGCTACATGATGGAGGACCCGCGCACGATCAGCCCGGCCCTCGAGATCGTGTTCATCGCCAAGTCGATCGAGCGCATCGGCGATCACGCCAAGAACATCGCCGAAGCGGTCGTGCAGGTGGTGAAGGGCATCGACGTGCGGCACGCGACGGGCGACCAGATACGCGCGGAAGTCGCGGAAGGCGAGAGCAGCTGAATGGAAAGCCGGTCGCCATGATGCCGACGATCCTCGTCGTCGAGGACGAGCCCGCGATCCTCGAGCTCCTCAAGATCAACCTGGTCGACGCCGGGTACGAGGTGAAGGAGGCCGCCGACGCCGAAACGGCGCAGGCGCTGCTCAAGGATTCGCTGCCCGACCTCGTGCTCCTCGACTGGATGCTTCCGGGGCAGTCGGGGCTCGCGTTCGCGAAGCAGCTGCGCGGCGACGCCCGCACGAAGGAGCTGCCGGTGATCATGGTCACGGCACGCACGGACGAGGCGGACCGCGTCGCGGGCCTCGAGGCGTGGGTGGACGACTACGTAACCAAGCCGTTCTCGCCGCGCGAGTTGAAGGCGCGCATCAAGTCGGTGCTGCGCCGGCGCGCGCCGGAGGCCGCGCAGGAGCCGCTCGCCGCCGGTGCGCTTCGCCTCGATCCCGCGACCCATCGCGTGACCGCGAACGGCCAGAACGTCAATCTCGGCCCGACGGAATTCCGGCTCCTGCG
The DNA here is from genome assembly GCA_035499955.1 of Casimicrobiaceae bacterium. Taxonomy (GTDB): domain Bacteria; phylum Pseudomonadota; class Gammaproteobacteria; order Burkholderiales; family Casimicrobiaceae; genus VBCG01. The sequence continues at coordinate 29,466 of DATJXV010000150.1, forward strand.
CTTCCTGCTCGCTCGGCCGGAGCGCGTGCACTCACGGGCGCAGCTGCTCGATCTCGTGTGGGGCGACCACGTCTATATCGAGGAGCGCACCGTCGACGTCCACATCCGGAGGCTCCGTCTCGCGCTCGAGCCGTTCGGGCTCGACACCCTGATCGAGACCGTGCGGGGAAGCGGCTACCGGCTCGCCGCGCCACGCTAGAATCGCGGCACCGAACATGCGACGGCCGAGCCCCCTCCTACTGTCGGCCGCAGCGGCGCCGCTCCTGATCCTCGCCGCGGCGCTCCTGCTCTGGGCGTTCGTGGGAGGGGGCTGGGCGCTCGCGCTGCTCGTGCCCACGTGGGGCGCGCTGCTCATCCATCACATCGTGCAGCTCGACCGCTTTGCGCAATGGGCCGGCGGCGATGGCGAGGCGAGCGTCCCCGAGGGCAGCGGCGTGTGGCGCGACGCCATGTCCGCGCTCTACCGGCGTATGCGCGCGCGGCGCGCGCACGAGCGCGACCTCGCGCACACGATCGAGCGCTTCCAGAGCGCCGCCGAGGCGATCCCGGACGGGATGCTGGTGCTCGACACGCAGAATCGCATCAAGTGGGCGAGCGCGCGCGCCCAGTCGCTGCTCGGCCTCGACCTCGCGCACGATACGGGCGCGCCGCTCGTCAACCTCGTGCGCCAACCCGAGTTCGTCCGCTACCTGGACGCCGCCGACTACCGCGAATCGGTGCTCGTCGACTCCCACCGCGATGCCGACGTGACGCTCGCCATCCAGATCGTCCCCTTCGGCGTCGCGGAGAAGCTCCTGATTGCGCGCGACGTCACGCACATGGAGGCGGTGGCGCGCATGCGTCGCGACTTCATTGCCAACGTCTCGCACGAGCTCAAGACGCCGCTCACGGTGATCAGTGGATTCGTGGAGACGCTGCAGGAGCTCGACCTCGACGAGCGGCAGCGCACCCGTTTCCTCTCGCTCATGCGCGAGCAGGCGGCGAGCATGCAGCGCCTGGTCGAGGACCTGCTCACGCTGTCGTCGCTCGAAAGCGAGCACAACACGCTCGCGGAAGAGGCTTTTGCCGTCGTGCCGCTCATGCTTGCGCTCTCGGCCGACGCGAAGGGTCTGTCGCACGGGCAACACGAGGTGACGCTCGAGATCGGCGAGGCGGCGACGATTCTCGGCAGCCGCGACGAACTCGCGAGCGCGTTCGGCAATCTCGTGTCGAACGCGATCCGCTACACGCCGGCGGGCGGAACGATTGCCCTGCGCTGGCGCATCGATGCCGACGGCGCGGGCGTGTTCTCGGTCATGGACTCCGGGATCGGGATTGCGCCAGAGCACCTCCCGCGCCTCACGGAGCGTTTCTACCGCATCGACCGCTCGCGCTCGCGCGCCACGGGCGGGACGGGCCTTGGGCTCGCGATCGTGAAGCATGTGCTCCTGCGCCACCAGGCCGACCTCCTGATCGCCAGCGAGCCGGGAAAAGGCAGCACGTTCTCGGTTCGCCTGCCGTCACGGCGGATCACGCGGGTGCCGAAAGAGGCCGAAAACGGCGCGCCTTCGCGAAGCGCCGATACCCTGCCGGCGGCGCCGGCGGCGCGTGAGCCCGGCCGCTCCTCGACAGTCTAAGTCATTGATCCGCAAGGCACTTGCGCCGCCGCCGCGCAATGAGGCTGCGCGCCAGCGTCGTTTGACCGCCCCCCTCCTGGGCTGCTACAATCGCACGTTTCTGCGGTGGAAGCTTTCGGGAGGGGTTCCCGAGCGGTCAAAGGGAGCAGACTGTAAATCTGCCGGCTCTGCCTTCGAAGGTTCGAATCCTTCCCCCTCCACCAATCGGGAATCGAGCCTGACAGGCGGGTGTAGCTCAATGGTAGAGCAGAAGCCTTCCAAGCTTACGACGAGGGTTCGATTCCCTTCACCCGCTCCAAGATCCGCAGGCAACGCGCATAGGACGGCATACGAGCGCCCATGTAGCTCAGTGGTAGAGCACTCCCTTGGTAAGGGAGAGGTCGCGCGTTCGATCCGCGCCATGGGCACCAGGAACGCTTCGCCAAAAAGTAAACCCCTACTTTTCGGCGGAACAGTACCCGGCAATCGCGGACAAAGCCCGTCGATTGCCGGCTGAAAAATCGGAAAAAGCTGGAGACGACATGGCCAAGGGTAAATTCGAACGTACGAAGCCGCACGTGAACGTGGGCACGATTGGGCACGTGGACCACGGCAAGACGACGCTGACGGCGGCGATGACGCTGGTGCTGTCGAAGCTGTTTGGAGGGGAGGCGAAGGCGT
>DATJXV010000151.1:0-6111 GCA_035499955.1 Casimicrobiaceae bacterium
GCACGGTGGTGCTCACCCGGATGTCGTGCGAGGCGTGCGAATGGTTGAGCACGGTGGTCGTCACCAGCGTCTCGTTCGGGACGATGGCCTCGATGCCGTCGAGCGCGCGCAGCACGACGTAGCGCGACGTCACCTTAGCCACGCGGCCCTGACGGCCGTCGACGGTGATCATGTCGCCCAGGCGGATCGACTTGTCGAGCAGGATGGTGAAGCCTGCGATGTAGTTGGCCGCGAACTTCTGCAGGCCGAGCCCGATGCCGACGCCCAGCGCGCCTCCGAACACGGTGAGCAGCGTCAGGTCGAAGCCGATCGCCTCGAGCGCGACGAGCACGCCGACCACGAGCAGCACGGCACGCAGGAATTTGGACAGGAGCGCGCGCGTGTTGGTGTCGATCGTCGTTGCGTCGTTCAGCCGCTGGTCGATGAGGCCCGACAGCCACAGCGTCACGATGAGCGTGGCGACGACGGCGGCGGCGCCCTTGGCGATGGTGAGCAGCGACACGGACGCCTTGCCGATCGGCAGCACGATCGCGTCGAGCTCGCGCCCGACTTCGGGCAGCACGCCGACGAAGTACAGGACTGCGAGCGCCCAGATCGAGAACGCGATCGCGCGCTCGGAGGTCTTGAGCCAGGCCGAGTTCGCGAACAGCTTGCGCATGACGTACACGAGCATGCGGATGATCGCGAGCGCAATCAGGAGCGGTATCGCGATCTCGATGAAGAACGGCACGCCGCCGGCCATGCGGAACACGGGCCGGACGATGACCAGGAGAAGCAGCGCGACCAGCGAGAACACGACGCGGCCGACGCCGCCGGAAAGGCGCGGATGGCGGCTCGGCGTATTGCTCGCGCGGGCCCGGGTCTCGAGGCGGCGGTCGATCAGCCACGCCACGCCCAGGCAAGCCACGACGAGCGTGAGCTCGAGCCAGTACAGAGGCGACAGCAGCGCGTCCTGCAGGCGCGTGAAATCGATTGGGGCGAGCATGAGGACTGCGATTCTAATGCGCCGCGGTGCGCGTCAGCACCGCCGCGAAAAAGCCGTCGCAGCCGTGCACGTGCGGAAGAAGCTTGAGCGTGGGTCCCGTGTCGAGCGCGATGCCCGCGCGCGCGAGCTCGGCCGCGGCGTCGCCCATCGCGAATTGCGGGTGAGCGGCGAGAAAGCCTTCCACGATGCGTTCGTTCTCCTCGGGCAGCACGCTGCACGTCGCGTAGACGACGCGGCCGCCGGGCTTCACGAGCGTCGATGCCGCGTCGAGGATCGCCGCCTGCCGCGCCGCGAGCTCGCCGACGGCGGACTCGGGCTGGCGCCACTTGAGGTCGGGATTGCGCCGCAGGGTGCCGAAGCCCGTGCACGGCGCGTCGACCAGCACGCGGTCGATCTTGCCGGCGAGGCGCTTCACCTTCGCGTCGCGCTCGCCCGATAGCGCCTGCGGGTGCACGTTGGACAAGCCCGAGCGCGCGAGCCGGGGCGCGAGCTTGGCGAGGCGGTGCTCCGCGACGTCGAAGGCGTAGAGGCGTCCCTGCGAGCGCATGAGCGCGCCCAGCAGCAGCGTCTTGCCGCCCGCTCCCGCGCAGAAGTCCACCACCATGTCGGTGCGCCGCGGCGCGACGACGTAGCCGACGAGCTGGCTGCCTTCGTCCTGCACTTCGAGGCGGCCGTCGGCGAGCCACGCGTGGTGGGCGAGCGAGGGACGGCCGCCGACCCGGATGCCGAGCGGCGAGTACGGCGTCGCGTGCGCGTGAAAGCCTTCCGCGACGAGCGCGGCCAGCGCGGCTTCACGGGTGGTCTTCGCCGGGTTGACGCGCAGGTCGAGCGGCGCCGGTACGAGCCAGGAGCGTGCGAGCGAGGACCGAACGGTCTCGCCATACGCCTCTCCGACCCGCGCCCACAGCCAATCCGGCAGGTCGTGCGCGACGGCGGGCGGAAGGGTGTTGTGAAGGCGCGACTTCAACGCGCGCACCCACACGTCGTCGGACGCGGACAGGGCAGGGGCCAGGTCGCGCAGCGAGCGGCCCATCTCGCGCACGAGCACCGCGAGCGCGAGACGTCGCGGATCGGACGACTCGGCGAGCACGGTAAGCGAGCGCATCCTGCGCAGGAAGGCGAACACTCCCTCGGCGATAAAGGCGCGGTCGCGCGCGCCGAGCTCGTGGTGCGCGCGAAAGAAGGCGGACAAGCCGTTGTCGGCGGGTGTGGCGAAGCGGCGCACCAAAGCGATGGCCGCCGCCAGCGACGCTAGCTCGCCCGCGCGCAGACCGGTCATTGCCCCCCCCGAAGCGTCGCTTCGCGCCGCCTCCCCCTGAGGAGGCGACCGCCTCGGGACGGCCCTTCGGCGGTCATTGCCCCGTCATCGTCGGGAACGTCTCCGCCGGCTTCGGGGGCGCAACCGGCGAGTCGGGCGCGGGCCCGTACTCCGCCGGGTCGACGCGCGGCATCGCGAGCTCGTCGCGGCCCACGGCTGCAGGGTCCTCGTCCACGCGGATGCTGTCGAGCATGACCTCGAGCGTCCCGCGCGCGGTGTTCGACACCCGGATCTTGACCGGGATGTAGCGCAACGACGGCGCAAGCCAGATGTAGGCGTCGGTCTTGCCGTCCTCGCTCATCCTGTGCCAGCGCTCGGCCTCGATCGGGCCGTTGGGCCATTCGATCGTCTCCGTCGCCTCGCGCGTGATCGTGTAACGCGCGAGCTTGCGCGGTGTCGCGACGGTGACGGTCACGGTGTCGGCGGTCGGCGGCGTGAAGTAGTACTGCCACATGAGCGAAAGCGGATCGAAGGTCGGCAGATCGAGCGGCGCCGTCTGGTCGTCGTGCATCGTGACGATGCCCGCTTCCCAGTCGAATACGGCGGTCTCGACCCGGTCCGGGCCGCCGCGCTCCACGCGAAGCAGCAGCGGCTGCAGCCCTTCGTCGGTGATGAGGCCGCTGCTCTCGAGCTTGCCCTGTCCGCGCAGCACGAGCGCGGCGAGCCCGCGTGCCTCGCCGACCGTGCGGATGCGGTAGCGATGACCCTTGTGCTCGAAGCGATAGACGGCATCGCCGATCAGGAACCCGCGCGTGCCCCAGAACACCTTGTACGCGAGGTCGATGCGCGGCGGCAGCGCCTTCTGGTCGACGACGGCGCCCGGGACGACCTCGGCGGCTTCCTGGACGGCCTCGCTTGGCGGCGGAGGCGCTTCACTCGCGACGGGCGCGGCGGACGCCGCCGCGAGCTCCGCCGGTTCCTCGGCGGGCGCCGGCGCAGGCGTCACCACGGGCGAGGTCCGCCTGGGCTTGGGCTTGGCCGTGGGCTTGGGTGTGGGCAGCGCGGACGGCTTGGGCGGCGGCGGAAGCTCGGTGATGGTCGCCGTCAGCGGGACCGTGTCCGGCGAGATCGCGGTACCGACGGGCCAGAGCGTGAACGCCAGGTGGATGCAAAGCGACAGGACGAGCGCACCGACGAGCAGCCGCCGCGTGCGGGCCGTCGCCTGCGCCTGCGCGAGGCGCAGCGAGACCGACAGGAGCGTGGTGGCGGGGGCGGCGGCGGACACGATCCAGGGGGTAGGACCCTCAAGGGCCCACGTGCGAATTTACTCGCCGGGCGAGAAGAGCGCGCCTTTCGGCGAAGACAACGTGCTCCTAACGTGGACGCGGCCGCCTTCGATGACGAGGCGTCCCGTGCAATACCACCGTACGACCCGCGGCAGCAGCACGTGTTCCGCGGCGAGCACGCGCGCCGCGAGCGCCTCCTCGTCGTCGCCGTCGCGCACCGGGACGGCGGCCTGCGCGACGATGGGCCCGACGTCGACCGACGGGGTCACGAAATGCACCGTGCAGCCGTGGATGCGCACGCCGTCCGCGAGCGCGCGCCGGTGCGTATGCAGGCCGGGATAGGCGGGCAGCAGCGAAGGATGGATGTTGATGATGCGTCCGGCGTAGCGCTCGATGAACGCCGCGCCGAGCACGCGCATGAACCCCGCGAGGACGACGAGGTCGGGGTTGTCGCGGTCGACGGCGTGCGCGAGCGCCGTGTCGAAATCCTCGCGCGCCGCAAAGCCGCGATGCTCGACCACGCTCGTGGCGACGTCGTGCTCGGCGGCAATCGCAAGGCCGGCCGCGTCGGCGCGGTTGGAGATGACGCGCACGATCGCCCCGCCCAGCGTGCCCGCCTCCCCGGCGGCCAGCAGCGCACCCAGGTTCGAGCCGCGTCCCGAGATGAGGACCGTGATGCGTGGCGTGGGCATCGTGCCCGGCAAGGCCGGCTATACGACCACGGTCGGCGGTTCGCCGGCGCCTCGCGCGACGATGCTGCCGATGCGGTGCGCGCGCTCGCCGGCGTCGGCGAGCAGGCGGATCGCGCGCTCGCCGTGATCCGCGGCGACGACGAGCGCCATGCCGATGCCGCAGTTGAACACGCGGTGCATCTCGTCGTCGGCGACGTTGCCGTGCCGCTGCAGCCACGAGAAGATCGGCGGGCGCGTCCACGTCGCGCGCGACAGGCGCGCCTGGAGCCCCTGCGGGAGCATGCGCGGCACGTTTTCGAGAAGGCCGCCGCCCGTGATGTGCGCCATGCCCTTCACGGGAAGCGCGTGCATCAGCGCGAGCACGGGCTTGACGTAGATGCGCGTCGGCGTGAGGAGCGCGGCGCCGAGCGTGGTGCCGTCGAACGGCGCGTGGAGGTCGGCGCCGCTGCGCTCGAGGATCTTGCGGATGAGGGAGAAGCCGTTGGAATGCGGCCCCGAGGACGCGATGCCGATGACCGCGTCGCCGGGCGCGATCGAGCGGCCGTCGACGATGCCGGATTTCTCGACCACGCCCACGGCGAACCCGGCGAGGTCGTACTCGCCGGGCGGGAAGGCGCGCGGGTGCTCCGCGGTTTCGCCGCCGATCAGCGCGCAGCCCGCCTCCTCGCAGCCCTTCGCGATGCCCTTGATCACTTCGGCGGCCACGTCGACGTCGAGCCGCTCGCAGACGTAGTAGTCGAGGAAGAACAGCGGCTCGGCGCCCTGCACCAGGATGTCGTTCGCGCTCATCGCGACGAGATCGATGCCGATCGTGTCGTGGCGGTTGAGCGCGAAGGCGAGCTTGAGCTTGGTGCCCACGCCGTCGGTGCCGGCAACGAGCACCGGCTCTTTGAAGCGCTTGCCGATCTCGACCAGCGCGCCGAAGCCGCCGATGCCGGCCAGCACTTCGGGCCGCAGCGTGCGCCGTGCGAAGGGCTTGATGCGGTCGACCAGCGCGTCGCCGGCGTCGATGTCGACACCCGCGTCGCGGTAGGAAAGGGAAGGGGAATCGGCGGGCGGCATGGGGGCGGGCGCCGCGAGCCGCGGCGGAACCACTACAATGCCGCGGGATCCGCTTGGCGCTAAGCAGGCGTTCGATGGCGCGCCGGATTCTACCGGAAATGAACGAGACCCGCCCAACGCCGCAGGACGAGCGCGCGCTCGCGGAACCGCCCGCCGTGCCGCCGCCGCACGCGCATCGGCCGGTGACCGTGCGAAGCTACCTGTGGATCGTCGCCGCCGCGCTCGTGCTGTTCCTCGGCCTGCGCTACCTCGGGCCGGTGCTTACGCCGTTTCTGATCGGCGCGATCCTCGCGTACCTCGGCACGCCGCTCGTCGCCTGGGCGTGCGAGCATCGCATCTCGCGGGGCGCGGCGACGACGATCGTCGTGCTCCTGTTCGGCATCCTGCTGCTCGCGCTGTTCGTCGTGCTGATCCCCCTGGTTCAGTCGGAGGTCGTGCTCGCGGTGCGGCGCATTCCCGATTTCGCCGCGCAGATCATCGGCGGGGTGGCGCCGTGGATCGAGCAGCAGTTCGGCATCGCGGTGGCCCTCGACCTCGTGTCGCTCAAGGCGCTCGTCGCCGAGAACGTCCAGGACTTGCGCGATCTTTCCCTGCATCTTCTGTCGGGGCTGCGCAGCGGCGGGCGCATCCTGATCGGGATCCTGGTCAACATCGCGCTCGTCCCGGTCGTCATGTTCTATCTGCTGCGCGACTGGAACATGATCTGGGAGCGGCTTTACACGCTCGTGCCGCGCAACTGGCTCGGCAAGACGCACTCCATCGTCACCGACATCGACGACGTGCTCGCCGAGTTCCTGCGCGGGCAGCTCCTTGTCATGCTGGTGCTCG
>DATJXV010000152.1:0-9898 GCA_035499955.1 Casimicrobiaceae bacterium
GAAGGGCATAGGCACCATCGTCAGGCCCACCGCCCAGTTCGCGAGGACGAGCACCGCCGCGATCCAGTGGAGCGCGATGGCGACGGCGCCGTAGCGTTCGTGCGGTGGAAGTCTCATTTGCATGTCAACGCCGCGCCGTGCGCGCTATTCCGCGGCGGGTCTACGCCCGAGCTGCGCCAGGAATTCTCGCACACCGTTTAGCAGGATCTCCATTTGCCATGCTGAGACAACTTCGATGGCGATGGCGGCTTTCGATCCGACACCTGGTGACGGCCCTGTCGCTGCTCGCGGTGCTCGGGCTCGCCCCGTCAGCATTCGGTGCGTCCACCATCGACGACAGCTTTGACGCGGCTGCGCTTGACTGGTGCCGCTGGGAGGACATCAGCTACAAGGGCAGCGCCGCACAGCCGGGTGGCGAGCTCGCTCTATCGCCGAGCGGAACGGACTCTTGCACAAGCGGCAGCGTGATCTCACAGGCACGTCTTGTCGGCGATTTCGACATGCAGGTCGATTTCCGCTTTGGCGATGGCCTCGCGCAATCGCCGACGAGCGGGGGACTCAACATCTCGCTGAGCGCATACTGGGATGACGCCCGTTACGTGAGCGTCCAGCGCGCGCGCCTTGCCGGCCTCGATGGGGTTCAGGCCTATGCCTCGCTGCCCGAGCTCGCACCGAACAACTCGAACCTTGTCGTCGACTCTTCGCAGGCAGGCACGCTACGGCTCGTGCGCGCCGGGGGCACAGTCCAGTACCTCTATCGGCCCTCGGGCGCCGCTCAGTGGACCAGCGTCGCGACGATGACCGTTCCCTCGACGCCCGCATATGTCAATCTTTCGGCGTTCAACGTCGGCACGCAGCGCGGATTCACGGCCTACTACGACAACTTCAAGCTCAATTCCGGCACGACCGACGACATTGCCTACACTCAGCCGGTCTTCTACGACAAGCGCTCCGACTTCGCCGTCGCAGCCTTCGTCGAGAACTATCCGGTCCAGCGCTATTGGCGCCAAGCCTGGAAGGCGCGCGACTTCTTCGATTTCGCCGCGCAGAACGGATTCGGCTGGGTGAAAACCAGCGTGACCACGCAGAGCGCACCCGAGCTCGCCGCGACGCCGGCCGCGCAATGGGGATCCCTCGCCTGGCAGGACTATTTCTGGTCGGCACGCGAATACGCGGCGGAAACGCTTCTGCAGGGCGCTGCGCGCGGTCTGCGCCAGGAAGTTCAGCTCTTGCTAAGTCCGTCGGCGGCATATTGGGGGCTGCAAAGGGCACCGCCGGACTGGGCGAACAAGACGCCCGAGGAGATCGCGCCGCTGCTCGAGCAGAACGTGTACGAAACGGTCGCGTACTTCAAGTCGCGCGGCCTCAACGTGGAGAAGTACGCGCTCGGCAACGAGATCGACATCGGGATCCTCGACTTCCTTCCTGGATCCCGCATCGCCGTCCCGCCGGGGGTCAATCCCACGAGGGACATGACGTGGATGCGCGACAATGTGTGGCCGATAGAGGCGATGCTTTTGAAGGCCGCCGCTTCCGGCGTCAAACGCGCGGATCCGAACGCGCGGTTGATCGTGCACATCGCGGGCCTCGAGTTTACCCCTGGCAATGTGTTCGTGCCCGCTTTCTTCCAAGCGATGCAGGACCTCGGCGTTCCGTACGACTATGCCGCGCTGTCGCATCCGTATGCCACGACGCCCTGGAAGCTCGAGAATTATCCGAAAGCCTGCTGGTTCAAGCGGCTCGCGTTGAGTACCGAACGCATGGCAGCGATCACAGGCAAGCGGGTGATGCTTGTGGAAGCTTCCTACCCGTCCGCGGTCGTGGGCGGAATCGTCTCGGCGCCGATGCCCGACTTCCCTTACACGGAAGCTGGGCAGGCCGCATGGATTCGCGAGGAGCTGCGTTTTGCAAGCTCGCGGTCGAACGTCGTCGGGTGGCATTACTTCTACCCCGATATGGCGGCCAACGTCCTCGGTGCCACACCGGAGGAGATTCCGCTGGGAAGCGAAGCCGTGTTCACCACGGACACCCAGCCGAAGGCCGGGCTTGCGGAATTCCGTGTCAATCTCCAGCAACCCTTCGCCGTCAACTATCAGGGACTTTGGTACGCGGCGCCGGCGGAGTCGGAGGCAGGTTGGGGCATCAACTTCGCGCACCAAGGCGACACGATCTTCGCCACCTGGTTCACGTACGATGCGACAGGAAAAGCATGGTGGTTGACGATGACCGCCGACAAGGTAGCGGACGGTGTCTATTCGGGCACGCTCAATCAGACCCGCGGTCCGCCGTTTGATGCGCAGCCATTCAACCCTGCCCTTGTCACGGTCGCGCCTGTCGGCAGTGCAACGATTACGTTTATCGACGCGAACAACGGACTCTTCGCCTACACAGTGAACGGCGTCGTCCAGTCCAAAGCCATCACACGCCAGGTGTTCGGACCCCTTCCGACGTGCGCGTTCGACGCCGTGACGGACCTTGCGGTCGCCGCGAACTACCAGGACTTGTGGTACGCCGCTCCGGCAGAGTCCGAGGCGGGCTGGGGAATCAACCTCACGCACCAGGGCGACACCATCTTCGCGACCTGGTTCACCTACGACTTCGACGGCGGTCCGCTGTGGCTGTCGGGAACGGCGCAGAAGACGTCCGCAGGTGCGTACGGCGGGACGCTCTATCGCACGACCGGGCCTGCGTACAGCACCCAGCCATGGGACAAGACGCACGTCACGCTTACGCAGGTCGGCGCCTTTACGCTTGCGTTTCTCAACGGCGACAGCGGATCCCTTGCGTATTCAGTGGTCCTCGGCACTCCGCCGAAGGCGGTGACGCAATCCAAGTCGATTGTCAGGCAGGTGTTCCGCAATCCAGGCACGGTGTGCCAGTAGATCGGGGGCCGACTTCATTTCCCCAGCTGCGCCAGGAATTCTCGCACGCCGTTCAGCAGCATCTGCACGGCCACCGCGGTCAGCACGAGACCCATGAGCCGCTCGAAGGCGCCGATGGCGCGCTCGCCCAGCACGGCCTGAAGCCGCGAGGCCGACAGCAGGACGACGGTGGTCAGCGCCATGGCCAGGGTGAGCGCGAGCACCCAGGTCCAAAGATGGACCGGGTCGCGGGAGGCCATCAGCATCACGGTAGCGAGCGCCGACGGCCCGGCGATCGACGGCACCGCCAGCGGCACGAGGAACGGTTCGCCGTCGCGCATCTCTCCGAAGATGCCGTCGCGGTGCGGGAACACCATGCGCAGCGCGATCAGGAACAGGATGATGCCGCCCGCGATCGACAGCGACACATCGGAAAGCTGCAGCCACTGCATGAACGTGCGGCCGCCGGCCATGAACGCGAGCAGGAGTACGTACGCGAACAGGCACTCGCGCAGCACGATCGGCGCGTGCCGCGCGGAGGGCACGCGCGCCAGCGCGGAGACCACGAGCGGCAGATTGCCGAACGGGTCGAGCACGAGGACCAGCAGGATCGCGGCGGAGAACAAGTCCGTCATAGTCGCGACAGCGCGAGATAGGCAAGCGGAAACAGAATGGCGGCAAGCAATCCATGGAGCGCGAAGGCGAGGCTCGCGAAGGCGCCCGCTTCCGTATCGACCTGGAAGGCGCGCGCGGTGCCGATGCCGTGCGCGCCCAAGCCCAGCGCAAAGCCACGGGCGCGCATGTCCCCGACGCGGCACGCGTTGAACACGTACTTGCCGACGGAGGCTCCGAATATGCCGGTGGCGACAGCGAATACGGCGGCGAGCGCCGGCAGGCCACCCATCTTCTGCGCGATGCCCATGGCGATCGGCGCGGTCACCGACTTCGGCGCGATCGACAGCAGCGTGACCGTCGACGCGCCGAGCAGCTTGGCGATGCCGAGCACGGAGATCACGGCGACCACCATGCCCACCGTCAGCGCACCCGCGATCGGCTTCCACAGCCGGCGCACGTTGCGCCATTCGCGGGCGAGCGGCACGGCCAGGCCGACCACCGCCGGGCCGAGCAGGAAATGCACGAACTGCGCGCCTGCGAAGTATGTGTCGTACGACGTCCTCGTGGCGACGAGCACGGCCACGATGAGCAGCACCGAGATCAACACCGGATTGGCGAGCGGATGCATCGCGCAGCGCGTGTACACCCACCATCCGACGCAATACGCGACGAGCGTCAGCGTGAGCCCCGCGAGCGGCGTGGCGGCCAGATAGACCCACAGCTCGAAGAATTCGTGCGTGATCACGAACTTTGCTCCGCGCTCTCCTGGCGGCGCACGATCCACTGGAACGCCACTGCAGTGGCCGCCATCGCGAGCACGGTGCTGACCGCGATGGCGGTGACGATCGGGACCCACTCGGCCTCGATCCGCGCGACGTGAAGCATGACACCCGTGCCGGCGGGCACGAACAGCAGCGACAGGTGCTTGGCGAGGCCGTCGGCGGCGGCGGTCATCGACTCGCTCGCGGGCGCGCGCACGAGCAGCACGACGAGCAGGAGCGCCATCCCGAGCACGGGGCCGGGGATCGGCAGGTCGGCCGTGCGAACGAGCGCTTCGCCCGCGCATTGGAACAGCAGGAGCCAGGTGAAGCCGGCAAGCAGCGGGCTCATATCAATGCAACTTGACGCGCGGTTCGAGCCGCTCGCGCAGGAACCTTCCGACCGTGTCGAACGCGACGCGCACGAGACCATGGATCGAGACCTGGTGCAGCTTGTACAGCGAGGTGTACATGAGGCGCGCAATGAGGCCCTGGATCAGAAGGCTGCCGCCGATGAGCCGCCCCATCAGCGTGCCCACCGCGGAAAGCTCGCCGAGCGACACGAGCGAGCCGAAGTCGCGGAAGCGGAACGCGGGCATGGGCTTTCCGGCAAGCCGCGCCTTGATCGATTTCACGAGTAGCGTCGCCTGCTGGTGCGCCACCTGGGCACGCGGCGGCAGGATGGCGCCTTCCTTCAGTTCCGAAGCGCCGCCCCGAGGAACTGAGCCGCCCCCTCGGGGGGCAGCGAGCGAAGCGAGCGTGGGGGCGGATTTATGACCGAGCCACGGCGCGGCGGCACAGTCGCCGAAGGCGAAGATCGACGGATCGCGCGTGGTCTGCAGCGTCGGGCCCACGACGAGCTGGTTCGCGCGATTGACCTCGAGCCCGTCGAGCTCGCGCAGGACCGCCGGCGCCATGATGCCCGCCGCCCACACGGTGAGGTTGGCGTGGAAGAACTCGCCGCTTGCCGTATGCACGCCGTCGGCGTCGATCTCGGTGACGCGCTGGCCCGTGCGCACGTCCACGCGAAGCTTCGCGAGGAGCTCGGTCGCCGCGTTCGCGACATGCTCGGACAGCGCGGGCAGGATGCGCGCATAGCCTTCGAGTATGGTGATGCGGATGTCGCGCGAAGGATCGAGGTTGTCGAGGCCGTACGCGGCGAGCGCGCGCGTCGTCTGCCGGATCTCGGCGGCGAGCTCGACACCCGTCGCGCCGGCGCCGATGATCACGATGTCGACCACCGCGGCGCCGCCTGCGCCAGCACGCCCGTCGGCGCGCACGCATTCGGCGAGCAGCCGGCGATGGAACCGCTCGGCATCGGCCAGCGTGTCGAGCGAGATCGGGTGCTCGCTCGCGCCCGGCACGCCGAAGTCGTTGCTCACGCTGCCCAGGCACAGGATAAGCGTGTCGTAGCGCAGCGTGCGCTTCGGCAGCACTTCCTCGCCCTCCGGGCCGACCACCGCGTCGAGCGCGATCTCCTTGCGCGCGCGGTCGAGCGCACGAAGTGAACCCTGGCGGAAGCGGAAGCGATGCCAGTACGCGATCGCGAGGTAGTCGAGCGCGTGCGCATCGGCGTCCATGCGCCCCGCCGCCACCTCGTGCAAGAGCGGCTTCCATACGTGGGTCGCGTTCTGGTCGACGAGCGTGACTTCCACCGCGCGGCCTCGCCCGTAGCGATTGCCGAGGCCGGTCGCGAGCGGCAATCCGCCGGCGCCGCCGCCGACGATCACGATGCGATGCGCGTCAGGGGCAGCCGCTGAGAGGGACATGGGCATCGCCGATATTGTTCCACGTCGAGGGCAGCGACATGCAGGGCGTATTGTCGAACATGCGGCCGGCGGCGAGCGACGGCCGCGGCGCGACGAGCGCATCGGCGAAGCGTAGCTCGAGCGAGCGCGGCCTGGCGGGCCGCACGTCCGGATCGCGCCCGATGACCACGATGCTTTCGACGTAGGTGGGCTGCTCGCGCGCTGCCTCCGCGGCCTTCCTGTCGAACACGACGCTGCGCGGGAGGGTCGCTTCCTGCGCAGGCGCTCCAGCCGCCGTAAGGCACATCAGCATCAGCCAGGCCCTGCTCATTGCGGCGGCTTGGCGATCGCCACGCCCATGCGGCGCCACGTCTCGACATTGCTCTTGAGCGCGTAGTCGAACAGCGCGACGCGGTCCGCGATCATCTCGCTCGTCACCGACAGCGGCGTGGCCGGCGGGAGCTCGACGTGGGCGTCGGCATCGCCGGCTTCGACCACGACGTCCATCCCGGCGCGGCGGGCGAGGCGGATCATCGACGCGTTCTCGGCGAGGCAGTGCATGTAAAGGCGCGGGGTGGAACGATTGCGGGCGTGCTCGGCAGCGCGGGCGATGAGCGCGCCCCCCACACCGCGCCGCCGCGCGTCGGACAGGACCGAGACGCCGAGCTCGGCGAGATCGCTGCCGAATGCAAGATGCGCCGCCCCGACGAGCGAAAGATCGTCGCCGTAGACGCCGAAGATCGCGTCGTTGTCGAAGTCGATGTGCCCGACGTAGGTGCGGATGCCTTCCGGCGAAAGCGTGGTGCCGAAGCGCAGATGCAAGTCCTCGGGTCCGAGCTTCAGGAGGTGGTCGAGGTACGCGTCGCACGCGCTGCTGCCGAGGTGCTGGACCGGCGGGGGAGTCACGTGCGCATCCTAGCGGCCTCTCGCTACACCTTCGCGACGCGGGTCCGCGCCGCCCGTCCAGCCCGTCGGCGTGCGCACGATGGTCTGCACGCCGCTCGTGAGCTCCACGACCGCCACATCGGCGCCGAGCGCGCGCAGCTTGGGGGCAAGATCGGCGACGCCGGAATCGGCCTCGAGCTCGGTCGGCCCGTTGCGGCTGCCGAAGTTGGGCAGCGCGCTCGCCGCCTGCGGATCGAGCCCCCAGTCGATGATGGCGATCAGGTTCTTGGCCACGTAGTTGATGATGAAGCTGCCGCCGGGCGAGCCGGTGACGATGGCCACGCGCCCCGTGCGATCGTACGCGATCGTCGGCGCCATCGACGAGCGCGGGCGCTTGCCGCCCTCCACGCGGTTGGCGACGGGCGCGCCGTCGCGCTCCGGCACGAACGAGAAATCGGTGAGCTCGTTGTTGAGCAGGAAGCCTCCGGCGGTCATCAGGCGGCTGCCGAACTGATCCTCCACCGACGTCGTCATGGCAAGCGCATTGCCGTACTTGTCCACGATCGACACTTGCGACGTGGAGGGGAGCTCGAGCGACGCGTCGGCGCCGCGGGCGGCCTTCGCGTCGGGCAACTCCGGAGGCGTACCCGGTGAGGCGTGTCGCAGGCTCGAATCGGTTCGGATCAGCGCCGAGCGCGCGCGCAGGTATGCCCCGTCTAGAAGCCCCGCGGGCGGCGTGTAATACGCAGGGTCGGCCTCGTAGACGCCGCGGTCGGCGAAGGCGAGGCGCCCCGCCTCGCTCATGAAGTGCACGGACCAGAACGACGCGGGTCCCATCGCCGGCAGATCGTAGGGCTCCAGCATCTTGAGCATCTGCAGCACCGTGATCCCGCCCGACGAAGGCAGCGGAAACCCGCACACCCGATACGCCCGGTAGGTGTCGCAAACGGGCTCCCGCACCACGACCTTGTAATTCGCGAGGTCGGCGAGCGTCATGTCGCCCGGGTTCCACGTGTGACCGGTCACCGTGTCGACGATGTCGCGCGCGATCCCGCCCGTGTAGAACGCGTCCGCGCCGCCCGCGGCGACGGCGCGCAGCGTGCGGGCGTAGGCGGGGTTGCGCAGGATCGTGCCTTCGGGGAGCACCTTGCCGTTGCCGTCGTAGAAGTACGCGCGCAGGCGCGGCTGCGTGACATAGCGCTCGAGCGTCAGCAAGCGGTGCAGGCGCGGCGACATCGCGAAGCCCGATTCCGCGAGCGCGATGGCGGGCTCGAACAGCTTCGGCCACGCAAGGCGCCCGTGCTTGCGATGCAAGGTCTCGAGCAGCCGCATCGTTCCCGGCACGCCGACCGAGCGGCCGCCCAGCACCGCGTCGTAGAACTCGAGCCGCTGGCCGTTCTTCATGAAGCGGTCGGGTTTGGCCGCCGCGGGGGCGGTCTCGCGCCCGTCGTACGCGATGAGCCGCTTCGTGCGCGCATCGTGCAGCAGGACGAAGCCGCCCCCGCCGATGCCCGAGGATTGCGGCTCGACGAGGCCCAGCACGAGCTGCATGGCGACGGCCGCGTCGACCGCGTTGCCGCCTTGCAGCATCACGCGATAGCCGGCGTCGACCGCGAGCGGGTTGGCGGCCGCGACCATCCAGTGCTTCGCGGTGACCGGCGCCTTGTCTGTCCAGCCGGTCGGGTGCTCAGGCGCGTCGGGGCGCGCCTGCGCGAACACGAGCGCGGGCAGCAGCACCACGATGGCGCATGCAACTCGCCGGACCGTCACGCGCAACGAAATCTCCTTCGACCGATATGCGCGAGATTGTAAGGGACGGCGCCCCCGTTCCCGTATGATCGAGGCGCCGACCTCCACACCGGGACGCGATGACGTACACCTTCGGCGGGCCTGCCGGCATTGCGATCGCCGCACTCGTGCTGATCCTCGGGCGCTTCGCCACGTCGCGGGTGCCGTTCCTCGCGCAGTATTCCATCCCGCAAGCGGTCAGCGGCGGGCTCGTCGCCGCACTCCTGTTTCTGCTGCTGCATACGCTTGGGATCGAGGTGCGCTTCGAGCGGCCCGACCAGCCGTACCTCATGCTCGCGTTCTTCGCGTCCGTAGGCCTTGGTGCCGACGTCCGTGTCGTCGCGCGCGGTGGCAAGGCGCTGCTCCTGTATTTCGCGTGCGTGGCGGCCGTGCTCGTGCTGCAGAACGTCGTGGGTGCCGCCGTCGCGTTCGCCACCGGGCAGAATCCGCTGCTCGGCCTCGTTGCCGGCTCGGTAGCGATGTCGGGCGGTCACGGCACGGCCGCCGCCTGGGGTGCGCGCTTCGAGGCCGATTACGCTATGGCAGGAGCGACCGGCATCGGGCTTGCGGCTGCGACGTTCGGGCTCGTCGCCGGCGGATTGCTCGGCGGCCCGGTGGGCCGCAGGCTCGTCGACCGCCTGCGGGCACAGGGCAAGCCCCTCGGCGAATCCCATCACGAAGGGCCGCACGACGGCGCGAGCGCGTCGGGGCCGCTCACGGCGGACCGTGTCGTCGTGACGCTGTTCCTGGTCAGCGTCGCGATCGCGCTCGGGCTGCTGATCGCCGAGTGGACGCGCAACCCGAGCTTCACGCTGCCGAGCTTCGTGTGGGTGCTGCTCGTCGGCGTCGTGCTGCGCAACGTCCTGTCGGCGGCGAGCATCCACGAGATCGACGCGGAGGCGCTCGACTTCGTCAGCGCCGTGTCGCTGTCTCTTTATCTCGCCGTCGCACTGATGACGCTGCGGCTGTGGGAACTCGCCGGACTCGCGCTGCCGATGCTGGTGATCCTCGCCGCGCAGATCGCGCTCATGTACGTCTTCGCCAACTTCGTCACGTTCCGCGTCATGGGGCGCGACTACGACGCCGCGCTGCTGTCGGCCGCCCAATGCGGCTTCGGACTCGGCGCAACGCCGACCGCCATGGCGAACATGGAGGCGCTCGCCCGGCGCTTCGGCTATTCCGTCCGTGCGTTCATCATCGCGCCGATCATCGGCGCCTTCCTGATCGATCTCTGCAACGCGCT
>DATJXV010000153.1:0-15557 GCA_035499955.1 Casimicrobiaceae bacterium
CGCCATTGACACCGAGCTGCTCGTTCGGCGCGACGGATCCGTCCTCGCGGTCCGCTTCGTCTACTGACCCGCCAGGAGCCTTCCAGCATGTCGCCACTGCCGATCCGAAAACCCGTCACCCTCGCCCTCGCGGCCGTCTGCCTCGCCGCCGGCGGTGCGGCCTTCGCCGCGACCGCCACCGCCACCGCGGACCCGCCGCCCGCGCCCGGCACGTCTGAGGTGCCCGACTCGAAAGCGCTCGCCAGGCAGGCCAAGGATCTCGCGCGGCAGCGGCTCGATCTTGCCGCGCTCGACGACGACCTGTCGGGGATGCCGGGCTTCATCGCCAACGAGTTCGGCCATCCGCGCGAGATCGTCAAGAACGCGCCGTACACGGCCGAAGCGGTGACCGAGTTCGTGCAGGTGCTGCCCGACGGCAACAGGATCGTGCGCAAGTCGAGCACGCTGCTCGCGCGCGACACGGCCGGGCGCACGCGCCAGGAGCGCAAGGACGGCATGCACGCCGGTGTGTTCATCTACGACCCGATGGAGGGTCGCAGCTACGTATTGAACGAGGGCTCGCGCACGGCCACGCGCCTCCCGCGCGGGTCCGCGCTGCCGCCCGAGCCGCCTTCACCGCCCGCACCGCCTGCCGGGACGCCGCCGCCGCGGGGCGCCGACGCGGGGCCGCGCGACGTCGACGTGCAGCCCGGACGCGTGGTCGTGCGACGCCGCGGCGAAGGCGACGGCAGCGACGAGGACGTGCGCCTCGAAGTGATCCGCATCGGCCGCGGCGATCGCGGCGATCGCGGCGACCGCGACGCCGCCACGCCGCCCATGCCCCCTATGCCGCCACTCACGCTCCCCATCATGCCGCGCGGCAAGGGCGAGACGAAATCGCTCGGCACGCGCGAGTTCGACGGCATCAAGGCGGAGGGCACGATGACCACGCACACGATCCCGGCGGGCCAGATCGGCAACGAACGTCCCATCGCGATCACCAGCGAGCGCTGGTTCTCGCCCGATCTTTTCGTGGTCGTATACGCGAAGACGAGCGACCCGCGCGCGGGCGACACCACCTACCGGCTGACCAACGTCAAGCGCGGCGAGCCGCCGGCCGATCTGTTCAAGGTGCCCGCGGACTACCGCCAGCGCGGCGAACGAAGGTAGTCCACCGAGCGCGCTAGAATGAGGCGGTGACCGTCGTCCCGCTCGCGCTTCGCATCGACGCCGTACTCCCGCAGACGCAGTGCATGCGCTGCGGCTACGACGGATGCTTGCCGTACGCGCGGGCGCTCGCGGCCGGCGAGGCCGACCTCGACCGCTGCCCACCCGGCGGCGACGCCGTCGTCTTGAAGCTCTCGGCCCTGACGGGGCAGCCGGTGAAGCCGGTCGACCCTGCGCGCGGAGCGCCGGGGCCTTTGCTCGTCGCGGTCATCGACGAGGCCGCGTGCATCGGCTGCACGCTGTGCATCGAAGCCTGCCCGGTCGACGCGATCATCGGCGCGCCCAAACGCATGCACACGGTACTGACCTCGCTGTGCTCGGGCTGCGAGCTGTGCGTGCCGCCCTGCCCCGTCGACTGCATCGCGATAGTATCCGCGCAGCGTGCGTGGACCGCGGAGGATGCGATCGCGGCCCGCGAACGCCACGCGGCTCGCAATGCGCGCCTCACGCGACGCGAGCGCATCGCCAACCGCAAGGCGGCGGCCGTTCCACAGGACGCACAGCGGGACAAGCGCAGGGCCGCGGTGGCCGCCGCGCTCGCGCGGGCGCGTGCACGGCGGGCGGCGCGTGCCTAGCCGCTTGCTCCGCGCGGCGCCGGCCGCGCTCTTTACACTCGGACTCTGCGCGATGGCCCAGGATACGACCGACTTCTCCGCCCGCCTCGACAAGCTGTGGGACTACGGCAAGCCCGCGGAGTCCCGCTCGCGCTTTGAAGCGGAGCTCGCGAAGCACCCGGCCGGCTCCCGCGAGGCGCTCGAGACGACCACCCAGATCGCACGCACGCAGAGCCTGCAGCGCAATTTCGCCGACGCCGACACGCTGCTCGATGCCGTCCTGCCCAAGCTCGACGCCGTGCCCGCGCGCGTCAAGGTGCGCTACTTCCTGGAGCGCGGCCGCACGCGGAACTCGAGCGGCGACAAGCCCGCGGCGGCGGTGCTGTTCAAGCAAGCCCTGGCGTTCGCGCCGCGCGACACGCTTCCCGGCGCCGATTTCTACCGGGTCGACGCGCTGCACATGCTGGGCATCGCGGCGCCGCAGGACGAGCAGCTCGACTGGAACCTGAAGGCGCTCGCCGCCGCGGAGGCCTCTTCGGATCCGCGCGCGCGAGGATGGGCCGCCTCGCTCGACAACAACATCGGCTGGACGTATTTCGACCGCGGCGACGTCAAGACCGCGCTCGTGTACTGGGAGAAGGCGCTTCCGCTGCGCGAGGCGGCCGGCAAGCCGCTCGAGATCCGCATCGCGAAATGGACGATCGCGCGCGGCTACCGCGCCGTCGGCCGGCTCGACGACGCCGAGAAGATCCAGCTCGCCCTCGCCGCCGAGACCGAGCGCATCGGCGAGCCGGACGGCTACATCTACGAGGAGCTCGCGGAGATCGCGCTCGCACGCGGCAACGCCACGGCCGCCACGCCCTGGGCCGCGAAGGCGTATGCCCTCCTGAAGGACGACGGCGACATGAGGGCCAACGAGGCCGCGCGCCTCGCTCGCCTGCAAAACGTCGCGCAAGGCAAGGCGCCGTGAACCCCGCAAAGCGCCGCGCCATCTTCGAGCGCTTCCGCGCGGCCAACGCGGACCCGAAGACCGAGCTCGACTACGGCACGCCCTTCGAGCTTCTCGTCGCCGTCGTGCTGTCCGCGCAGGCCACCGACAAGGCGGTCAACAAGGCCACCGCAACGCTCTTTCCGAAGGCCAACACGCCGGCCGCCATCGCGAAGCTCGGCGTAGACGGGCTCATCCCATACGTGCGCTCGCTCGGTTTCTTCAACAACAAGGCGAAGAACGTCGTCGCGCTGTCCGAGATCCTGGCGCGTGACTACGGCGGCAAGGTTCCCCCGGAGCGCGAAGCGCTCGAAGCCCTTCCCGGCGTCGGGCGCAAGACGGCGAACGTCGTGCTCAACACCGCCTTCGGGCAACCCACCATCGCGGTGGACACGCACATCTTCCGGGTCGCCAACCGCACGAACCTCGCGCCGGGCGACGACGTGGACGAGGTCGAGCGCAAGCTCGAGAAGTTCACCCCGGACGAGTTCAAGCTCCGCGCGCATCATTGGCTCATCCTGCACGGCCGCTACGTCTGTGTTGCGCGCAAGCCGAAGTGCCCGCAATGCATCATCCGCGACCTGTGCGAATACAAGCAGAAGACGCCCGGCGAGGCGCCCGCGTTACCGTTGCGCTGATGTTCAATCCCTCCCGCGACGAAGCGCGCCGATTCCTGATCGACGCCTGGTCGAAGTCGCGCGAGGGCAAGCCGATGAGCGACCTCGAGCGCCTCGCCGCGCGCCTGGTCGCGCAACATCCGGAGTACCACGCGGTGCTCGAGGCGCCGGAGAAATTCGCCGGCCGCGACTACCTTCCGGAATCGGGCGACGTCAACCCGTTCCTGCATCTGTCGCTTCATCTCGCCGTAGCCGAGCAGATCGCGATCGACCAGCCGCCGGGCATCCGCGCGCAGTTCGAGCGCCTTCGCAACGCGCGCGGCGACGAGCACGAGGCGCTGCACGCCGTGCTGGAATGCCTGGGCGAGGTGGTGTGGAACGCGCAGCGTCACGGCACGCCGCCGGACGCGGAGCTCTACCTCGACTGCCTCGCGAGGCAATCGTGAGCGTGCCGACGACGATGCTCGGCGTATGGCCTCGGGTATCGTGGACACGGCGGTCGCAGACGGTCAGTGGATCGACCCGATTGACGCTGCAAATCAGGCGTTTCGCTCGTGCCCGGGACGGATCTGTCGCACGGCAGCCGGCCTCTGCGATCCACAAATAAGATGTGTCGTCAACCGAGCCGACGGGCGTAAGGGATGCGACGTCGCCGAATTTCCTTGGAGCGATTGCCATGCGGTTGCGGCGCCTGCTCACGGTGATCATCAGCGCTGCGCTTGCCTTCCTGAGCGGCACGGCGTCCGGGCTCGTACCGCCATGCGCGATCGCGCCGTTCGTCGATTGGACACCTGGCCACCCGGGGCCAGCGGACATCGTGCAGCTTTCGGTGCTTCCCGGTGCGCTGGTTTCAATCGGATACGGCTTCGCGGTCTTCGCGGTGGAGATCCGCCCGGACAACGTCATATTCGTCGACGCGCTCTGGGTACTGTCCTCCGTCTCGGTCGAGGTCCCCGGCTATCGGCAAGACCCCTACGCGCTCGGCCCCTTGCCTCCAGGTACCTACACTGTGAAGCTCAGCATGCGCACGTACGATCCCGCGTCGGGCGCGACGGCCTACCCGTGCGCCGACAGCTATTCGTCGTCGATTCCGGTCGGGACGGTCGCGGGGCCTGTCGGCATTGCGTCCGTGGTCGAGTTCTACAATGCCACGCTTGACCATTACTTCATCACCCAGGACGCGAAAGAGATCGCCGATCTCGACAACGGCGTGCACGTCGGATGGCAGCGAACTGGGCAGGCCTTTCCCGCTTATGTGGCGTACCAATCGGATCGCCGAGGTCGACGCGTCGACCGTTATTATGCGGCGACCCCGAGCATCAACAGCCACTTCCTGACGGGCCTCTTCGCCGAGAGCATTGCGCTCGAGTATGCGCCGCTGGTTGACATCTGGCGGATCGAAGTCTTCGGCGCATTCGAGATTGCGCTGCCGGACGCGTCAACGGGCGAGTGTCCGCTGACGACGATCCCGGTCTACCGGACTTGGAACAACCGCCCGGACAGCAATCATCGCTACACCACGGATCGGGCGACTCGCGATTTCATGGTCGCGCGCGGCCACATTGCGGAAGGATTCGGACCCGATGCCGTGGCAATGTGCGCGCCGACGACGTGACAACCAGCCTGGAGGCTGACCAAGCTCGGCACGACCCTTGCTTCACTGCCGCTGCGCCTTGCCCCACAATCCGGAGTACCACGCGGTGCTCGAGGCGCCGGAGGAATTCGCCGGCCGCGACTGCCTTCCGGAATCGGGCGACGTCAACCCGTTCCTGCATCTGTCGCTTCATCTTGCCGTGGCCGAGCAGATCGCGATCGACCAGCCGCCGGGCATCCGCGCGCAATTCGAGCGCATCCGCGACGCGCGGGGCGACGAGCACGAGGCGCTGCACGCCGTGCTGGAATGCCTGGGCGAGGTGGTGTGGAGCGCGCAGCGTCACGGCACGCCCCCGGACGCGGAGCTCTACTTCGACTGCCTCGCGAGGCAATCGTGAGCGTGCCGATGACGATGCCGCTCGCCGCGATGGCGCTCGGCGCGGCCGGGCATGACTTCGCCGACGAGACGATGACGCGCTGGGGCTTCGGCCTCGCAGGGCGCCTCGCACCGCGACGTCCCCTCCGGCGGCGACAGCCCCAGCGCGCGCTCGAATGGGCTCGTTGTCGCGCGGCCTGCGCCAGCAGAGCCAATAGGCCGGCAGCAGCGCCGCCCCGATGGCGACGAAGTGCTCCGTGAGATCGAAGAAACCGAGAACCTGCCCGTGGCCGGCCCGCTCCAGCGTCGGCCTCAGGCGGTGATTACGTCCGTCGCTTGAAGGAGTACCGATTGCGGAATGGTTATCGCAAGCCGACTGGCCGTCTTCATGTTTATCACAAGGTCGAACTTCGTGGGTTGCTCCATCGGGAGGTCGCCCGGATAGGCCCCCTTCAGGATCCTGGCCACGTGACCGGCGGCGCGACGATAGGAATCGACGAGGTCGAGCCCGAGCGACAGCAGTCCACCGGCCTCCGCGAATTCCTTGATGTCCATCATCGCGGGCAAGCGCTGCTTGAGTGCCAGATCGGCGACCGCCCTCGGCCGATTGATGACGAGCGGATCGCTCGGTACGAGCAAGGCTTCCGCACGTTCTCGCGCCGAAGCGACGGCACCTTCGAGGTCGCGAGCGACTCGCACTTCGACAAGGCGAATCGTCAGGTTCAGCCGTCGGGCTCCCGCATCCAATTCGCGCAGAATGGGCGCGTAAGCGGGATTGGCGGGATTGTTCAGAACGGCGACTCGAGCCAGACGCGGGACGATGTCCTTGAGCAGCTCGAGGCGCTTCGGACCGAGGTCTGCGCTCATCATCGTCATGCCGGTCACATTGCCACCCGGTCGCGCCAGGCTCTTGATGAACCCCGCCTCGACGGGATCCGCGGAAAGGCCACCCATGACGATCGGTACGGTCGTCGTGGCGTTTCGCGCCGCGACACTCGCGGGCGTCCCCGACGCCACGATGAGTCGAACGTTCAGCGCCAGGAGTTCGGCGGCAAGCGCAGGCAAGCGCCTGTCGTCGTCATCCGAGAATCGGTATTCGATGACGATGTTCTGTCCGTCGATATAACCCTGCTCGCGCAACCCGCGCTTGAGGCCCTCGACAAGGAAGGCACGGCCCTCGCGCGGGCCGGTGCCGAGAAATCCGATTCGTATCTGTTCTCCGGACGCGGCGACAACCCTGCCAGGCCGCAGCGCCGCCGAGGCGGCTAGGGCAAGCGAGCTCAGCAGCAGGTCGCGACGATGTGGGCGCACCCTTGGCACCAGGAACCCTCCTATTGGCTCATCGGTAGCTTCGCACAGCAGTGCGTGCCATGGCGAGACCGGCCGCCGAAGGTCCGGCGGGCGAAAACCAAACCTTGGTCGCACCCTCGGCATGCGCCTTGCTTGATCGTCGTCGCGTGACCCCGTCCTACTGCACCGACAGCGCGTGGGCGGCGAACGAGTGTGCGGGAACCGGCGGCGCGGCGACGTACACGTGCCACGGGCCGACGTCGACGGCATGGGGAACGGACAATGACGTCCGGATCTCGAGGCGCCTCGCCGTCAGCGCAGGGCCGCCCCCGCCGCGTCGTGCGCGGCGATGTAGCCGAACGTCATCGCCGGCCCGAGCGTGATGCCGCCGCTCGGGTAGCTGCCGCCCATCACGCTGTTCATGTCGTTGCCGCACGCGTACAAGCCGGGAATCGGGCGGCCCCCGGCGTCGAGCACGCGCGCCGCGGCGTCCGTCTTCAATCCGGCGAACGTGCCGAGGCTGCCCGGCACGACCTTGACGGCGTAGAACGGTCCGCGCTCGATCGGCGCCACGCACGGGTTGGGCGCTTGCGTAGTGTCGCCGCCGGCGCGGTCGTACGGCGTGTTGCCGCGGCCGAACTCGGGATCGCAGCCCTCGCGTGCGGATTCGTTGTACCGCGTGACCGTGGCATCCAGCGCAGCGGCATCGATGCCGCACGCCTGTGCCAGCTCGGCGATGGTGCGCCCGCGCTTCAGGTATCCGGAGCGCAGCGACGGCAGGAGCGGCAACGGCGCGGGCCTGGCGTGACCGAGGCCGTAACGGCGGATGAAGCGGCGATCGCAGACGAGCCAAGCTTCGACCGCGTCGCCGCTCGGGACCGCCTTGAACAGCGCGTCCATGAAGTCGTAGTACGAGCCCGCCTCGTCGACGAAGCGCTCGCCGTCGCGAGTGACCGCGATGATGCCGGGCTTCGCGCGCTCGATCAGGTGCGGGAAGGTTCCGGTCGTGCCGTCGCGTCGCGGCACGCGCGACACCGGCGCCCAGCCCGCATTGCCGCGGAGTGTGGTGTCGACCACGCCGCCCGCGGATTCGCCGAGCCGCAGTCCGTCGCCGGTCGCGGCGGGAATCGCGGCGGACCAATGCTCTTCCCCCGTCGGCGCATGCGTGAAGAGCGCTCGCTTGCGCGCGGTGTCATGCGCGAACCCGCCACACGCGAGGATCACGCCACGGCGCGCATCGATCTCGACGTCGCCGTCCGCGCTCCCGACGACCGCACCCGTCACGCGACCGTTCTCGATCACGAGCCGCCTCACCGGGCTTTGCGTGCGCATCGACACACCGAGGTCGAGCGCGGACTTCAGAAGCCGCCCTACCAGTGCGTTGCCGTTGACCCGATGCATGCCATCGCCGCGCAGCAGGCGATCCTTCCAGTGCGTCAGGACGCGCCGGGTCACGTAGCCGAACGAGCGCAGCGAGCGCATCGCGTTCAGGAAGTGGCGAAGGTCCGCGCCCGAGGCAATGCCTATGCCCCACGGCGCGATGAGATCGAGCGGCGGTCGAAGCTTCGCAAGATCCCTTCCGAGCTCGCGTCCGTCGAACGGCGCCGCGCACACGGAGCGGCCGCCCTCGCGCGCGCCCGGACTCGTGCCGTGGAAGTCCGGGATCGCGTTGCCGTCGATCCAGGCCACCGCGGTTTTCGAGCGGAAGAATTCGACCATGCGCGGACCGTGCACGAGGAATGCGTCGACGCGCGCCGCGTCGTACTGCTCGCCCAACTCGTGCTTCAAATACGTGCGCGGACCCTCGATGTCCTCCACGATGCCCGCCTCCACGGCGAGCGGGTTGCGCGGGATCCATAGCCAGCCGCCGGACCAGGCGGTCGTCCCGCCGAAGACCGGCTCCTTCTCGACGACGATCACGTTCAGGCCGAGTGTCGCCGCTGTCACGGCGGCGGACAGGCCGCCCGCGCCGGAGCCGGCAACGAGAACGTCGCATTCGATCGTCACCGCGACGGCGAGAGCAGGAACTCGATCATGAGCGCGTTGACCGCGGCGAACATGCCGCCGCCGACCTGCGTGCCGCATCCCAGCCTGCGCGCGGCCTCGACGAGCGGCGTGACGGCCGGCGCGGTGATGACGTCGCCCACGAACATGTCGGAGGTCAGCTTGTCCACGCGGACGGGATACGCGTCGCCCGCGCGCATGCCCGCAGGGGTCGCGTTCACGACGACGGCGAATCCGCTCGGATCGTCGGATCCGGCGCGCACCTTGTCGCCATGCTTCGTCGCGAGCTTCGCGATCAGGGCGTCGCGCCGTGTCGCGTCGCCATCGTGGATGGCAAGCTCCGAGACGCCCGCGTCGAGCAACGCCAGCGCGATCGCGGAGCCCGCGCCGCCGGCGCCGACCATCATCGCGCGCTTGTCTTCGGGTTTGCAGCCCGCGGCCTTGATGCCGTTCACGAAGCCCACGCCGTCGAGTTGGTCGCCGTGCCACGTGCCGTCGGCGTTGCGGCGGAGGATCTGCACCGATCCTAAGAGCTGCGCGCGCGGTGTAGACGTCGCGCAATGCCGGAACGCGGCGAACTTGTGCGGGATGGTCACGATGATCGCGTCGATGTTGCGGGCGAGGCTCGCGCCCTCGATGAAGCGGTCGACGTCGCTTGCCGCGACGTGGATCGGCACGCATATCGCGTTGCGCCCCCTCGCGGCCAGCGCCTCCGTGACGCCGGCCGGCGATTTCACCTGCTCGATCGGATCGCCGATGATCGGGACGAGGCGCGTCGCGCCGTTCAGCGTGAAGCCGGTCATGAAACTTCCTCGGTGGCCAATGGGGCAGACTGGTCGCGTCGCGCCGTCGCGCGCGCCGCGGCATCGCGCGCCGCGACGTAGCCGAACACGAGGCCGGGGCCGATGGTGATGCCGGGACCGGCGTATACGCCGCCCATGGCGGAGTGCATGTCGTTGCCGGCGGCGTACAGGCCGGCTATCGGCGTGCCGTCCGCCGCGAGCACGCGCGCGTTGGCGTCGGTGGCGAAGCCGGTGGCGGCGCCGATGTCGCCGGGGTAGAGCCTGACGGCGTAGAACGGTGCCTTGGCGAGCGCGCCGAGACATGGGTTGGGCCCGCTCCAGGACGCGTCCCCCAAGTTGCGCTGGTACGCGGTGGCGCCGCGCCCGAACTCCGGATCGACGCCGCTCTTGGCGTACGCGTTGAAGCGCGCGACCGTTTCCGCGAGCGACTTGCCGTCGATGCCGA
Organism: Casimicrobiaceae bacterium; assembly: GCA_035499955.1. Taxonomy (GTDB): domain Bacteria; phylum Pseudomonadota; class Gammaproteobacteria; order Burkholderiales; family Casimicrobiaceae; genus VBCG01. Next base: position 9,877 of record DATJXV010000153.1, read on the forward strand.
GCTTCGTGCCCAGCGCCTCGAGCGTATCGCCCGCGGTGAGGTAGCCATCGGCGAGAAAAGGCTCGAGGCCCTTGGCGCCGGGGCGGACCATGCCCATGCCGTACTTTTGCAGCGCGTCGGCGTCGCCCACGAGATAGGCGGGGACGACGCCTCTTTCCTGCATCGCGATGCCGAAGAGGTGATAGGACGTGGTCTCGTTGACGAAGCGCCGGCCGCGCGCGTTCACCACGACCGTGCCGGGCTTGCCGCGGTCCATGAGAAAGTGCGGGAACACCGCGTTGCTGCCGTCGGGCCGCCTGCGCACCGACACCGGCGCCCAGAACGCATGACTCAGTGCGTTCGTACCGTAGCGCGCGCCGAGTGAGCGCGCGAGATCGTGCGCGCGGCCGGTATGGCCCGGCGCGCCGGGGCACCAGCCGGCATCCACACCGGGCAGCATCGACGTGCGCAGCGCGGGATGGCGGTTGAAGCCGCCGGTGGCGAGAATCACGCCGCCTGTCACGCCGATCGTGCGCCGCGCCCCGCCCTGGGCGAGCGTCACGGCGCGGATGCCCGTTGCATCGCGCTCGATCGCCTCGATTTCCGTTTCCACGACGAGCGAGACGTTCCTGCGCTGCATCAGCGAGTACAGGAGGCGGCCGACGAGCGCGTTGCCCATCACGAGGCGCGTGCCGCGCCGATGGCGCAGGCGGTCCTTCGCGTGACGGCCGAGGATGCGCGCGGCGTGGCGCAACGAGGCGAGCGACTTCGTCATGCGCAGCAGGTGGAAGATGTCGGTGCGGTCGACCATCATGCCGCCGAGCACCGTGAACTCGGGGATCGGCGGACGCAGCAGCGAAAAGAGCGTGCCGAGCTTGCGGCCGTCGAAGGGCAGCGGCTCGAGCGCGCGGCCCTTCACGGTCGAGCCTTCGATCTCGCTCAGGTAGTCCGGGTGCAGCGGATAAGCGCGGTATTTCACCTCCGAATGCGCCTCGATGTAGTCGACGGCTTGGGGTCCGGTGTCGAGGAGCTTGCGGCGCAGCGCGGGCGAAGCCCGGGCGCCAACGGCGCGGTCGAGGTAAGCGGCGGCTTCGGCGAGCGTATCGGCCGACCCGACGCTCGCCGCGTGCCGCGTGCCAGGTACCCACGTGGTGCCGCCGGAAAGCGCCGTGGTGCCGCCGACGTACTGCGTGCGCTCGACGATCAGGACCCGCGCGCCCTCCACGGCGGCCACCAGCGCCGCCGACAGTCCCGCGCCGCCCGCGCCCAGCGCGACAACGTCGTAGGGCTCCGGCACGAGGTCGGACAACTTGCGAAGCATCGGCTCTCCTCCTGGCGGACTCGCGGCCCGCGGCGATGAGGCGCCACGATAGGCTTGCCTGTCGAATGTGTAAATGCAATGATTGCAATACTATCCATTGTATTTATTGATATGACATCGCCGCTTGCCGACCCCAAGCTGCTCCGGCTGTTCGACGAGCTCGTGCAGACACGCAGCGTGACGCGGGCCGCGTCGAACCTGGGCCAGGAGCAGCCTACGGTCAGCATCTGGCTCGCCAAGCTGCGCGCGCGCTTCGGCGATCCCCTGTTCGTTCGCACGGCGGGCGGCATGCAGCCGACGCCGCGCGCGGAGGGATTGATCGAGCCCGTGCGGCGCGCGCTCGCTGCGCTGCGCGAGGTCGACAGCGACGCGCCCGGCTTCGACGCATCCACGACACGGCGCCGCTTTCGCGTCTGCATGACCGACGCGTCGCACGTCACGCTCCTGCCGCGCCTGCTCACCCATGCGCGCGCCAACGCGCCGGGACTGTCGCTGGACGCCGACTACATCGGCCCGGACATCGCCCGGCAGCTCGAGGCCGGCATCGCCGACCTCGCGATCGGCTACCTGCCGAAGCTCGGGCCGGGCTTCTACCAGCAGTCGCTGTTCACGCAGGACTTCGTCTGCCTGGTGAGCGCGAGCCACCCCCGCGTGCACGGCAAGCTCACGCTGCGCCAGTACGAACACGAGGTGCACGTCGGCCTCACGCTCTCCGGCACCGCGCAAGTCGACGAAGCCATGGCGAAGCGCCGCGTGCGCCGCCGCGTGCAGGTCCGGCTGCCGGGCTACCTCGGCCTCGCGGGCGCGATCGCCGCGACCGACCTGGTCGCCACGGTGCCGCGCCAGATCGGACGCGTGCTGGTCACGCAGGCGGCGATCCGGCTAACCGAGTGCCCGGTGCCGATCCCCGCGTACGCGGTCAGGCAGCATTGGCACGCCCGCTTCCACGACGATCCGGGGCACCAGTGGCTGCGCGCCGCCTGCGCGGCGCTGTTCGGGGAGAAGCGCTCGGCGCGGGTGTAACGTCGCCCGATAACGAAAAAGGGCGCCCGAAGGCGCCCTTTGCGCAGCGTAGCCTCTTAGTACTTGCTGGCCAGGTTGGAAGGCTGCACGTAGAAGTACTCCGAGACGTTCTCGATGTCCTTGTCCGTGAGGCCCTGCGCCATGCCGGCCATGATCGGGTTCTTGCGCCTTCCCGACTTGTAGTCGCGCAGCGCCTTGGCGAGGTAGTCGGGATATTGGCCGGCGAGCTTCGGATAATCGGGCGTGGTAGGCGTGCCGCCATCGATGCCGTGGCATGCCGCGCACACCTCCTGGACCTTCTTCTTGCCGGCTTCGATGTCCGCCGCAAGGGCAGCCGACGACGCGAACGCCGCGGCTGCGATCGAGACGACGATGCGCGTGTTCTTCATTGGGCCGCCGTGGTGAGAGGCGTGAGCGCGAAATAGGCGGCGAGATTGGCCATGTCGTCATCCGACAGCGAAGCGGCGATCGCCCGCATGGTCGGATGACCGCGGTCGCCGCTCTTGTACTCCTTCAGCGCCGCGATCAGGTACGCGGGGCTCTGGCCGGAGAGCTTCGGCACGCGGTAGACCTCGGGGAAGGCGGTGCGCCAGCCTACGATGCCATGGCATCCCTGGCACATGGCGACCTTCTGCGCGCCCTTGTTGGGGTCGCCCGGCGCGGGCGGCGTTTGCGCGGCGGCGGCGAGCGGCAGGAGCGCCGCCGCGGCGAGCATGGCAAGTTTTTTCATGGAGGGTGGTGTCGGGTGTCGGCGCGAAAACCGCGGCATTCTAGCAAGCGGCCGGCCTCATCGCTCGAGGTATTTCAACTTGTCCGGCACGCTCTTCCACTCGTCGGCGTCGGGCGGCCCGGGCTTGCGCTCGATGATCGGCTTCCAGACCTTGGACAGTTCGGCGTTGAGCGCAATGAACTGCTGCTGCGAGGCGGGCACGTCGTCCTCCGCGAAAATCGCCTCGACCGGGCACTCGGCCACGCACAGCGTGCAGTCGATGCATTCGTCGGGGTCGATCACGAGGAAGTTCGGCCCCTCGCGGAAGCAGTCTACGGGGCAGACGTCCACACAGTCGGTGTATTTGCAGCGGATGCAGCTCTCGGTGACGACGTAGGTCATAGGGGCGATGCGGGCGGGTGCGGCCGCCGTGAATGGGCGGTGAATACCTGGCGGGAAGCCTTGAATTTTAGCAGATCGGCCTCATGCTGGGCCGTGGGGTCGGCTTGCGCCGGCCGGAGCCTTTGAGCTACCGTAAGTCCAGCGCCTCCTTAGCGACTCATCCGCCTTCCGGCGATAATGACCGGCGCGGCGCAGATGCCCCCCAACGAAAGGATTTGCCATGAGTGACGCCATCAAGCACGTGTCCGACGCGACGTTCGACAAGGACGTCCTGCAGTCGGGCAACCCCGTCCTGGTCGATTTCTGGGCCGAATGGTGCGGGCCGTGCAAGATGTTCGCGCCCGTGCTGGACGAGATCGCCAAGGAGTACGGCGACAAGGTGACGATCGCCAAGCTCGACATCGACGCCAACCCGTCCACGCCGGGCAAGTACGGCATTCGAGGCATCCCCACGGTCATCCTGTACAAGGGCGGGCAGGCGCATGCCCAGAAAGTCGGCGCGCTCACCAAGTCGCAGCTGACCGCTTTCCTCGACAGCAACTTATAGGATTCCGGCACGCCCGGCCGCCGCCAGGTTGACAGCGGCGGCCAACCCCTATACCCTGCCTTTTCGTGCGGCGCGGATGACCCCTTAGAGGCGCCGCCGCATAGCCTGTATCGCACCAGGCGCCGCTCCGATAGCATCGCGCGGCGCCGCGACCCCAAGCCCGTCCCGATTAGTCGTCCGGCCGAATCTTCGGCTGCCTCGTTGGCCTTACCGGCTTGCCCCATTCCGGCACGTCATCCCGCACATGCATTTATCCGATCTGAAATCCAAACACGTCTCCGAGTTGATCGAGGTCGCCAACGCGAACGAGATCGAAGGCGCCAACCGGATGCGCAAGCACGACTTGATCTTCGCGCTGCTCAAGCAGCAGGCGAAGAAGGGCGAGTCGATCTTCGGCGGCGGCGTCCTCGAGGTGCTGCCCGACGGCTTCGGCTTCCTGCGCTCGCCAGACACGTCGTACCTCGCCAACACCGACGACATTTACATCTCGCCGTCGCAGATCCGCCGCTTCAACCTGCACACCGGCGACACGATCGAGGGCGAGATCCGCACCCCGAAGGACGGCGAGCGCTACTTCGCCCTCGTCAAGGTCGACAAGGTCAATTTCGAGCCGCCGGAGCACGCGAAGACCAAGATCCTGTTCGAGAACCTGACGCCGCTGTTCCCCGACAAGCCGATGGTGCTCGAGCGCGACATCAAGGCCGAGGAGAACATCACCGGCCGGATCATCGACATCGTGGCGCCGATCGGCAAGGGCCAGCGCGGGCTGCTCGTCGCCTCGCCCAAGTCCGGCAAGACCGTGATGCTGCAGCACATTGCGCACTCCATCGCCGCCAATCACCCGGACGTGATGCTGATCGTGCTGCTGATCGACGAGCGCCCCGAGGAAGTGACCGAGATGCAGCGCTCGGTGCGCGGGGAAGTCGTCTCTTCGACGTTCGACGAGCCCGCAACCCGCCACGTGCAGGTCGCCGAGATGGTCATCGAGAAGGCGAAACGGCTGGTCGAGCACAAGAAGGATGTCGTGATCCTGCTCGACTCGATCACGCGACTCGCGCGGGCGTACAACACCGTCGTGCCGGCGTCGGGCAAGGTGCTCACCGGCGGCGTGGACGCCAACGCCCTGCAGCGCCCGAAGCGCTTCTTCGGCGCGGCGCGCAACATCGAGGAAGGCGGCTCGCTCACGATCATCGCCACCGCGCTCATCGACACCGGGTCGCGGATGGACGACGTGATCTACGAGGAGTTCAAGGGCACGGGCAACATGGAAATCCACCTCGACCGCCGCATGGCCGAGAAGCGGATCTACCCGTCCATCAACGTCAACCGCTCCGGGACGCGCCGCGAGGAGCTGCTGCTCAAGCCCGACATCCTTCAGAAGGTGTGGATCCTGCGCAAGCTCCTTTATCCGATGGACGAGCTCGAGGCGATGGAGTTCCTGCTCGACAAGATCAAGGCGACGAAGAACAACAACGAGTTCTTCGACTCAATGAGGCGCGGGTAGTAACGAGGGGCCGGAGGACGCGGAAACGCCTGTCCCTCCTCCGCCCCTTTGGTTTGACGAATGCGCCCCAACATTGCCTAAACCGGCAAAATGCCGGATAATTACCGGTTTTCCACCGGACAGCGCGCTCGCGAGCACCATCACCGCGGGCCAGCGGGTCGACACGACGAGGACGCCATGAAAGAGAAGATCCACC
>DATJXV010000154.1:0-4138 GCA_035499955.1 Casimicrobiaceae bacterium
GCTTGGCATTGATACGCTCGATGATCTGCATGTGGCGCGGCAGCAGGCGTGTGAGCTGGTCCACCGGCCAGGTCTCGAGCGCTTCCGGAAGCAGCGTATGGTTCGTATAGTTGAAGACGCGGGTGGCGACACTCCATGCCGCGTCCCACGCCATGCCGTGCTCGTCGACCAGCAGGCGCATGAGCTCGGGGACGGCGATCGCAGGATGCGTGTCGTTGAGCTGGATCGCGACGTGGTCGGGCAGCGAGGCGAACCCGTCGTGCTGCGAGCGATGGCGGCGCAGCAGGTCCTGCAGGGACGCGGAGGCGAAGAAGAATTCCTGGCGCAGGCGCAGGTCCTGGCCGGCGGCCGTGTCGTCGCTCGGGTACAGCACGCGCGAGATCGCCTCCAGCCGCACTCGATCGGCGAGCGCGCCTACGTGGTCCCCCCGGTTGAAGTCGTCGAGCGAGATCGGGTCGGTGGCGCGCGCCGACCAAAGCCGCAGCGTATTGACGTGACGTCCGCGCCAGCCGGGAATCGGCGTGTCGAAGGCCAGCGCGTCCACCGTCTCCTCGGGGTGCCACACCGCGCGCCGCGTGCCGTCCGCCGCGGCGACCTCGGACACCGTGCCGCCGAAGCCCACCGTACACGTGATCTCGGGCCGCTCGAACTCCCACGGGTTGCCGTAGGTCAGCCACTCCTCGGGCATCTCGTGCTGCCAGCCGTCGCGCACGACCTGGCGGAAGATGCCGTGGTCGTAGCGGATCCCGTAGCCGTGCGCGGGAATCGAAAGCGTGGCCATGCTCTCCATGAAGCATGCGGCGAGGCGCCCCAGGCCGCCGTTGCCGAGCGCGGGGTCGGGCTCCAGGCGGCGGATGCGCTCGAAATCCACACCGAGCTCGGCGAGCGCCGCACGCGCCGTGGCCGCGATGCCCAGGTTGGACATCGCGTCGAACAGCATGCGGCCGATCAGGAACTCGAGCGAAAAGTAGTACACCCGCTTGCGGCCGTCGCGATACGTTCGGCGGGTGGTCTCGCTCCAGCGGTCGATGATGCGGTCGCGCGCGGCGAGCGACATCGCGATGAGCCAGTCGTGGTCGCGGGCGTACGGCGGCTCCTTCCCCACCATGTAGCGAAGCTTGGCGAGCACCGCGGCGCGAAACGCCTCGACTTCGCGCGGCTCGGGGGGATCGTCGACGGCGTCGTGGGCGTCGACTGCGGCGGGTGAAGGTTGCATGTGGAGTCTGTCCGGCAGGTTCCTAGTTTAGTCGAGGCCGGTCCTTCCGGCGCATTGCGCGTCACAGGCGTAGCTTGTACGCTTGTGAGCGCCCTTCCCGAGGACACCCCATGATCGACTCGCACGCGCGACTCGCGCTTGTCTTTTCGCTTGCGCTTGCCGTCTTCGTCCGCCCCGGTCCCGCCGCCGCACAGACGCTCGTCGAGCGCGGCGAGTACCTGGCGCGGGCCGGCGACTGCATCTCCTGCCATACCGCGGTCAACGGCGAGCCCTTCGCGGGTGGCCTGCGTCTCGACACACCGTTCGGCTACATGCTCTCCCCGAACATCACGCCCGACGCGGACACGGGGATCGGCCGCTGGTCGAGCGCGGACTTCTCCCGCGCGCTGCACTACGGCGTGAACAAGCGCGGGCAGGACATGTACCCGACGATGCCCTACGACTTCTACACCCGTGTCACGCAGAACGACGTCGACGCGCTGTACGCGTACCTGCGCACGGTGAAGCCCGTGGGCAATGCGGTGGACGTCAACCACCTCGACTTCCCGTTCAACCAGCGCTACGCGATGGGCGTGTGGCGTGAGCTGTACTTCCGCGAGGGCGTGTACAAGCCCAGCGCGGCGCAATCCGCCTCCTGGAACCGGGGCGCCTACCTGGTCGAGGGCCTCGGGCACTGCAGCGACTGCCACTCGCCGCGCAATCTCCTGGGCGGCATCGAAAAGAGCAAGGCGATGTCCGGGGCCGTCATCGACGGCTGGTTCGCGCTCGATCTGACGTCCGACATCTCGAACGGGCTCGGCGCGTGGACGGTGGACCAGCTCGCCGCGTACTTCAAGACCGGCGTGGGCCGCGATAACACGACCACCCTCGGGCCCATGGCGGAGGTCATCCGGAACAGCCTGAGCTACCTCAGCGACGCCGACCGCACGGCAATGGGCGAGTACCTGAAGTCGCTGCCGCCGGAGTCGGGGCTGCGCACCGGGCGCGTGAAGCCCGATCCCACGAAGCTGCGCGGCGCGCAGCTCTATGCCGACAATTGCATCGGCTGCCACCAATCGGGCGGCCGCGGCGTTCCCAGCGTGTTCCCGCCGCTCGCCGGCAATCCCGTCGTGCTTGCCGCCGACCCCAACGACATCCTGAAAGTCGTCGACCGCGGCATCGCCGCGCGCGGCGGCTACATCGCGATGCCGGCGTTCAACGTCCAGCTCACCGACCAGCAGGTGGCCGACATCGCAAACTACGTGCGGACGAGCTGGGGCAACAACGCGGCGCCGAACGCGACGCCGGCCATGGTGGCGAAGCTGCGCGCGGGCCCCAATTGACGTGACGTGGCCGCGCTGACCGCCTTCCGCGTCTTCCCGAATCTGTACCAGGATTCGGTGTCGCTGATGCAGATCGCCGCGAAGCTGCGTGCGCGCGACGGTGTCGACGAGGCGTCCTGCGTGATGGCCACACCCGCCAACCTCGCCCAGCTGCGCGACGCCGACCTGACGGTGGACGCGTGCGCGGGTCCCTCGGACCTGCTCGTGGTCGTGCGCGGCAGCGGGACGGCCGCCGCCGAAGCGCTCGACGCCGCGGACGCGCTCCTGCGCGCGCCGCCCGCGCCGGCGTCGGCGGGCGCCGCCTACGAGGCCCCGCTGACGAGCATCGCGGCTGCGGTGGAGCGCGACTCCGCCATCGACCTCGCGCTCATCTCCGTGCCGGGCGCCTACGCCGCCGCCGAAGCGCTCAAGGCCATCGCGCTCGGCCTCGACGTGATGCTCTTCTCCGACAACGTCACGATCGAGGAGGAGCGGAAAATCAAGTGCGAGGCGCAGGCGCGCGGCCGCATCGTGATGGGGCCGGACTGCGGCACGGCCATCGTCAACGGCGTGCCGCTGGGCTTCGCCAACGTCGTGCGGCGCGGCGACATCGGACTCGTGGCGGCGTCGGGCACGGGACTGCAGGAGGTCACCTGCCGCATCCACAACGCGGGCGCCGGCGTGTCGCAGGCGCTCGGCACGGGCGGCCGTGATCTTTCCGAGGAGATCGGCGGCATCACCATGCTCGCGGGGCTGCGGGCGCTCGCCGAAGACGCGCAAACGCGCGTGATCGTGCTCGTCTCGAAGCCGCCTGCGCCGGCGATCGCGCGCGGCATCGTCGATCTCGCGGCGGGCGCCGGCAAGCCGGTCGTCATACACTTTCTCGGCGCCTCGGCGCCGATGGACGCACCGCGCCTGCATGTTGCGCGCTCGCTGCGCCACGCCGCCGATTGCGCGGTCGCGCTCGCGCAGGGCCGGGCGCCGCCGCCGTTCTCGGATTCGGTCGACGCGGCCCTGCGCGGCGCCGTCACGCCGCCGCCGGCGGGCCGCCGCTTCGTGCGCGGCCTCTTCACCGGCGGCACGTTCTGCTACGAGGCGCAGCTCGCGTTCCTCGCGCGCGGCTTGCCCTGCTCGTCCAACGCGCCGGTCGAAGGCGCCGCTGCGATCGACGGCAAGGTGTCGGGCCACGCGTTCGTCGATTACGGCGACGACGAGTACACGCGCGGGCGGCCGCATCCCATGATCGACCCGTCGCTTCGCAACGCGGCGATGCGTTCGCATGCGTCGGATCCGCAGACATCCGCGATCCTGTTCGATGTCGTGCTCGGCTACGGCGCGCACGCGGATCCGGCCACGGACCTCGCCGCGACGATTCGCGCCGTGCGCGCGAGCCGTGTCGCCGCCATCGGCCACGTCTGCGGGACCGACGGCGACCCGCAGGGCAAGGCCGCGCAGGTCGCCACCTTGATCGACGCCGGCGCCATCGTCGCCGACAGCAACTACGAGGCCGCCGCGCTCGCGGCGCACTTCGCGCGATGAATTTCGGCGATTCGCTCACCGTCGTCAACCTCGGCGTGGCCGCGTTCGGCGAGAACGTCGCCACTGCGGGCGGTCGCTGCGT
>DATJXV010000155.1:0-5206 GCA_035499955.1 Casimicrobiaceae bacterium
CTCGACCGTCGACGGCGCGGTCTGGGTCGCGTGGGCCGTGGGGGGCAGCCCGGCGTCGTTCGATCTCAGGTGGCTGCGCGAGCACGCGCCGGGCCAGGCGGAACGCCCGGCGGAGCTTGCCGTCCGGCTGTGGCCGGACGGCGCCGCGATGGACGCCGCGCGAGACGTCGCCTGGTTGGCGCTCCCGGCGTTTCGTTCGGACGCGCCCGCGCGACTCACGTGGATGACCCGGCTCGTCCAGGAGGGCATCGCATTCCTGAGCGGGGTGCCGTCCACGGAACGCGCGATCCTCGATGCCGTCGCGCCGATGGGCTTCGTGATCGACACGAACTACGGGCGCGTATTCGACGTGAAGTCAGTGCCGCAGCCCGAAAACCTCGCGTACTCCGACCGCGGACTCGGCCTGCACACCGACAATCCCTACCGGGATCCGGTACCGGGTTTCCAGGCGCTCCATTGCCTGATCGCCTCCAACGACGGCGGCGAGAACCTGTTCGCGGACGGCTTTGCGATCGCGGAGCACCTGCGCGTGACGGAGCCCGCCGTCTTCGCGACCCTGACGCGGACGCCGGTGCTGTTCCGTTACCGCTCGAAGGACGCGGAGCTCTTCTCCGAGAAGCCGCTGATCCAGCTCTCGACGCGGGGCGAGGTCCGCGCGGTCCACTACAACAACCGCTCGATCGCGCCACTCGAGCTCGCACCCGCGGAGCTCGGCGCGTTCTATGCCGCCTACCGGCGCTTCGCCCAGCTGCTGCGCGAGCCGCGCTTCCAGATGCACACGAAGCTCCGCGACGGGGACCTGGTCGTCTTCGACAACCGCCGCACCCTGCATGGGCGGACGGGCTTCTCGTCGGCGCGCTACCCAAGGCACCTGCAAGGTTGCTACCTTACGCGTGACAGTGTGCTGAGCGAGACGGCGCTGCTGCGCAGACGGCTCGCGGTGAAGGAGGCTTGATGGGCATTGCCGACGAAGTGACCGCGCTTTTCGCCAAGCGTGGCATGAGCGCCTACTTTGGCGAGCAGGTGTCGGTGCTCGAACACATGCTGCAGGCGGCGCATTTCGCGGAAGCGGAGGGTGCCCCCGACCACCTGGTCGTGGCAGCGCTCCTGCACGACGTCGGGCACCTGGTCGACGACGTGCCCGACGACCTTGCCGACTGGCACGACGACGCGAAGCACGAGGTCGTGGGCGGTGCCTGGCTGGCGCGACGCTTCGGGCCCGAGGTCAGCGACCCGGTCCGCCTGCACGTTCCGGCGAAGCGGTACCTCTGCGCCACGGACCCCTCGTACTACGACGAGCTGAGTCCGGCCTCGATCGTCACGCTGAAGCTGCAGGGTGGCCCGATGAGTCCCGAGGAGGTCGCGGCCTTCGAGCGCGAGCCGCGCTTCCGCGATGCCGTGCGCGTCCGCAAGTGGGACGACAAGGGCAAGGTCGCGAAGCTCGCGACGCGCAGCCTCGCCGACTACCGTGGAATGCTCGAGGCCGCCGCGCGCCGCACCTGAGCCGCGGCCACCGAGCGGCCGACCGGAACAGCGACATCCCCATCGAACGGATGCGCGGGAGCCCTGACACCGTGGAACCCAAACTCGACCAACCAAGCGCCGCCGGCGAGTACGACGCCTCGATGCAGACGCTGCTGCAACTCGTCTGGGGCGACGGCTTCCTGTCGCCGGGCGGAGCCGAGGAAGTCGCGCGGCTGCTCGAGGGCTCGGACATCACCGGTGCACGGGTACTCGACATCGGCTGCGGGCTGGGTGCGATCGATCAGCTTCTGGTCGGGACGCACGCCGCCGGGTCGGTCGTCGGCGTCGACATCGATCCGGCGCTGCTCCGGCAGATGGACGAGCGCGTCGCGCGCGCCGGCCTCGCCGGCCGGATCAAGAGCGTGTGCGTGGAGCCCGGGCCCTTGCCCTTCGCCGATGCGAGCTTCGATGTCGTGTTTTCGAAGGACTCGCTGGTGCAGATACCCGGCAAGGCCGCGCTCTTCGCCGACGTGCACCGGCTCCTGAAGCCGGGCGGGCGCTTCATCGCGAGCGACTGGCTGCGCGGTGGCAGCGGCGCGTATTCCGCCGAGATGCTCGAGTTCTTCCGGCTCGAGGGCATCGCCTACAACATGGCCTCGCTCGCGGAGAGTGCGCAGGCGCTGCGCGATGCGGGCTTTGCCGATGTCGAGGTCCGCGACCGCAACGCCTGGTATCTCGCGCTCGCCGAGCGCGAGGTCGCGGCCATGGAGGGACCGTGGAAGCCGCTCATCGTCCGCGAGATCGGGCAGGAAAGGGCGGAGCACTTCGTCGCGAACTGGCGGCAGCTCGTCGTCGTGCTGCGACGGGGCGAGCTCCGGCCCGGGCACCTGAAAGCGGTCAAACGCGCTAATTGACCGGCCTTGAAGAGCGCGCGTCGATGATTGATCCGCGGACGCAGCCGATCGGCGTGTTCGACTCCGGCGTCGGTGGGCTCGCGGTCGTCGAGGAAATCCGCCGGCTGCTGCCGCTCGAGTCGATTCTGTACGTCGCCGATTCCGGCTTCGCGCCCTACGGCGAGCGCAGCATCGCCTACATCGACCAGCGCTGTGCCGCGATCGCCGAATTCCTCATCGGCGCCGGCGCCAAGGCCATCGTCGTCGCCTGCAACACGGCAACCGCCGCGATCGCGCCGCGGCTCCGGCAGCGCGTGGCGGTTCCGGTCGTGGCGATCGAGCCCGCGGTCAAGCCCGCCGCGAGCCTGTCGCGGAGCGGAGTCGTCGGCGTCCTCGCGACCCAGCACACGCTGGCGAGCGAGCGCTTCCTGCACCTCGTTGGCGCGCACGCCTCGGGCGTCGAGGTCGTCGCGGAAATCTGCGGCGACCTCGTCAACCTGGTGGAACGCGGCGTCGTTGTGGGTGAGGAGGCCGTGTCGCTCGTGGGCCCACACGTCGAGGCGCTGAGGGCGCGCGGCGCCGACACGCTCGTGCTCGGCTGCACGCACTTCCATTTCCTGCGATCGATCGTCGAGGCGGTCGCAGGACCGACGGTGCGGGTGATCGATCCGGGTGCCGCGGTCGCGGCCGAACTGCGGCGGCGTCTCGAAGCCGCGAGCCTCCTCTCGCCGGGTCCGAGAGACGAACGCGACCGGATCTGGACCAGCGGCGATGTCGCGCACGGCAACCGGGTCATCGCACGGCTGTGGCAGTGGCCGAGTGAACTCGCTCCGCTGCCGGCCGCCTACTGCATGCCGCCCGCGGCCTGAACGCGCGTCCAGACCCTAGCGCACGGGCTGGCTCAGGCGCAGTGCCGCCGCGTCGTCGGCATTCGCACGCTTGATCTCGTTTCGTGCGGCGTATGCCGAGCCACGAAAGCGGTAGGCGAGGGCGTCATTGGGGTTTAGCGCAATGGCGGCCGTGAGGTCTACGATGGCGGCGTCGGGTTCGCGCCGCTTCATGTGGACGAATCCCCGTCCGCGCAGAGCCTCGGCATCCGCGTGGTTCGCCTCGATGGCGCGCGTGTAGTCGGCGATGGCTCCCGGGCTGTCCCCAGTCTCCTGGCGCACGAACGCGCGCTGCCGGTAGGCATCGCCTGCGCCTGGTTTCAGCTCGATCGCGCGCGTGAAATCGGCAATTGCGCGCTCGCGCTCGCCATTGGCGCGCAGCGCCTGGCCGCGGTTGAGGTAGGCCGCGTACTGGTTGGCGTCGAGGGCAATGGCGGTGCTGAAGTCGCCAATCGCGGCGTTCCACTGTGAACGGTCGAGATAGGCGACACCGCGGTTGACAAACGCGGAGGTCATGTGGGGATCGAGGTTGATCGCGCGGCCGAAGTCCTCGATCGCGCGCTCACGCTCGCCCTTTGCCAGGAAGCAGTCGCCGCGCGCCTTGAGCGCACGTGCGTCGCCGGCATCGAGCCTGACGGCCTCGTCGAACTCGGCGATGGCGCCCGGCAAGTCCCCGGCGGCCTGCAGGCTGAGTCCGAGGTCGAGATGCGCAGTGCCGAGATTGGGGGACAGGCGAATGGCCTCGGCGGAATCCGCCTGCGCCCGGACGTTGTCGCCCTTGGAACGGTAGGATAAGCCGCGACCGCGCCACGCGACCGCGTTGCCGGGTTCGAGCTCGATCGCCCGGCTGTAGTCCGCGATCGCGCGGTCGTGATCGCCACGGTGGGCGTAAACGGAGGCGCGACTCACAAAGACGGCCGCGGCGCGTGGATCGAGCCGCGTGGCCTCGTCGAGGTCGCTGATCGCGTGATCGGCTTCGTCCCGCCTTATATAGAGTGACGCGCGGTTGATATAGGCGGAGGTCAGCTTCGGGTCGAGCGCGATCGCCTCGCCGTAGTCGGCGAGCGCGGCCGCGTCGTCTCCCTTCTGGAAGTAGACGGTGCCGCGGTTGAGGTAGGTCTTCGCCTGGATGCTGCGCAGGCCCGTTCGCTTCAGGACCGTCGTGTAGTCGGCAATCGCGAGGTCGAAATCGCCTCTCTGCTGGTAGGAGAACGCGCGATTGCGAAGTGCCGTGGCCCGATTGTCCTCGTCCTCGCGCCGGTCATCGATGATGTGCCCGCACGCAACGATCGCGACGTCCGGCTTGCCGCTGCTGCAGCGGATGCCGTCGCCGGAGTTGCCGCCGGCATGGTTCGCGCCCGGCAGATCCGCAGGGTCGCCACGCACCGCGGCGGCGTTGAGGCTCCCGATGACCAGTGAGACGGCGATGAGCAGGCGCGCGGGCGGCACTTTCATCGCGAAATCTTACCAACGAGCCCTGCTGCTGCGATGCAGCACTGTCGCGTCCAGTTACAGATGTCCCCGGGTTCTGCCAAGTACAGATGTCCTGTGGCTTTATCCAGCTCTTGGGTCTTTGCTCACTGTTTAGAGCAACCGCGGTCGTCCGCTCTTAGGTGAGCTCTGCCGGCGTCGGGTATCGACGGGTCGGGCACTTCACGCTGCGCTTACGATCTGCTTCGGCTCGAGGCTGCTGCGCGATGAACGTGAGCATGGCACCGAGTCGCTTGTGGCTCACGACCTCGCCTTGGTGAACGTGGGTCAGCTTGTCGAACTGGCGGTAGGAGAGGCTGCGTCCTTCGTATTGGATCGCGATTCGGCCGTCCGGGTAGTCGACGACGTTGACGCGCTTGCCAGCGAGCTTCTGATTCTCTTCGGTGGGCTCGACGAGGTACAGGACCTTGTCGTACTGGATTGAGAGCGATGCCGAGAGCGTCCGCGCCTCCTGCCAGGTAAAGATGTCGT
>DATJXV010000156.1:0-9702 GCA_035499955.1 Casimicrobiaceae bacterium
CTGCCGGGCGCGGCGCGCGCCGCGCGCCACTCCGGGCACGAGGATCGCGAGCGGGAGCGCCTTCAACGCAAGCCAGCGCGCGTCGGGCAGCGGCGCGAGCAGGGCACCCCATAGGCATTCGAGAAGCGCGAGCGCGACCAGCGCGGCCACCGTCACGCGCGGCGCCACGGGCACGGACTCAACCGACGGAGACGAACTCGTAGAGCTCGAAGCCCGGGCCTTGCTCGACGAGCTTGGTCAGCACCGCGAACCCCGCTTCGCTGCCGCGACGAAGCGTGATCGCCTGCTCGAGCGCGAAGGCGCCGGCGGGCACGATGATCTGCGCGGGGGACGCGTCGGGGCCGCCGCTTCCGTCTTCCGGGAGCACGACCACCGGTTGCAGCGCACCGGGCGCCGCGTCCTCCGCGGCGGCCGCCGCGGCCTCGGGATTGTCGGAGAGAAGCTCGCAACCGAACTCGAGGCCGCTCGCTTTGAGCGTGTTGCGGAACCAGCGCACCATCGCGACCTGCAGGCTGGTGCGGCCCTCGATGCGCAGTGCGACGAGCTCGCCGATGCGAAGGACGGTGGGCGCCGCGTCGGTCTGGCGCAGCGCGTAGCCCGCAGGCGTGTGGTTGATCACCTGGCAGTTCGCCATCGGCGGCAGGCCCGTCGGCGGCCGGCTCACGCCGGCGTGCACGCCGCGGCTGTACTGCCACACGCCGGACAGGCCGGCACAGGTCACGACGCGCGCCCGCGACGGCAGGCGGTTGAACTGGCGCGCGGGCGGGATCGCCCATTGCCGCAAGAGCCGCTTCAGCAGCGTGACATACGACAGCCGCGCCATCGGATCGCGGCCGATGCCCGACGGCACCTCCCCACCAGCGTCGAGCGCACGCAGCTGCTCCTGGATCTGAAACGCGAGGTCGAACGTGAGCAGGAACAGCTTGCTGCCCTCGATCGAACCGCCCTTGTTGGCGGAGAACGGCGGGAAGTCGTGACCCACGGGCACGATGGCCACGGCCTTCGCCATGCGATGCACCGGCGCGACGTCGGTGAGCTTGGCCCAGTGCGCATACTCCTGCACGTAGCGCAACACGATCGGCAGCTGGCCGGGCAGGAAGCCGTAGGGGTTGGCGAGCGCGAGCAGCAGCGACTGGATGGTCAGGCGATCCGGCGTTGCCTCGGGCTGATCGGGCGCGACCGGAACCAGGTGCAGGTTGCGGTCGCGGGCGAAGGCGTAGATGAGATGCGCGTCGTGCCAGGTGCGCGGCGGCACCGGCGCGTACGAGAGGTAGCTGTTGACGAGGATGCGCGCCGTGCACTGCAGGCAGCGATGGATGAGCGCCACCATGAGCCGCTGGCCGCCAAGCGAGATGCGCTTGCCGGCCTCGCTCGCGAGCAGGTGCTTGTACGCGACCGACAGCTCGCTCGCTAGGGTGAGCGCGGCCTTGGCCGATTCGAGCGCGTCGCCGGACAGCGGGTGGGAGGCGCGCGAGAACTGCTTTTCAAGCAGCGGCCAGAGCGCGTTCGCCGTCTCCCAGTACTTCTCGGCGAGGTCGAGCCGCTTGGCGTCGCTCATCGCCACCCGGTTGGTGGCGGCCAGCGCGTCGCCGATGAGCCGCGCCGCCTCCGCAGGCTCCTTTTTCATCACCTCGTCGAGCCACGGAACGACCTTCGCCAGCCGGATCTCCGGCGGATGGGTCGGATGCGGGTCGACGGCGGGCAGCGAAAGGGCGAGCGTCGTCATTCAGCGGGCAGCGTTGTAGTCAACGATTGTATGCGATGACCGGGGCGACTTCTGGGGTGTAGCGCGATCCGTGCCAGGACGCGATCTCAATCGCCCGCGCGCAGGAAATCGACGACCGGTCCGTATTGATCTTGCGAGAGCAGCATCGGCGCGTGCCCCACGCCCGCGAATTCGAGCAACCCGGGCTTCGGGCCGCGCTGCGTCATCGCGGCCGCGGTCGCTGCCGACAGCAGATCGGAGCTCGCGCCGCGAAGCAGGAGCGTCGGGCAGCGGATCGCGTCCCACACGCCCCACAAATCGGGCGGCGCGGCGGCATTGCGAAACGGCACGGCAATCCCGGGGTCGTAGGTCATCGCATAGCGGCCTTCGGCGTTGCGCGCGACGCTTGTTCGCGTCAAGTGATCCCATTGCGCGTCCGTCAACGCCCCGAACGGCGCCGAAACCGCACGGATGTACGCCTCCGCCTCCGCGAAGCTCGCGAAAGTGGGCGCGAGCCCGACATAGTCGCGGATGCGCGCGAGGGCCGCGGGCTCGATCACCGGCCCCGCGTCGTTGATCACGAGCCTTGCGACGGGCGTGTCGCGCTGCGCGGCCATCACCATTCCGAGCAGCGCGCCCATCGACGTGCCGACCCAGCCGACGCGGGTGGCGCCGCTGCGCGCGACGAGCGCCGTCAGCGTCGTGAGGTAGGTCGGGAAGGCGTAATCGGCGGGATCCTGCAGCCATTGGCTCAGGCCGCGGCCTGGCATGTCCACCGCGATCACGCGGTGCGAGTCGGCAAGCGCCGCGCCGAGCGTGTCGAAGTCGCGGCCGTTGCGCGACAGGCCGTGAACGCAGATCACGACGCGGTCGTTCGCGGGGTCGCCCCACTCGTAATAGCTCACTCGGTGGAAGCCGTGGGGCGAGAGGCTCGAAAGCTCGAGCGTGCGCGCAGGTGTCTCCGTCGGCATGGGGCCATTGTGCCATGTGCACGGCGCTCGCCTCGCGCGCGGCCGCGTGTGCGACACTTCCTGCACTACACTTCCGATCGGGGATGCCCATGCCAAGAAGAGCCGCGCTGCTCGCCTGTTGCGTCGTTTCGCTGGCCGCGTGCGCGCCGGAGGCCATGAACAACCGCGCCGCCACCGGATTCGACGGCTTCGTGAACCAGATATCGAAGGCCTGCGCGCCGCTCCAGCTCGGCCAGTACCAGCTCGCCAATCCGCTCATGGGCCGCGTCGGCAACAACTCTTACGACTATTGGCTCGATCAGACGTCGCGCCTGTACTACCGGCGCATCAGCCCGGGGGCGTACAGCGAAAGCCTGACCGCGTTCTTCGGCGCGGGCAACGACGGCACGATCGGCTGCATCCTGTCGAACCTGCCCCCGGCCTGACACGCCTTGAAATAGGGCCTGCCCCTTCCCGCGTTCAGCCGAAGTTCGCCGGCAGCAGCGGTGTCGCGTGCGCGGCGCCGGCGAGAAACGCCTGGACCTCGGCGTGGCGCGCCATGGTGTCGGCGTAGCCGAGCGCGAGCAGGGCGCGGCAGTAGGCGCGGTCGAACAGCAGGTAGGAGGTGAGATTCGCGCCCGTGCCTTCGGTGCTGCCCAGGGCGCGCATGAGCGTACGCACCGCGCTCGGCAACCGCTCGGCGTGCTCCATGGCGACGGCACCCAGGTCGCGCGACGGGGCGAGCACCAGCGCATCGACGTGCGCGATGCGGTTGTCGGCGAGGTTGTCGGGCGCCACGAGATCGAGCAGGCGGTTGACCAGCATCATGCGCTCGACATCGGCCGCGAGGTTGTCGAGGAAGATGGTCGACAGCGCGTGCCCGGCGGCCTGCGCGAACGAGGGATATTCCGCGGGCTCGTGTCGCGGCGGCGGCCGCTGGCCGTTGAACTGGCCGATCGCGAGCACGAGGATGCGGCGTGCTCCGAGATTGAGCGGCGGCGACAGCGGTGCGATCTGCCGCACCGATCCGTCCATGAAGTAGTCGTCGCCGACGCGGGCTGCTGGAAACAGGAAGGGGATCGCTGCGGAGGCCAAGAGGTGTTCCGGCGTGAGCGCGGCGGGCTCGCCGCGGCGACGGGTCCGCCGCCATGGCGAGACCGTCGGGGCGCCCTGGAAGAACGACACGGCGTGGCCGGTCGTGTAGCTCGTGGCGTTGATCGACAGGGCCCGCAGGTGGCCGCGGTCGATCTGCCTGGCGACGCGCGAGAAGTCGAAACCGCGGGCAAGCAGCTCGGCGAGCGGCGTGTTGTCGAGCAGCGCCGCCACGCCCGGCGGCGGCCGTGTCCCCGAAATGATCGAGGCCAGGAATTGCGCGCTGTGGCGCGACAACGATGCAAAATCGGTTCGGTAGATCTCGCTCACGCGCACGTTGCGCCACCATCGCACCAGGCGGCTCACGCCGCAGCGGAAGTCGTCGGCGTGGATCGCCAGGGCCGCGGCATTGATCGCGCCCGCGGAGGTTCCGCACACGACGGGGAAGGGCAGCGGGCCGTCGCGGCCGTGGATGCGCGCAATCGCGCGCAGCGCCCCGGCTTGGTAGGCCGCGCGCGCGCCACCGCCGCCCAGCAGGATCGCCGTGGTCACGCGCGCAACGTACGGTCGAAGATCATGAGCATGGCCGCGGTTGCGCCCCAGATATAGCGCTCGCCGTAGGGGATCGCCCAGAAATCCCGCCGAAGCTCCCCCTGCATCCGGAAATGCCGCTGCTGATTGGCGGGATCGAGCAGGAACGCGAGCGGCACCTCGAAGACGTCGGCGACCTCGATCGGATCGGGGATCAGGGCGAACGGCGGCTCGACCCAGCCCACCACGGGCGTCACGCGGAAGCCGGTCACGGTTTCGTAGTAGGGCAGTTCCCCGAGGATGTCCACCCGGTCCCCGGGCAAGCCGACCTCCTCGTGCGCTTCGCGCAGCGCGGCGTCGGCGATGGAGGCGTCTTCCGGCTCGACGCGGCCGCCGGGGAAGGAGATCTGGCCGGGATGGTCCGGGAGGTCGGCGCTGCGCTGGGTGAGAAGCATCGTCAATCCCTCCCTGCGGTTGACGACCGGCACCAGCACGGCTGCAGGCGTGGGCGCGCCTTCGCGGCCAGGCAGGCGAAATCCGTCGTTCAGCCCGCGCGCGCCCGCCGGCGCGGGGCGGGCGAGGCGCGCCGCGATCCAGGCTTTCTGGTCTGGCGGCGGCAGGGAGAACAGCGGGAGCGACATCGACTGCGGGCGGCGGGTTTGGGCGATTGTAGCGGCGCGGGCCCCGCTGCGGAGCGGTCTGCTACGCTTCGCAGGGCTGCGGGCGCGAACTTTCATGCTGCCCGCGCATCGAATGCCGATGATGCGCAACGCCCTTTTCGCGATCCTGGCCGGCGCCGCCTTCGCCGGCGCAGCGGTCTCCCGGGCGGCCGAGGTCTCGGCCGACCATCCCATCGTCGGTACCTGGCGCTTCACGCTGCCCGACGGCAGTTGCGACGAAACCTACCGTTTTCGCACCGACGGCACCTCGGTCGTCACCAGCGGGGACGAGGTGGCCGAGAGCGAGTACCGGATCGCCACCCGTCCCAGCGGCAACGGCTTCTACGAGTGGGTGGACACGATCGTCAAGGACAACGGCAAGCAGGACTGCGCCGGGCAGATCACCGACGTTGGCCGCAAGACCACGAACTACATCCGCTTCGATGCCGCGAGGCAGCGCCTGATCGTCTGTCGGGCCGAAAACCTGCAAGCCTGCTTCGGCCCGCTCCGGCGCGTCGGCGGCGAAGAGATCTAAAGCGTAAGCCTCGCGACTCCCAGCGGGCCATCTGGCGGCTCGTGCGCCGGCTGGCCTATCATTGGCGGCAAGCTCGTCCAGGGAGTCCCCGTGGAATCCGGCAACGTCGTGTACGTGCTCGCATTGCTGGCCGCGGCCATCGTGATCGTGATCCTGCTCCTGCGCGTCATGCGCTCGCGCCAAGCCGCGCCCAGCGAAAGCGTCCCCGGCGACTCCGCGGCGCGCGCGGCCATGCCCGCCGAGGACGAGGACTACCTCGATTCCTCGCATATCGGCGGCCCGATCCTTCCCGGTGTCGACCCCAGAGAATCGGACGCCGCCGCGCGAGCCGCCGCGGCACTGCGCAACGCGCGCGACAAACCCGAGTAGCGATCGTGGCCGTCCGGGTCGTACGCTTGGGTTCGCCCCGTGCGCGGGACGAGGGGCTTCGCATCGGCACCGTGCGCCGTCCTCCGCGCGGCGTCCCCAAGGCCGACTACGCGCGCTGCAACTGGTACGACGTCTGGTTCCCCAACCTCGCGCCGAGTGCCGAAACGGTCGCGCTCGGCCGGGCGGCCGCCACGGCCCGCGAATGGGCCGCCTTCCGCAAGCGCTACCGCGCGCAGATGAGCACGCCCGACCACGCGCGCACGCTCGATCTGCTCGCGGCGCTCTCGCACCGCGCCGACTTCTCGGTCGGCTGCTATTGCGAGGACGAGGCGCGCTGCCACCGCTCGGAGCTGCGCGCCCTGCTCGCCGAGCGCGGCGCGAAGCTCGCGGAATAACCACGCGGCAGGCCTGTTACGCGACGCAGGTCGGGCCAGGGTGTACGCTTTCGCCTAAATCGATTCAAGAACGAGGCGCCGGCAGGAGCGAACGGCGCGCGGGCACTCTTTTCTTCGGAGGCGGCATGGCAAAGCTCAACATCAACGGCAAGGTGCACGACGTCGCGGTCGAGCCCGACACTCCACTGCTGTGGGTCATTCGCGAGAACGTCGGGCTGACCGGCACCAAGTACGGCTGCGGCGTCGCGCAGTGCGGCGCCTGCTCCGTGCATCTGAACGGCAACGTCGTGCGCTCATGCGCGATGCCGGTGGGCGCGATCAAGGCGACCGACAAGATCGTGACGGTCGAAGGCCTCTCGCCGACCAGCTCGCATCCCGTGCAGCAGGCGTGGCTCGCCCTCGACGTGCCGCAATGCGGCTATTGCCAGTCGGGCCAGATCATGGCGGCGGCAGCCTTGCTCGCGAAGAATCCGAGCCCGAGCGACCAGGACATCGACGAGGCGATCACCAACATCTGCCGTTGCGGCACCTACCAGCGTATCCGCGCGGCGGTGCACGCCGCCGCCACGACGGCGCCCGCGCCCAAGCGCGCGTGACAGGAGGCCTCTCATGAAAAAGAGCACGCCGGCTGCCGTCGCGAATCCGTCGCGCCGCCGGTTCGTCGTCGGCACGGCCGCCGCGGGCGGCGGCCTCGCCGTCGGGTTGCAGCTTCCGTTCGGCGACGTCCACGCCGCCGCCAACGCGGCGCCGGGCGTCGAAGTCAACGCGTGGGTGGTCGTGAAGCCCGACGACACCTGTGTGGTGCGCATCGCGCGCTCCGAGATGGGGCAGGGCACGCTGACCGGCTTGTGCCAGCTCGTCGCCGAAGAGTTGGAGTGCGACTGGAGCAAGATCGCCTACGACTTCCCGACGCCCGGCGACAGCCTCGCGCGCCAGCGCGTGTGGGGCGAGTTCGGCACCGGCGGCAGCCGCGGCATCCGCGTGTCCGAAGACTACGTGCGCCGCGGCGGAGCAGTTGCGCGCGTGATGCTCGTCCGGGCCGCGGCGAACGAGTGGAATGTGCCCGAAAGCGAGTGCACCGTGAGCAACGGCATCATCACGCACGCGCCGAGCGGACGCACGACGAGCTACGGAAAGGTCGCGTCGGCTGCCTCCAAGCTCGCGCCCCCCGATCCGAAAAGCGTGACGCTGAAGGATCCGCGCCAGTGGAAGGTCGCGGGCAAGCCCATGAAGCGCGTCGACACCGCGCCCAAGCTCAACGGCAGTCTCGTCTACGCCATCGACGTCAAGCTTCCCGGCATGCTCTGCGCCGCGGTAAAGGACTGCCCGGTGTTCGGCGGCAAGCTTCAGAGCTTCGACGAGAAGGCCATCGCGAGGATGCCCGGTGTGAAGCGGGCGGTGAAAGTCAACGACACGACGGTTGCGGTTGTCGCCGACACGTGGTGGCACGCGAAGAAGGCCCTCGACGCGCTGCCCGTCGTGTGGGACGAGGGCGAGAACGCGACCCGGACGAGTGCCCAGATCGCCGAGCGCCTGAAGGAAGGGCTGACCGCCGCCAACGCCTACGCGATGACCAGCGTCGGTGACACTCCGGCCGCGCTCGCGTCGGCGCCGATCAAGGTCGAAGCCGTTTACAGCACGCCGTTCCTCGCCCATGCGTGCATGGAGCCCATGAACTGCACGGTCAAGTACACGCCCGAGCGCGCCGAATGCTGGGTGCCCACGCAGAACGGCGAGGCTTCGCTTGCCGCGCTGTCGGAGACGTCGGGGCTGCCGCTTCCCAAGTGCGAGGTCTACAAGACGATCCTAGGCGGCGGCTTCGGCCGGCGCGGGAACCAGGACTACGTGAAGCAGGCGACCCTCATCGCCAAGCAGTTCCCCGGCACGCCGATCAAGATGATCTGGAGCCGCGAGGAGGACATGACGCACGACTTCTACCGGCCCATCTCGCAGGCGCGGATGCGGGCGGGCATCGACGCGTCCGGCAACCTCGTCGCGCTCGCCATCCGCGTGTCGGGCCAGTCGATCAACGCCTTCAACGGCGCGGCCATGGCGAAGGACGGCAAGGACGACCGCCAGCTGCAGGGCTACTACGCGGCGCCGGGCGATGCCCAGTTCGGCTACGTCGTGCCGAACCTCAGCATCGAGTACGCGATGCGCAACACGCACGTGCCCGTCGGCCCATGGCGCGGCGTCAACACGAACCAGAATGCGGTCTATCTCGAATGCTTCATGGACGAGGCGGCGCGGGCGGCGAACAAGGACCCGCTCGAGTTCCGGCGCGCGCTCATGAGCAACCGCCCCAAGCATCTCGCGGTGCTCAATGCCGCTGCCGAGAAGGCGGGGTGGGGTACGCCGACGCCGGAAGGCGTGTACCGGGGGCTTGCTCAGTTCATGGGCTACGGAAGCTATTCGGCCGCCGTGGCCGAGGTGTCGGTCGGCAAGGATGGGAAGGTCAAGATCCACCGCATGGTGCTCGCCCTCAATTGCGGACACGCGGTCAACCCCGACCAGATCGCCGCGCAAGTGGAGGGCTCGGTGGCCTACGGACTGTCCGCCGCGCTCTACGGCGAGCTCACCGTCGACAAGGGTCGCATCGTGGAGACCAACTTCGATCGCTACAACGTTCTGCGGCTCGCCGAGATGCCGAAGGTCGAGACGGTGATCGTGCCTACCTACGACTTCTGGGGCGGCGTGGGCGAGCCCACCATCAGTGTCGTCACGCCGGCGGTGATGAACGCGATCCACGCCGCGACGGGGAAGCCGCTGCGCAACCTGCCGCTGCGCAACCCGGTGGAGGCGCTGGCCAAGGCATGAGGCGGCGGTACTCTCGCGGGGCGGTCTTGCTCGCGTGGTCGTGCGCGGGTGTCGCCGCGGCGAGCTCGCTTCGTGTGGTGGGCGACGGGATGCCCGAGCCGCTCGCGCCGGGCGGCAACGCCGCGCGTGGGCGTGCGCTCGTCGTCGCGCGCGAGTCGGCCAACTGCGTGCTCTGCCATGCCGTGCCCGACCCTGCGGTGCGCTTTTCGGGCAACGTCGGGCCTTCGCTTGCGGGCGTCGGTACGCGCCTGAACGCGGCGCAGCTGCGGCTGCGCGTGGCCGACAACCTGCGCGTCAATCCCGATACCGTGATGCCGAGCTACTACAAGGCCGACGGCCTCGATCGCGTGGCCGCGAATTACGCGGGCAAGCCGATTCTCGCAGCGCAGGAGGTCGAGGACTTGGTGGCGTGGCTCGCGACGCTGCGATGAGGCGCCGATCCTTGCTGCAAGGTGCCGCCGGCGCGATCGCCGTCGTCGCCCTGCGCCCCGCGCGCGCCGCGGACGCACTGCCATCGATCCCGCTGCTCGACAAGTGGCTCGCCGGGCGCGCCCCGATCTTCGAGCGCATCAAGCTCACGATCCCCGGCATCGCCGACAACGGGTTCGCCGTGCCGATGCGAGTATCGGTCGCGGGACCTTTCGCGCCC
>DATJXV010000157.1:0-30145 GCA_035499955.1 Casimicrobiaceae bacterium
TCATCTCGTTGATCGTGACGTTGGCGGGCGGCGACGCACCTACGGCCGTAATCAGGCCAATCGCCGGATTGTCGGCGCTCATCGATGCGGTCCGGCCGCCCTGCGCCGTGAGATAAAGCGTCGAATCCGTGCCTGCGTCGCCGCTTACCGAAAACTGTCCATCGGTGGACGTTCTCGCCTGGGCGAGCTGTCGCGGGCTGCCGGAGCTCGCGGCCCACAGCGTAACGGTCGATCCGGCGATCGGCGCACCCGCGCCCATGACGCGACCGGCGATCGTCGCCGCCGGGGACGGCGCGCATGCCAACGCCAGCACCAACGACGCAAGGGCACTCCTCGAAAATCGACTCTGCATGATTCCCTCCTGAAACGAACGGGCGATGCATATTCTGCACCGCCCGCCAGGGTCACGCGACAAGCCGACCTGCTATTGCCCCTGGTGCTCGCGGATCATCGCCTCGATCTTCTTCTTCACCGCGTCCAGATTGAACGACGCGGGGATCCTGCATCGGCGGATAGTCGATGGCAGTTTCGGCAAGCTCCGCCACGTACTGCTGGACCATGACGAAACGCCAGAACTCGCGGGCGAAGAAGTCCTGGCCGTAGCCGAACGCACCGACATTGGGATACTCGCCGCGGATATTCGGCGTGCGCTCGAACGGATCCTGGCGAAGATTGATCAGGACGGGCATGTCCGTCGTGACCTTCTCGCCGGGCCGCATGCCACCGATTTTGGTCGTCCAGAAGGAATCGAACACCGTGTCGAGATTCTCCTTGGCGATGCCGGGCCCGCGATCCGTGAGGGACATGCGGACTTCGCCGCCACCGCCTTGCGTGCGGAGGGTCAGAATGCGCTCCGCCTTCGTCTCGCTCATCGCGTCGGCGGCATTGAGCACGAGGTTCAGCACGACCTGCTGGGTGATTGCGGCGGCACGCGCGCAGAAAACGATCATGACGCTTCCCGCGCGCGATTCAACGCCGAACATGACACGGGCAATGATCTTACGGAAAGCTTACCGCAGCAAGACGAAGGTCCCGCTTGCGCGGGTGAGCGCCTTAATCCTCGTTGACGACCTTGATCCGGCCTTCGCGGATGGCCCTGACGAAGGCACGGTAGTCGCTGCGGTTCTGGTCGGCGTAATCCACCGCGAATTCTCCGATGGCGTCGTCCATCGCGCGTGCCGTTCCGATGTAGCCGGAAATCACGGCGGCGTCGCCCGTGCGGGCATGTGCCCGTGCCAGCGCATGCGCGCACATGCGCGCGTAAAACCGAAGCAGCCCAGTGTCCCAATCCTCGATGATCGCGGACATCTTCATGTCGCGCAGCTGCCTCAAGTAGTAGTCACGGCCATCCTTGCCGCGGATCCAGCCGAGGAACAAGTCGCTCGCCGACTGCATGAGGCGCTGGCCGACGACCACGCGCTGGCCGTGGTTCGAGTGCAGGCTCTTTCCGGCATAAGGTTCGAGCACCGAGGCGCGGGCCTCCTTGATCTGCAGGAAAAGCGGATCGTCTTCCGCCGCCATGAAGAGGCCGACCGCGCAGTACGTCCCAACGCTGCCGACGCCGACGACCTTGATCGCGAGGTCGAAGAAATGGAAGCGATCGAACAGCGTGCGCACCTGCTCCGCAAGCGTCTCTCGATAGGCCGCGATGCCGTCGCGATATCCGCCCTCGAGCCCGGGAACCTGCGCCTTGGTTGGGTGAAAGATGAGCGGCGGCTCGTCCTTGATCCGGTGCTTCGTTCCGTCCATCGTGGCCAGCTTCGGGAACAGGTGCTCGGGCGTCGCCTTGCGCTTGGCCTCCTCCACGTTCTCCCTGAAGCGCTCGTGGGCCTCCGCAGTGACTTCCGAATCGCTCGCGCGATCCGCGTACTTCTGCAGGTCGATCCTGTCGTACCACACGTCGAGAGCGCGCATCGACGCATAGTCGGCCATCCTCTCGCGGTACTCGCGCGCGCAATCGACGGCGATGCGCGCGACGTCGCTTTCGGGGAACCGCAAGTGTTGAGCAGCGATGGCGACACTCGCCGTCAACCGCTTGAGGTCCCATTCCCAAGGCGCGGGCAGAGTCTCGTCGAGGTCGTTGATGTCGAAGATGAGATTTCGTTCCGGCGTCGCAAACCCGCCGAAGTTCATCAGGTGCGCGTCGCCGCAAGCCTGCACGTGGAGTCCGGACACCGGCGTGCGAGCGAGATCCGCCGCCATCAACGCCGCCGAGCCGCGGTAGAAAGTAAACGGCGACTGCGACATCCGCCCGAAGCGGATCGGGATCAGCTGGGGCATGCGCCCGACGTTGGACGCGGACAACAGTTCGATCGGGTCGCGCCGTCCCTTCGCCGGTTTGAAGCCCGCATGCGAAGCGCGCGGCACCGCATCGCGCAGCGCCCTTCCCTTTGCGCGCCGCTCATCCGCCGAAGCATAGGTTTGCTCGGTCGCGGCGCCGCGGCCGTCACGATTGCGTTGGCTGTTCTTCTTCATCTTCGCGTCCCCTCGCGGCGCTTTGCCCGACGAGCGCCCCGCCTATGCCTCGCGCGGGTGGCCGCTTGCACAGGTTACCGCGATACGCCCCGATGCGATGGCGACGACTGAGCGGGTCTTGACCCACGTCAAAACCCGGAAGCTGCCAGGCCCGAGCAAGAAAAAAGCCCCGCTTTCGCGGGGCTTGAGGCTGTATCAATCAGGAGGAGGAGTTGATACAGAAGGAGACATCACGATGGATGTTGGGAGCGCCGGGGAATTTTCAAGCCCCCGTTCCGCCCCCGGCCGGAAGGCGCGCCGGTGGGGAGAAAGCACCCGCGCGCCACCCGCCTTCGGGCGATTTACGCCTTCTTGCCCTTGGCGGCCTTCGTCGCGGTCGCGGCCGCGGCACGCACGTTGGCGTCGGCGAGGCTCGCGACTTGCTTCGAAGCCTTCTGGAACTGGTCGAACGCGGCGGTCGTCGCGGCGATCGTCGACTTGAACGCGTTCACGGCGACGTCCGAGCCGGCGGGCGCCGACTTGCTCGCCTTGTCGACCCATTCCGCAACGCCTTTCGAGTACACGCCGAAGGCTTCTTCGGCGAGCGCCGAATAGCCGGCTTGCGCTTCGGTCGCCAGCTCATACAGATGACGCGAGTAGCCGACGGCGGATTGCACTTGCGCTTCCGCGAACTTCGTGCGCAGCGCGATCAGGTCCTGCACGTCCTTCACCGCGGCGAACGCCTGCGCGCCTTCCACGGATTGCGCGAACGCAGCCTTGGCGGCGCCCAGGTTGAACTTCGCAAACTTCTCGGCGTTCTCGAGCGAGAGCGCGGCAAACTTGGTGGCTTGCGCGACGTTCGTCTTGTTGATTTCGGTGATCTGTTCGGTCGGGTTGTACATGTCGAGTCCTCGTTAAGTGATTAATCCGATGGTGGGTCCACCGCAGCGATCCTGTAAGCTCGCACCTTCCTGGGGCAATCCCCTCGTTCGGTGCTCGAGCGGTCCGGATCCAACTGCGGGTGAGACCGCCCGCGGCTTTCGGCTCGGAGGCTTCGTTGCCGCCCTTTGCTGCGCCGCACAATTGGAATTATAGGGATGGCGGGGACGAAGTCAAGGATTTTTTTGTGCGATGCACAATGCCCCTGCTCCGAAGGCACTCAGGAAAGTTAAACATCCGATAAATCAGTGGGTTATAATTACCAGGTCAATGCCCAGGAGGCGCGCCGATGAGCGACCCCGTCCGAACGATCAAGAAGTACCCGAACCGGCGTCTGTACGACACCGCCAACAGCGGCTACATCACGCTGGCCGACGTGAAGCAGATGGTGCTCGACAACGTCGTGTTCCAGGTGGTTGACGCCAAGACCGGCGAGGACCTCACCCGCGCGATCCTCCTGCAGATCATCCTCGACGAGGAAGGCGGCGGCGTGCCGATGTTCAGCTCCGAGATGCTCGCGCTGATGATCCGCTTCTACGGCAGCGCGCAGCAGACGATCATGGGGCAGTACATAGAGCAGAACGTCAAGGCGTTCCTCGCCATCCAGAAGAAGCTGCAGGACCAGGCGAAGCAGGTGTACGGCGACAAGATGATGCTGACCCCCGACCTGTGGAAGCAATTCATGCAGATGCAGGCGCCCGCCATGCAGGGGATGCTCGGCAACTACCTCGAGCAGAGCGCCAAGCTCTTCATGGACATGCAGCAGCGCATGCAGGACCAGACGCGCGGCATGTTCACCGCCTTCCCCTTCCCCAACTTCGCGGGCGCGCAACAGGCCGCCGAAGACGAGAAGAAGCGCTGAAGAAGCGGCGCAGCATTACGCCTTTTGCGCCGCACTAGCTGCATTGCACCCTTGGTTTCGTCACGAAAAGCGCGCGCGATACCGCCCCCGCGCGTCGGCTTCGTCTCGCTAGGCTGCCCGAAGGCGCTGGTCGACTCCGAGCACATCCTCACGCAGCTGCGCGCGGAAGGCTATGCCATCGCGCCCGACTACGGCGGCGCCGACCTGGTCGTGGTCAACACCTGCGGCTTCATCGACGCGGCGGTCGCGGAGTCGCTCGACGCGATCGGCGAGGCGCTCGCGGAAAACGGCAAGGTCATCGTCACCGGCTGCCTGGGCGCGAAGGACGGCGGCGCCTTCGTGCGCGACGCCCATCCCAAGGTGCTCGCGGTGACGGGGCCGCACGCCACCCACGATGTGATGAGCGCCGTGCACGCGCACCTGCCCAAGCCGCACGATCCCTTCACCGACCTCGTGCCGCCGCAGGGGATCAAGCTCACGCCTTCGCATTACGCGTACTTGAAGATCAGCGAGGGCTGCAACCACCGCTGCACGTTCTGCATCATTCCCGCGATGCGCGGCGACCTCGCGAGCCGTCCGCTCGGCGAGGTGATGCAGGAGGCGGAGAACCTCGTCAAGGCGGGCGTCAAGGAGCTGCTCGTCGTATCGCAGGACACGAGCGCGTACGGTGTCGACGTGCGCTACCGCACCGGCTTCTGGCGCGGCCGTCCGATGAAGACCCGCATGACCGAGCTCGTGCAGGCGCTGGGCGAGCTCGGCGTGTGGGTGCGCCTGCACTACGTGTATCCGTATCCGCACGTGGACGAGGTGATCCCGCTCATGGCGCAGGGCAAGCTGCTGCCCTACCTCGACGTGCCGTTCCAGCACGCGAGCCCACGCATCCTGAAGCTCATGAAGCGGCCCGCCAACGCCGAGAACACGCTCGCGCGCATCAAGGCGTGGCGCGAGATCTGCCCCGACATCGCGATTCGCTCTACGTTCATCGCGGGCTTTCCCGGAGAGACGGAGGCCGAGTTCGGCGAGCTCCTCGATTTCCTCGAGGAAGCGCAGCTCGACCGCGTGGGCTGCTTCGCATACTCCCCCGTCGAGGGTGCCGCCGCCAACGCCCTGCCCGATCCGGTGCCTGGGGACGTCCGCGAGGAGCGGCGCGCGCGCTTCATGGCCCGGCAGGAGCGCATCAGCGCGGCGCGGCTCGCGCGAAAGGTCGGCCGCACGATGCGCGTGCTGGTGGATTCCCGGGACGACGGCGTCGCCGTCGCGCGCTCCGAGGCCGATGCGCCGGAGATCGACGGCGTCGTCCGCATCGAGGACGGCGGCAAGCTGCGGCCCGGGGATTTCGCGACGGTCACGGTAACCGCCGCCCAGGCGCACGACCTCGCGGCGCGCCTCGCAAGCTGACGCGCGTCCAGGCGCGCCTGCCCGCGTTCAGTACAATCGCCGTTTCGCCCGTTGTCCGGAGTCCGCTTCATGCCCCTCGGTCTACGTGCCCGCGGCCCGCTCCTCACGGCCGCGCTGCTGTTGGCGCCTGCGGTGGCCCGCGCCTCGTTCCTTTCGGGGGAGGCGCTCGACACGGCGGCCGACGTCATCGCCATCGTCGTGCTGATCGTCGTGCCGATCGTGGTCATCGTGGCGTTCTGGCTGATCCACATCCTGCCGGAGAAGATCGCCGAGAAACGGCATCACCCGCAGAAGGCGGCGATCAACACCCTGTGCCTGCTGTCGCTGTTCTTCGGCGGCCTTCTGTGGCCGCTCGCGTGGCTGTGGGCGTATACGCGGCCCGTCGCCTATCGGATGGCCTACGGGACCGACAAGCACGAGGACTATTTCGCGGAGATGGGCGGCAAGGCCCGCGAGGGCAGTCTGCTCTCCACCGAGATCGCGCACCTGCGCGAGGAGCTCGACACGATGGCCGCGCGCGGCCAGCTCCCCCCCGAGCTCAAGACGCTGCGCGAGGACCTCGATGCGCTGAAAGCCACGCCGGCGAAGGATGCGTAGATGGACATCCTGCTGCTCGGCATCTATTCGTTCTTCGTCTGGCTGGTCTTCATCAAGTTCAAGTGGCTGCCGTGGAACATCACGTCGCAGGTCATCGTCGTCACCATCCCGATCATCGCGCTCACCGTGATGATCCTCACCTTGAACGTCGTGGCGCCTTCCTCGGCCAAGCTTCGCGTGTTCAAGTACACGATCCCGATCGTGTCGCAGGTCCGGGGCCGCGTGCTCGAGGTGCCGGTCGAGGAAGGCAATCGCCTCGTGCACAAGGGCGACGTGCTTTTCAAGGTCGACCCGACCCCTTACCAGCTCGACGTCGCCAATCTTGAAGCCCAGCTCGCGCTCGCCCAGGGCGGCCAGAAGGAGACCGAGGAATCGCTGACCGGTGCCAACGCCAAGGTCGCCGAAGCGCGCGCCGCGATCGCCACCGCAAACGCGCGCCTGACCGAAGTCGACGCCAAGGTCGCGCTTGCGAGAAAGCGGGTGGAGCAGTACACGGAGCTCGTCAAGTCGGGCGCGGCCGACAAGTTCGCGCTCGAGCAGGCCGAGGCGAACCTTGCCGAGCTCACGGGCCAGCGCGAATCGGCGCGCAGCCAGCAGGCGGCGGCGCAAGCCTCCGAAGGGCAGGCGCTCGCGTCCGTCGGCCAGATCAGGCAGAAGCTCGGCACGAACGTGAACGGCACGTACGCGCAGGTCGCGCAGATCCGCGCGCAGCTCGAGAACGCGCGCTGGCTGCTGCGCGAGACCACGACCGTGTCACCGTGCGAGTGCTACGTCATCAACCTGCAGCTGCGGCCCGGCGCCTTCGTCGCGGGCTTGCCGCTCAATCCGGTGATGTCCCTTGTCGAAGCCGACGGACAGATCATCGCCTTCTTCGCGCAGAACGAGCTGACGAAGGTGCAGCCCGGCGACGAAGCCGAGTTCGCGCTCGAGACGTACCCCGGCCAGATCGTAAAAGGCAAGGTCGATTCGGTCATCTGGGCGATCGGCCAGGGGCAGGTGACGCCGAGCGGGACCATCCCGATGTCGACGCTCGCCAACCAACCGCCGGGCCAGTTCGCCGTGAAGTTCGACTTGGCCGAGCGCGACCGCCCGCTGTTTCTCGCCGCCGGCGCGTCGGGCGACGCGGCGATCTACACGCAGCACGCGCAGTTCCTGCACATCTTGCGCAAGGTCATCCTGCGCGTCGGCTCGTACACCAACTACCTCGTGCTCAAGCTGCACTGATGAGAGCCCGCTCCCTCGCCGCGTCGTGCGTTCTCGCGCTGTCCGCCTGCGCACTGCAGGACGCGCCGAAGCACGACGACGTGACGAAGGAAGCGCTGCCGAATCTTTCGGCGCCCGTGCAGTGGAGCGCGCAGGGCGCCACAGGCGGGGCGGTGTCGAACAACTGGCTTGCGACGATTGGCGAGCCGCAGCTTGCCGCGCTCATCGACGAGGCGGTGAAGTACAACGCCGACCTACAAATCGCAGCGGCGCGCGTGGAGACGGCAGCCGCCTACATGGCGGGCGCCAACTCGCCGCTATGGCCTCAGGTCAACCTGGTAGCGCGCGGCGGTGGCAAGATGAGCGGCGATTCGTCGGGCCTCCAAGGCGTTGGCCTCTTCGCTGCATGGGAGCTCGACCTGTGGGGACGCGTGCGTTCGGCCGCGAAGTCGACGGAGTACCAGTACGGATCAGCAAGCCTCGACGCGGAATACGCGCGGCAATCGATCGCGTCGCTCGTGACTAAGTCGTGGCTCCTCGCGATCGAGGCGCGCCTCACCAAGGCGCAGGCCGAAGAAGGCGTGCGCGTATCTGAGCACCTGACCGGGCTGGCGAGCGACCGCCTTCGTGTGGGGGTCGGGGATGATTTCGACGTTACGCTCGCCCAAGCCAATACCGAAACTTTCCGCGACACCGTGAAGAGCGCCGACCTCGCCTACCAGAACGCCCTGCGCGCCCTCGAGGCTCTCCTCGGGCGTTATCCTTCGGCGTCGGTCGCCGTCGCCGATCGCCTTCCCGCGTGGCCTGGCGCCGTGCCTACCGGCGTGCCCTCCGAACTGCTCGAGCGCAGGCCCGACGTCGTGGCCGCGGAGCGCCGCGTGGCCGCCGCATTCTATCGCACCGAGGAAGCGAAAGCCGCGCGTCTGCCAAAGATCACGCTCGTGGCGAACCTGACGTCGATCAGCTCCGAGCTCTTCGTCCTGCAACCCCGCGACAATCCCGTGGTGAGCTTCGGCGCCGGCCTGCTCCAGCCCATCTTCCTCGGCGGTTACCTGCAGTCTCAGGTCGACGCGCGCACCGCCGAGCAGAAGGCCGCGATCGCCGAGTATGGGAAGGTGGGCGCCCGCGCCTTCGGCGAGGTCGAGGGTGCGCTCGCGGCCGGCACCACCGCGGCCGAGCGCGAGAAGATCCTCGTCCGTGCAGTAAGGGAAAACGAGCGCGCGCTCGAGCTGACGAACGTGCGCTACCGCGTCGGCTCAAGCGACCTGCGCGGCGTGCAGCAGCAGCAGCTTGCGCTGTATTCTGCGCAGGTCGCGTTGCTGCGCGTGCAGACCGACCGCCTCGTGCAGCGTGTCAATCTTTATCTTGCGCTCGGCGGCAGCTACGATGCGCACAAGGTATCCGAGACCGGTAACTCTACGAATTGAACAAGATTCAGTAGCTCGTCGCCTTCGCATTGATCCGGATTGCTCCCATGACCCCATTGCCCCCACGCCTCGTTCGCGTGCCACGCACGGCATGCGCCTTCCTCGCATGTGCAGCGCTCCTCGCCGGCTGCGGCCGGGAGGCTCCGAAGGCCCCCGAAGCGGCGCCGGTCGAAGTCACCGTCATGACCGTCCAGGCAAAGGACACGCCCGTCAGCTACGAGTACGTAGGCCAGACGGAAAGCTCGCACCAGGTGCAGATCCGGGCGCGGGTCACGGGCTTCCTCGACAAGCGCGTCTACACCGAAGGCTCGGCGGTCAAGGCGGGACAGGTCATGTTCCAGCAGGATCCCAAGCCGTACCAGGCGCAGCTCAACGCGGCCCTGGGCGCGCTCGCCGAGCAGCAGGCACGGCTTACGACCGCCAACGACAACCTCGCCCAGGTGAAGCCTCTCGCGGCGGCCAACGCGCTGAGCCAGAAGGACCTCGACGACGCAACCGGATCGCAGCAGGCCGCCGCCGCCGCGGTGGAAACAGCCAAGGCCAACGTCGAGACGGCGCGGCTCAACCTCGGATACACGACGATCACGACGCCCGTGTCGGGCCTGTCGAGCTTCGCCCGCGTGCAGGACGGCGCGTATGTCAACGCCGAGAACAGCCTGCTCACTTACGTCGCGCAGCTCGACCCGATCTGGGTCAACTTCACGCTGTCCGAGAACGACATGCTGTCGATCAAGGACGAGGAGGCGAAGGCCCGGCTGCGCCTGCCAGCCAAGGGAGAGTACGTCGTGGAGGTCGTCCTGGCCGACGGCAGCGTATTCCCGGAGAAGGGCAAGATCACCTTTGCGAACGCCGACTACAACCCGCAGACGGGATCGTTCCTGCTGCGCGCGACCATCCCGAATCCGAACGGCAACCTGCGGCCCGGCGTTTTCGTGCGGGCCCGTGTGCTGGGCGCGGTGCGCCTGAACGCGATCCTCGTGCCGCAGCAGGCGGTGCTGCAGGGCGCGAAGGGCCACTTCGTCGTAGTCGTCGACAAGGACAGCAAGGCGCAGATTCGCGGCGTGCAGGTCGGGCCGTGGTACGGCAACGACTGGTTCATCACCGAAGGGCTCAAACCGGGCGAAGTCGTGGTCACCGACGGCGTCGCGCGGCTCGCGCCCGGCATGCCCGTGAAGGTCGCGCAGGCTGGCGCAGCGCCGACGCCGGCGGAGGCGCCCGCGAACACCGGGAACACCGAGAAGAAGAAGTAATCGCTTAGAGGCGCGCCCCATGCTCTCCCACTTCTTCATCGACCGCCCGATCTTCTCGGTGGTCATCGCGCTCGTCATCTCGGTGTGCGGCGCGGTCGCAATGGTCAAGCTGCCCATCGCGCAATACCCGCAGGTGACGCCGATCCAGATCCAGGTGACGGCGACCTATCCCGGGGCGAGCGCGCAGCTCGTCGCCCAGAACGTCGGCGCGCCGATCGAGCAGCAGGTCAACGGCGCCAACAACATGATCTACATGTCGTCGACCAGCGCGTCGACGGGCAACTACTCGCTGACCATCTACTTCACGATCGACACCGATCCGATGCTCGCGCAGGTGGACGTGCAGAACCGCGTCAACCAGGCGATGGCGCAGCTCCCGCAGTCGGTGCAGGCGCAGGGCGTGAACGTGCAGCAGAAGACGAACACGTTCCTCATGGTGCTCGCCTTCTACTCGCCGGACGGGCGCTACGACAGCAACTTCATCTCGAACTACACCAACGTCCAGATCCTCTCCACGATCAACCGCATCCCCGGCGCCAATCAGGCGTCGATCTTCGGCGTGCCCGAGTACGCGATGCGCATCTGGCTCAAGCCCGACCGCATGGCGCAGCTCAAGATCACGACCTCGGACGTCGCCAACGCGGTCAAGAACCAGAACCAGCAGTTCGCCGTCGGGCGCATCGGCGACCAGCCCACGCCCTACCCGGTCAAGCAGACGTTCCCCGTCACCACCAACACCATCACCGAGCCGTCGCAGTTCGACAACATGATCCTGCGGGCGCAGACCGCGGACGCGGCGCTGGTCAAGGTCAAGGATATCGGCTACGCCGACCTGGGGGCGCAAAGCTACGCTCTGGGCACCTACTACCAGGGCAAGCCCGCGACCCTGATCGCCGTGTACCAGCAGCCGGGCGCCAACGCGATCCAGGTGTCCAAGCAGGTGCGGGCAACGCTCGCCGAGCTCGCGAAGGACTTTCCCGACGGCCTCAAGTACGACGTCGCGCTCGACACGACGCTGTTCGTCCAGGCGTCGATCAACGAAGTCGTGAAGACGTTCTTCGAAGCGGTCGTGCTGGTCGTGCTGGTCGTATTCATCTTCCTGCACAGCCTGCGCCTCACTATCATCCCCACGCTCGCCGTCCCCGTCTCGATCCTGGGTGCGCTCGTCGGCATGCTCGTGTTCGGCTTCTCGATCAACATGCTGACGCTCTTCGGGATGATCCTCGCCATCGGACTCGTCGTGGACGACGCGATCGTCGTGGTCGAGAACACCGAGCGCAACATGGTCCAGTTCAACCTTTCGCCGCGCGATGCGGCGAAGCGGGCGATGGACGAGGTGTCAGGGCCGGTGATCGCCGTCGTGTTGGTGCTCAACGCCGTGTTCATCCCGGTCGCGTTCCTGAGCGGCATCACGGGCGCGCTGTACAAGCAGTTCGCCGTGACCATCGCGATCTCGGTCGTGTTCTCGGGCATCGTCGCGCTCACGCTTTCGCCCGCACTCGCCGCCATCCTGATCAAGGCGAAGCACGGCGAGAAAA
This sequence comes from Casimicrobiaceae bacterium, assembly GCA_035499955.1. Taxonomy (GTDB): domain Bacteria; phylum Pseudomonadota; class Gammaproteobacteria; order Burkholderiales; family Casimicrobiaceae; genus VBCG01. The sequence goes on from DATJXV010000157.1 coordinate 11,669, forward strand.
AGGGCTTCTTCAAGTGGTTCGACGACACGTTCGAGCGGGTCACCAACGGCTACGTAAGCGGCGTGAAGTGGGTCACGCGCAACTTCGTCGTCGCCCTCGCCGCTTTCGCGGTCGTCGTAGGCGGCTGCGTATGGCTGTTCAAGATCCTCCCGACCGCGTTCGTTCCGCAGGAAGACCAGGGCTACATCTTCGTCGCCTACTTCCTTCCGGACTCGGCGAGCCTCGACCGCACGCACGACGTGGGAGCGCAGGCGGCGGAGATCGTGCGCAAGCATCCGTCGGTCGCGAACGTGTCGCAGGTCGACGGCTACAGCCTGATCGACTCGCAGAACAAGACCAACTACGGCGTGCTGTTCGTGTCGCTCAAGGATTACGAGCAGCGCAAGACGCCGGACCTTTCCGCCGACGCGCTGATCGACTACGCAAGGCGCGAGTTCGCCGCCCACATCCAGGGCGGGCTCGTCGTGCCGGTCAATCCTCCCGCGATCCCCGGTCTCGGCATCACGGCGGGGTTCCAGATCTGGATCGAGCAGAAGGGCGCGGGAAACTACCTCCAGCTCTCCGACCTCGTGGAGCGGATCATCGCCAAGTCGAAGACCGAGCACGAGCTCGCGGGCATCAACACGACCATCCGCGCCACCGGGCAGCAGCTGCTCGCCGACGTCGACCGCGAGAAGTCCGAGGTGCTGGGCGTTCCCATCGAGGAGGCCTACAGCACGCTGCAGACCATGTTCGGGTCGCTGTACGTGAGCCAGTTCCCCAAGGACTCGCGTCTCTACCAGGTCGTGCTGCAGGCCGAGCCCAAGTACCGCATGACGCCGCAGGACATCGGGCAGTTCTACGTCAGGAACCGCCAGGGCGACATGGTGCCGCTGTCCGCGCTCGTGAGCACGCGCTACGTGACCGGCGCCGACCTCGTGACGCGCTTCAACAACTACCCGGCCATCGCCATCAACGGGGCGCCCGCGCCGGGCGTGAGCTCGGGGACGGCGCTCGAAACGATGGGCGGGCTCACCGAGAAGATGCTGCCTTCCGGCTACGGCTACGAGTGGGCCGGCGAGGCTCGCGAGGAGGTCTCGTCGGGCTCGACCTCCGCCAACGCGTTCCTGTTCGGGCTGCTGTTCGTGTTCCTGATCCTCGCCGCGCAGTACGAGAGCTGGTCGCTACCGGTCGGCGTGATGATGGCGGTGCCGTTCGCGATCCTCGGCGCGCTGGCCGCGATCGCGCTGCGCGGCATCCCGAACGACCTCTACTTCCAGATCGGCCTCCTGACGCTGATCGGCCTCGCCGCCAAGAACGCGATCCTCATCGTCGAGTTCGCCGTCGAGCTCAACCGCAAGGAGGGCAAGTCGATCTTCGACGCCGCCGTCGAGGCGGCGCGACTGCGCCTGCGCCCGATCGTCATGACCTCGTTCGCATTCGTGCTTGGCACCTTCCCGCTGGCGATCGCGACCGGGGCATCGGCCAATAGCCGTCACTCGATCGGCACGGGGGTGATCGGCGGCACGCTGGCGGCGACGGTCATCGCGATCTTCTTCATCCCAATGTTCTTCTGGATGCTGGAGACGCTCAGCGAAAAGATGTTCGGCGAGAAGAGCGCAGCGAAGCCGTCGGACGGCAAGCTCCAGGCGGCCGCGACGCCGGCCAAGGGGGACTAGGATGAGATCCCGCATCCGGCTCTCGGTGGCCTTCGTCTGCTGCGCGCTCGGCGGCTGCATGGTGGGCCCCGACTACAAGCGGCCCGACGTCGACACCCCCAGGACGTACATCTACGAGCCGAAGGACGCTGTCGCTGCGGACCTCGAGTGGTGGAAGCGGTTCGAGGATCCCGTGCTCGACCGCCTGATCGCGGAAGCGCTCGCGAACAACAAGAACATCAAGATCGCCGCGGCGAACGTGGAGCAGGCCGCCGGCGTGGTCACGAGCGTGAAGTCGCCGCTTTTCCCGCAGCTCAACTACAACGCGGCGGGAGGAAGAGCGCGGCTCTCCTCGAGCGGCAACATCGCGCTGCCGTCGGGCGTGTCGAACCCGACCGACATCTACTCCGTGTTCGCCGGCGCGAGCTGGGAGATCGACCTCTGGGGCAAGGTGCGCCGGCAGACGGAGGCCGCGCAGGCCAACCTGCTCGCCACCGACGAGGCGCGGCGCGGCGTCATTCTCACCCTCGCCGCCAACGTGGCGACCTCGTACCTGCAGCTGCGCGGACTGGACGAACAGCTCGTGATGGCGCAGCGCACGCTCGCGACCTACGGCGAGTCGCTGCACCTCATGCAGCTCAAGTTCAAATTCGGCCGCGCGTCCCAAATGAACGTCGACCAGGTGAGCGCTCAGTACGAGACGGCCGCGGCGAGGATCCCGCAGATCCGCCGCGACATCGCGGTGCTCGAAGACAGCATGGCGATCCTCCTGGGCCAGGTGCCCGGCCCCATCCCGCGCGGGAAGTCCATCTTCGAGCTTTCGCTTCCCGCGGTTCCCGCGGGGATGCCGTCGGAGCTTCTCGAGCGCAGGCCCGACCTCATGCAGGCCGAGCAGCAGCTGATCGCCGCCAACGCGCAGATCGGCGCGGCGAAGGCGCAGTATTTCCCGACTATCTCGCTCACGGGCGCGCTCGGCACGGCGAGCACGGACCTGTCCAACCTGTTCAAGGGACCTGCGCGGACGTGGAACTTCGCGGGATCGATCGTGGGGCCGATCTTCACGGGCGGCTACGTCGCCGGCCAGGTGGCGCAGGCGGAGGCCGCCGAGAAGGCGGCGCTGCTCTCGTACGAGCTCGCGATCCAGAGCGCCTTCGCCGACGTCGATAGCGCGCTCGTCTCGCGCGAGACTCTCGCCGATCAGGTCGCGGCGCAGGAGCGGCTCGTGAAGGCGCTGCGCGGCTACGCGGGGTTCGCGCAGAGGCTCTTCGACGGCGGACGAGAGTCCTACACGACCGTGCTGCAAGCCGAGACCCAGCTCTTTCCCGCCGAGCTCGACTGGGCGGCGGCGCGCGCCCAGCTTTGCGTATCCCTGGTCGGCATCTACAGGGCGATGGGAGGCGGCTGGGTGACGACCGCCGACAAGATGACCGCCCCTGCATCGCAGGCCGCCGCCACGGCAGCGCAATAGCGCCGCCGACCGCGCGGGGTTCGACAAACTCCCGCGGCTCGGGTAAAAACCGACTCTTCGCAGCTGACGCCGTTGTTCCGGGCGTGCCGTGCCGGCGCGCTACCCCGGGATCTCGGCGCACCTTTGGAAGCGCCCGAGATGGATCGAGTTCTTGTATCCAGCCGCCGTCGTCGTGCGGCGCTCCGAGGCGGAGTCCTCGCCGTGTGTGCAGTGGCGCTTGCCGGATGCGGCCGCGAGGCGCCCAAGGCGCCCGAGAAGGGTCCGGTCGACGTGACCTTCCTCACCGTGCAGCACGGTGACGTTCCCGTCACGGCGGTCTACGTCGCGCAAACCCAGAGCGTGCAGGCCGTCAACATCCAGGCGCGCGTGTCGGGATGGCTCGACAAGCGCGTCTACCAGGAAGGCTCGGTCGTGAAAGCGGGCCAGGTCATGTTCCAGATGGACCAGAAGCCGTTCCAGGCGCAAGTCGACGCCGCGAAGGCCGCGCTCGAGCGCCAGCAGGCCGCGGCCCTGGTCGCCAAGCAGAACCTCGACCGCACGAAGCCGCTCGCGGCGCAGAACGCGCTGTCGCAGAAGGACCTCGACGACGCCACGGGACAGGCCGCGCAGACCGACGCCGCCGTCCAGCAGGCGGCGGCGCAGCTCGAAACGGCGCAGCTCAACCTCTCCTACACGACCATCCGCTCGCCGGTGGACGGCGTATCGAGCTACGCGCTCGTCGCCGACGGCACCTACCTCAATCCGCAGAATGCGCAGCTCACCACGGTGTCGGTGCTCACGCCGATGTGGATCAACTTCAGCGTCTCCGAGAACGAGATGGAGCGCATCCGCAACGACGTGCGCGCGGGTAATTTGCGACTCCCCGAGGGCGGCAAGTTCATCGTCGAGGTGGAGATGGTCGATGGCAACCTGTTCCCCTATACCGGCGCGATCACCTTCGCCGATCCGTCGTACAACCCGACAACCGGCACGTTCCTGCTGCGCGCCACGGTGAACAACCCCGCCGGTGTGCTCCGCCCGAATCAGTACGTCCGAGTCCGGCTCAAGGGCGCGATCCGCCCCAATGCGATCGTCGTGCCGCAGCGCTCCGTGCAGCAGAGCGCGAAGGGTCACTTCGTGTGGGTGGTCAACGCGCAGAATCAGGCCGAGCTGCGGCCCGTCCTCGTGGGCGATTGGAAGGGCGACGGCTGGCTCATTTCCGAAGGCTTGAACAACGGCGACAAGGTCGTGGTCGACGGCGGCGTTCGTCTTACCCAGGGAGCCCCCGTGAAGGCGACGGCTTACGTGCCGCCGCCTCCGACCGCCGCTGCCCGGGCGACGCCGGGAGCGCAGTACCCCGCCGCGACGCCCACGAGCGTGCACATCTACTTCGCGAAGGGATCGGCCGCGCTCGACTCGGATGCCCAGCGGGCGGCGCGCATCGCGGCAGCGGCGTACGTCGGCATCGGCACGCAGATCCAGATCACGGGTTACGCCGACAAGACCGGCAACTACGCCGCGAACGTGGATCTCGCCAAGAAGCGCGCCCAGACCGTGCGCGACGAGCTCGTCGGCTTCGGCGTCGAGCCCGCCCGCATCGTGCTCGTCCCGCCGGTCGACGTGACGGGCGGCGACAACGACGACCAGGCGCGCCGCGTCGACGTGGTGATGAAGCAGTAGGCACGCGATGAAACACCCCCGCACGCTCGCTCCGCTCGCTGCCTCCCAGGGGGCCGGTCAGCGGCTCGGGGCGGCCCTTCGCCACTGACGCGATGCTCTCCCGTTTCTTCATCGAGCGGCCGATCTTCGCGGCTGTCGTCGCGCTGATCATCTGCATCGCCGGCGGCGTGTCCATGCTCCTGCTGCCGATTGCGCAGTACCCGACGATCACGCCGGTGCAAGTCACGGTCCAGGCGACCTACCCCGGCGCCGACTCCCTGACGCTCGCCAACTCCGTCGCCTCGCCCATCGAGCAGCAGATCAACGGCGTCGACAACATGCTCTACATGTCGTCGATTTCGAGCTCGACCGGCCAGCTCACGATGACCGTGTACTTCTCGCTCGACACCGATCCCGACATCGCGCAGGTGCAGGTACAGAACCGCGTCAACCTCGCGATGCCGCAGCTGCCGTCCGCCGTGGTGCAGCAGGGCGTGAACGTGCAGAAGAAGTCTTCGTCGATCATGATGCTCGTCGCCGTCTACGCGAGAGACGACCGCTACAGCGCTAACTACATCGCGAACTACGCGAACGTCTACGTCCTCGACGCGCTGAAGCGCGTGAACGGCGCGGGCCAAGCGCAGATCATGGGCGTGCCGAACCAGGCGATGCGCATCTGGATGAACCCGGACCGCATGGCCTCGCTCGGCATCACGACCTCCGACATCGCCAACGCGATAAACCAGCAGAACCAGCTGTTCGGGGCGGGACAGATAGGCCAGCAGCCCAACGCGGGGCCGGTCGAACTCACGTTCCCCGTCATCACGCAGCCGCAGTTCACCGACCCCAAGCAGTACGAGAACATCATTCTGCGCGCGTCGCAGGACGGCAGCGCTATCGTGCGCATCGGCGACGTGGCCCGCGCCGAGTTCGGGCTGCAACAGTACATCGTCGACAGCAAGATGAACGGGGTGCCGGCCACATTCATCGCGGTTTACCAGCAGGCGGGCGCCAACGGTCTCGTGGTGTCGAACGCCGTGCGCAAGACCATGGAGGACATGAAGGCCTCCTTCCCCGACGGGATGGAGTACAAGATCGCGCTCGACACCAACGACTTCGTCCGGCTGTCGATCAAGGAAGTGATCAAGACGCTGTTCGAGGCGGTCGTGCTCGTGATCCTGATCGTCTATCTGTTCCTGCAGAGCTTCCGCACCACGCTCATCTGCAGCGTGGCGATCGTGATCGCGCTTATCGCGACGTTCACCGGGATGCTCGCGCTCGGCTTCTCGATCAATCTCCTCACGCTGTTCGGACTCGTGTTGGCGATCGGCATGGTGGTCGACGATGCGATCGTCGTCTGCGAGAACGTCGAGCGCAACATGCACCAGCACCATCTCGAGCCGAAGGAGGCGACCATCCGCTCGATGGGCGAGATCGCAAGCTCCCTGGTCGCGGTCGTCCTCGTCATGTGCTCGGTGTTCATCCCGGCCGCGTTCCTCCCGGGCACGACCGGGCAGCTCTACAAGCAGTTCGCGATCACCATCGTGATCTCGGTATCCGTGTCGGGCTTCGTCGCGCTCACCGTCACGCCGGCCATGTGCGCCGCGCTGCTGCGACACAACCCGCCGCCGACGAAGGGATTCTTCGCGTGGTTCAACCGCCAGGTGGACCGCGTCACGCAGGCATTCGGCGTGGCGGTGACCTACGTCATCAAGTTCGCGGTGATCGCGCTGGTCCTGCTCGCGGTCTTCCTCTACTCGATCTACCACCTGTTCAAGGTCCTGCCGACGTCGTTCGTCCCCAACGAGGACCAGGGCTACGCGTTTGCCGCCGTCATCATGCCGCAGGCGGCGAGCCTCGCCCGCACGCAGGACGTCGCAAACAAGGCTGATGCGATTTTCAAGGACATTCCCGGCGTGCTGACGCGATCGGTGGTGACCGGGTACAGCCTGCTCGACAGCGGCTTCAAGACCAATTCGAGCACGCTATTCGTCACCTTCGACGATTTCGACAAGCGCTACGCGAACCTCGATACCGCGAAGAAGGAAAACGCGCGGGCGATACTGCAGGATTTCTTCGCCAAGTCGCGCCTCATCGACGAGGCGATCGTGATCCCCATCGCCCCGCCGGCGATCCCGGGCATCGGCACCACCGGCGGCTTCGAGTTCTGGATCCAGGACACGGGGACCGGCGATCCCGTGGCGCTGGACGGCGTCCTGCAGGATTTCTTGAAGAAGGCGCGCGAGCGGCCGGAGCTCACCGGTCTCGCCACGACGTACACGGCGAGCACGCAGCAGCTCAAGGCCAATGTCGACCGCGACAAGACGCAGCTCCTGGGCATCCCGATCCAGGACGTGTACAGCGCGATCCAGGCGCAGTTCGGGTCGCTCACGGTCAGTCAGTACAACCTCTACTCGAACGTGTGGTGGGTGATCATCCAGTCGGACGCGCCGTTCCGCCAGAACCCCGAGGACCTCACGCGCCTGTACACGCGCAACAACAACAACCAGATGGTTCCGCTGTCCTCGGTGGTGAGCACGCAGTGGAGCGCGGGACCCGACCTGCTGCCCCACTTCAACGGCTTCACCGCGGCGAAGATCAACGGCAACTCGTCGCCTGGGTACAGCTCGGGCGACGCGATCAACGCGATGGAAGCCGTGGCGAAGGAGGTGCTGCCGCCCGGCTACACGTTCGCCTGGTCCGGGCTCGCGTTCGAGGAGAAGAAGTCCGGCGGCACGTCGGGCCTCGCGTTTGTGTTCGGTTTCATCATCGTGTTCCTCGTGCTCGCCGCGCAGTACGAGTCGTGGACGCTGCCGGGCGCGGTAATGTCGGCAGTGCCGTTCGGCATCCTGGGCGCGCTCATCACGAACCACCTGCGCGGCCTCGACAACGACGTCTACTTCCAGATCGGCCTGCTGGTGCTGATCGGCCTCGGCGCCAAGAACGCGGTGCTGCGCGTGTCGGCCGCGATCGACTTCCGCCACCAGGGCAAGTCGATCATGGAAGCCACCATCCTCGCCGGCGAGCAGCGCCTGCGCCCGATCATCATGACCTCGCTCGCGTTCGCGATCGGCGTGCTTCCCCTGGCGCTCGCGGTCGGTGCGGGGGCCAACGCGCGCCACTCGATCGGCACGGGGATCATCGGCGGCATGCTCGGCGAGACCACGCTCGCCATGCTGTACGTGCCGCTCTTGTTCTATCTCTTCGACAAGCTGAAGGAAGGCAAGGAAGAGGCCGGCGAGGGCGAACTGCCGCACGCTTCCGAAGCGCCGCCGGCGCCGCATCCGGGTGACGATTAGGATGGATGCGAGGCGCCTTGCGCTGTCGGTCGCGGCGATTTCGCTTGCGGGCTGCATGGTCGGCCCCGACTACCAGCGGCCGCCCGTCGACGCGCCGGCGGCGTTCATCTACGAGCCCAAGGACGCGGCGGACACCGCGAACACCCTGTGGTGGACGCAGTTCAACGACCCGGTCCTCGACGCGCTCATCAAGCAGGCGCTCGCCTACAACTACAGCGTCAAGGTCGCCGCCGCCAACGTGGAGACCGCCGCGGGCGTGCTGACGCAAACGCGCTCGGGGCTGTTCCCGCAGCTCGGCTACGACGGCGCGGCGGGCCGCGCGCGCACGACCGAGTCGAGCGCGACCCCTGAGCTGTCCAAGCTCATTCCCAATCCGCAGTCTTCGTACCAGGCGCTCCTGCAGGCGAGCTGGGAGATCGACCTCTGGGGCCGCATCCGGCGCCTGAGCGAGGCTGCGCGCGCCAACCTCCTGGGCACCGACGAAGCCCGGCGCGGCGTGATCCTCTCGCTCGTGGCGTCGGTGGCGAGCGACTACCTCACGCTGCGCGGGCTCGACGAGCAGCTCAACATCTCCAAGCAGACGCTGGCCGCGTACGGCGATTCGGTGCACCTGTACCAGCTCCAGTTCCAGTACGGCCAGGTGTCGCAGATGCAGGTGGCGCAGGTGCAGTCGCAATACGAGACCGCGGCCGTGCAGATTCCGCTTCTCGAGTCGCAGATCGCGCAGACCGAGAACTCGCTGTCGGTGCTGATCGGCAAGAATCCCGGTCCGATCCCGCGCGGCAAGACCGTCTACGAGCTCGTGCTCCCGAAGGTGCCAGCCGGGCTGCCGTCGGAGCTGCTCACCCGCCGGCCTGATCTCCTCCAGGCCGAGGATTCGCTCATCGCCGCCAACGCGCAGATCGGCGCGGCGCGCGCGCTGTATTTCCCGACGATCTCGCTGACCGGGGCCGCGGGGACGTCCAGCTCGGCCCTCAACAATCTGTTCACCGGCCCGGCGCGCGTTTGGAGCTACGCGGGACAGGTGATCGGCCCCATCTTCACGTTCGGCTCGGTGAGCGGCCAGGTCGCGCAGGCCGAGGGCGCGCAGCAGTCGGCGCTCTACAACTACCAGTATTCGATCCAGAACGCGTTCGCCGACGTCGAGAACTCGCTCGTGGCGAGCCAGAAGCTGATCGAGCAGCAGGCGGCGCAGCAGAAGCTGGTCGACGCGCTCGCGCTGTACGCCAAGCTCGCCACGCTGCAGTTCAACGGCGGCTACACCTCCTACACCACGGTGCTGCAGGCAGAGCAGTCGCTCTTCCCGGCGCAGCTGCAGCTCGCTTCGCTGCGGGCCTCGGTGTTCTCCTCGAGCGTGAACATCTACAAGGCGATGGGCGGCGGCTGGGTGGTCGAGGCCGACAAATACACCGGCGACACGGCGCCGCCGCCACAGGAGCGCGACACGGGCATGCCGCCTCTGTTCTAGCCTCCTACGGCTTGCCGCTCTTGGCCGTGCGCTGCGCGGACGGCCGCGTGCCGTACTGCCGGCGGTACCAGTGAGAAAAGGCGCTGGGCGCCGAGAAGCCGAGCAGCGCCGCGACTTCCGTCACGGCGCGCTTCGCATCCGTAAGGTAGCGCTCCGCGAGCTCGCGACGCACGCCGTCGACGATGCCGGAGAAGGTCTCGCCCTCGCGCAGGAGCCTGCGATGGATCGTGCGCCGGTCCACGCCCAGATGCTGCGCCGCCCGGTCTATCGTGCACGCGCCCGTGCCGAGCAGCATCACGACGAGCGCACGCACCTGCGCGGCCGTCGCGCCCGACCCGTGGCTCGCGGTCTGCGCCTCCAGGAGCTTGCGCGCGAGCTTGGCGAGCTCCGGGTCGGCGTCGGGGTTGGGCCGGTCGAGGTCGCCGCGCGCGCACACGATGCCGTTGAAGTCGTGCCCGAACTCCACGTTGCGGCCGAACACGCGCTCGTGCACGCTGCGGTTGGCTGGCGCGTCGTGCGCGAAGCAGACGCGGCGCGGCCGCCATTCCGGCCCGAGGAAATGGTGCAGGGTGCGGTAGGCCACTCCGATCGCGAGCTCGGTGGACTGGCGAACGGCGGCCCCGTGCCCGATCACGAGCTCCTCGCGCAGCACGACGACGTCGCCCGCCTCCTCGAGCGTCAGGTGGAGCGCCTGGTTGAGTCGGCGGGCGTAAGCGACCATGGCTTCGACCGCGAGGCGGAGCGTCGGCTGCTCCCGCACCAGTAGACCAAGCGGCCCCATGTGGGACGGCCGCCGCGTTTCCGCCATCAGAAGCCCGAAGGCTTCCTCGCCGCTGCGCTCGGCGGAGGCTTCGAGCAGCCCACGAACGGCGTCGATAGGGACCAGGAGTTCGGGATCCTCGAGGCTGCGCTGCGGGAGCCCGAACTCGCGCAGCATGCGCGACGGATCGAGCCCCGCCTTGCGCGCGACCTCCGCATAGTGGGTGAGGCTCGCGCTGCGTATGACGCCGGTCACGAAAGGATGTCCCGAAAGAACAAGTCTACGTCACCCGCGATCAAGCCGCCACCGCACCGGCTGCCGAAGAATGCGGTCGTCACGTGCCCTGAAAGAGCGAGCCGCCATGACCGCAGCCCCGCAGGCATTCTTCGAAGTCGAACCCGCAGCATCGTGGCCGCTCGACGAGCTCGCCTCGCAGCGCATCCGCCTGCGCAGGGGCAGCGCCCTCCTCGCGAGCGGCGCGCGCTTCAGCGGCCTCTACGCGGTCCGCGCCGGCTCGTGCAAGGCGGTCATGACCGCGGCCGGCGGCGACGAGCACGTCGCGGGCCATTACATCGCGGGCGACGTGATCGGCGCCGACGCGATCGCAAGCGGCTTCCACGATGCGACCGTGGTGGCGCTGGAGGACAGTGAGTTGGCCTTGATGCCGCTCGACCGCATCGAGGCGCTCGCCCGCCGGGATCCCGGATTCCAGCGCAGCGTGAGCGTGCTCCTCTCGCGCGAGATCGCGCGCGACCGCAAGGCGATGCTCATGCTCGGCACGATGCGCGCCGAGCAGCGGGCCGCAGGGTTCCTGCTCGACCTGTCCGAGCGTTACGGCCGGCGCGGCTACTCCCCGCGCGAATTCGTGCTGCGCCTGTCGCGCGAGGACATCGGGAGCCACCTCGGACTCTCGCAGGAGACGGTGAGCCGCACGCTGTCCCGGCTCCATAGATCGGGCGTGCTCGCCGTGCGCGGGCGCAGCGTCAAGCTGCTGGATCGCGAGGCCCTGCAGCGCGTCCACACCGGATCGACGCCGCTGTCCCCAATGAGCAAATTCGCGTCCCACGGGATCAAGAGGAAAACGGGCCGCGCGCCGACAATGCAAGCCGTCATCTAGCGAATCCGAACATGGCCTTCCAACCCATCCTCGAGGATCTTCCCGCCGGCCGGCCCGCGCCGCGCCGCTACGCGTGGACGGTGTTCGCGATCCTCTTCGCGCTGATGGTCATGGATTACGCCGACCGCCAGGTCATCGTGTCGATGTTCTCGCACCTCAAGGCGGAGTGGAGCTTGAGCGACGGCCAGCTGGGCGCGCTCGTGTCGATCGTCTCGGTCACGGTGGCCATCGGCGCCGTCCCCCTGTCGATACTCGCCGACCGCTGGAGCCGCGTGAAGAGCATCTTCTTCATGGCGCTGGTGTGGAGCCTCGCCACCATTTCGTGCGCGTTCGCGACAAGCTACGCGCAACTGCTGACCGCGCGGGGCCTGGTCGGGCTCGGCGAAGCCGCGTACGGCACCGTCGGCGCCGCGCTGCTCGCCACTCTCTTCCCGCTGCGCATGCGCAGCTCCGTGCTTGGCGCTTTCTTCCTGGCCGGCATCGTCGGCTCCGTGCTCGGCGTGGTGCTGGGCGGCGTCATCGCCGAGCGCTACGGCTGGCAGGCGGGCTTCGGCGTCGTCGGCATCCCGGGGCTCTTCCTCGCGCTCGTGTTCTTCTTCTTCGTGCGCGACTACAAGACCGTGGCGCTGCCCGGCACGCAGGCCAAGGGCGTCACGGGCGGTGCGGCCGCCCGCGCCATCGTCGCCGCGCTTCTGCGCCCGCGCACCGCGCTCGTCGCGTGCATCGGCGCCGGTTTCCAGCTCCTCACGCTGTCGATGACCTACGCGTGGTTGCCGACGTACTTCAACCGCTACTACGGCCTCGCCCCCGACCAGGCCGGCCTCAAGGCCGCGCTGGTCGTGCTCGTGGGCGGCGTCGGCGCGGCGCTGTGGGGCATGGTGGCCGATCGCCTGACCCCGCGCGTGGCGTGCGCCCGCCTCTACGTCCCGGCGGCCGGCGCGGTGCTCACGGCCGTGCTCATGGGCACCGCGTTCGCCGCGCTGCCCCCCGGCAACGCCCAATACGCGCTGATCATCGCGGGCGGTCTCATGATGGCCGTCAACGTCGGTCCCATCAGCGCCGTCGTCATCGACGTCGTGCACCCGGGCGTGCGCGCCACGGCCGCCTCGGTCCTGTCGCTCGTGCAGAACCTGTTCGGCCTCGCCGGCGGACCGCTCCTGACCGGCCTCCTGTCCGATCGCTTCGGCCTGCAGTTCGCGCTGTCCGTGGTGCCCGCGTTCTGCGTGGTCGCGGCGATCTTCTTCGCGCTCGCCGCGCGCACCTACGTCTTCGACCTTCAACGAGCCATGGACGACGAGCTTCGCCGCGACGGCGGCCTCGCCCCCCAACCCGCGTGATGACCAAGAAATCACAAGACGCCATGAACGAGCAGCCCGCCCACGACCCGCTCCCGACGCGCACGCGCCGGCTCGCGAGCGGCAACTGGAATCCCGACTGGGAGCCCTTCGCGCAGCTCGATCCCGCGTGGACCGAGAAGGCGATCGGCCTCGCCATCGCCCCAGCGGTGGCCGGCGCACTCGACAAGAAGACGATCGAGCTCATCGGCATCGCGCTCGACGCGTCGGTCACGCACATGTACGCGCCCGGCGTGCGCCGCCACATCCAGCGCGCGCTGAAGGCCGGCGCGACGAAGGAAGAGATCACCGCCGTGCTGCAGCTCGCCTGCATGCAGGGCTTGCACAGCATGTGCCTGGCCGCCCCCATTCTCCTCGCGGAGCTCGACTCGCGGGCGGATTCGAACGACTGACCACCACCGACACAAGGACACGCCATGAACTTCCTCGACGGCTCGCTGTTCCCCGAAAACCAGGAAAAGCTCGTGATCACCGCCGCACCCTACGGTCCCGAGTGGATCCCCGCGGATTTCCCCGAGGACATCCCGGTCAGTATGGAGGCCCAGGTGCAGAAGGCGGTCGACTGCTACAACGCCGGTGCGACCGTGCTGCACTTGCACGTGCGCGAGCTCGACGGCAAGGGCAGCAAGCGCCTGTCCAAGTTCAACGAGCTGATCGCCGGCGTGCGCAAGGCCGCGCCGGACATGATCATCCAGGTCGGGGGATCGATCTCCTTCGCGCCGGAGACCGAAGGCGCGCAGGCCAAGTGGCTGTCCGACGACACGCGCCACATGCTGGCCGAACTCGATCCGAAGCCGGATCAAGTCACGGTCACGGTCAACACCTCGCAGATGAACGTCGCCGAGCAGTTCGACGTGCGCGACATCGCCGGCACCTCGATGGCGGATCCGGACAACTTCGCGGCCTACTCGAACATGATCGTGCCGTCGACGCCGAGCTTCTTCGAGGAGCACGTGCGGCGTCTGACCCAGGCCCGCATCCAGAGCGCATTCCAGTTCTACAACATCAACAGCTTCGAGACGGTGGAGCGCCTGATGCGCCGCGGCATCTACAAGGGCCCGCTGGTGTGCAACTGGGTCGCGATCGGCGGCGGCATGGACCAGCCCACGATCTACAGCCTCTCCAACTTCCTGCGCGCGATCCCCGACGGCACGATGCTGACGGTGGAGTCCAGCATGCGCAACGTGCTGCCGATCAACATGATGGGCATCGCCATGGGCCTGCACGTGCGCTGCGGCATCGAGGACAACCTCTGGAACCAGTCTCGCACGGAGAAGATGAGCACGGTCAGGCAGATCGAGCAGTTGGTCCGCGTGTCGCGCGAGTTCGGCCGCGAAGTCGCCACGGGCAAGGAAGCGCGCAAGATCTGCAAGATCGGCGTGTTCTACGACACCGTCGAAGAGACGCTGGCCGCCAACGGCTTCGCGCCCAATCCGAAGGGCGGGCAGCAGGGCTTCCTGCGCAAGGTCGCGTGAGCATGATCATGGCACACGCGATTCGCATGCACGAGGTCGGCGGGCCCGACGTCTTGCGCTGGGAAGAGGTTGCCGTCGGCAGCCCCGGTCCCGGCCAGGTCCGGCTGCGCCACGAGGCGATCGGCCTCAACTTCGCCGACACCTATTTCCGCACCGGCTTCTACCCGATTCCGTTGCCCAACGGCATCGGCGTCGAGGCCGCCGGCGTGGTGGAAGCGGTCGGGGAAGGTGTTGCCAACGTCGCGCCGGGCGATCGCGTGACCTACACCGGCTTCGTCAACACGCTCGGTGCGTACAGCACGGAGCGGCTGATACCCGCGGCGCCGCTCATCAAGCTGCCCGCTGCGATCTCCTGCGAGACCGCCGCGGCAATGACGATGCGCGGCCTCACGTCGGCCTACCTCATGTGCCGGATCTGGCCGCTCAAGCAAGGCGACACGATCCTGCTGCACGCGGCCGCCGGCGGTGTCGGCCTCATCGTCTCGCAGTGGGCGAAGCTCCTGGGCCTGACCGTGATCGGCACGGTGTCCACCGAAGCCAAGGCCGAAGTGGCCCGCGCGCACGGCTGCGACCACGTGATCCTGTACGGCCGCGAGGACGTCGCGAAGCGCGTGCGGGAGATCACGAGCGGCGCGGGCGCCAACGTGGTCTACGACAGCGTCGGCAAGGACACTTTCGCAAGCTCGCTCGATTCGCTCAAGAAGCGCGGCCTGCTGGTGTGCGTCGGCACCGCCTCGGGTCCGGTGCCGCCGATCGACGCCACGCAACTCGCGATCAAGGGCTCGGTGTACGTGACCCGCCCCGCACTCGCCGACTACATCGCCGATCCCGCCGAGAAGGACGCGCTCGCCGGCGAGATTTTCGGCCACGTCGCGGCCGGGCGCATCAGGATCGAGATCAACCAGCGCTACAAGCTCGAGGATGCCGCGCAGGCGCACCGCGACTTGGAGTCGCGCAAGACCGTCGGCTCGTCTATCTTCGAGGTCTAGGAAGCGGCCATGGCCACCCCGTCGCCCGCAGTGATCCGCAAGTCGATGGTCGTCGAGCCGATGACCTGCACGCTCGGCGCGCTCCTGTCCCACGTGGACCTGGGCGACGCCGCGCGCGACGCCGGCCTCTTCGCCGAAATCCGCGCGCTTCTTCTCAGGCACAAGGTCCTGTTCCTGCACGACCAGACGTTCTCGCGCGCCGACCACGTCGCCTTCGCCCGCCGCTTCGGCGCGCTCGAGGATCATCCGGTCGTCGGCAGCGATCCCGAGAATCCCGGCCTTGTCCGCATCTACAAAGGGCCCGACTCGAAGAACGAGCAGTACGAGAACGCGTGGCATTGCGACACGACGTGGCGCGAGTGCCCGCAGATGGGCGCCGTGCTGCGCTGTGTGGAAAGCCCGCCGGTGGGCGGCGACATGATCTGGGCCGACATGGTGGAGGCGTACAGGCGCCTCCCGGAGCACGTCAAGGCGCAAATCGCGGGCCTGCGCGCGCGCCACAGCATCGAGGCCACGTTCGGTGCTGCGATGCCCGCGGACAAGCGGCTGGCGCTGAAGGCGCAGTACCCCGATCCCGAGCATCCCGTCGTGCGCACGCATCCGGAGACCGGCGAGAAGGCGCTGTTCGTCAACAGCTTCACCACGCATTTGACGAACTTCCACACGCCCGAGAACGTGCGCTTCGGCCAGGACTACAGCCCGGGCGCGTCGCAGCTTCTCAACTATCTGATCGCCCAGGCCTTCGTGCCGGAATACCAGGTGCGCTTCCGCTTCCGCACCAACAGCGTCGCAATCTGGGACAACCGCTGCACGCAGCACTACGCGGTGAACGATTTCTGGCCGGCCGTGCGCAAGCTCGAGCGCGCCGGCATCATCGGCGACAGGCCGTACTGAAGCCCCATTCGAAGAGTTAGGAGGAATGCAATGACCACCACCGTCGCCCCCGCGGCACCCGCGGTCCACGCCCGCGGCCTCAAGGTCCGGCAGCTCACCTGCACGATCGGCGCCGAGCTTTCCAACGTGAACCTCGGCGCGGCCTCGCGCGACGCCGGGCTCGTCGCGGAGATCCGCGCCCTCCTGCTCGCGCACAAGGTGCTCTTCTTCCGCGACCAGGACATCACGCGCGCCGAGCACGTCGCCTTCGCGCGCCACTTCGGCGACCTCGAGGACCATCCCGTCGCCGGCAGCGACCCCGACAACCCCGGCCTCGTGCGCATCTACAAGTCGCCCGAATCCCCGAACGATCGCTATGAGAATTCGTGGCACACGGACGCCACGTGGCGCGAACAGCCGCCGTTCGGCTGCGTGCTGCGCTGCGTGGAGTGCCCGCCGGTCGGCGGCGATACCATGTGGGCCAACATGGCCGAGGCGTACAAGCGCCTGCCGGAGCACGTCAAGACGCAGATCGCGGGACTGCGCGCGCGTCACAGCATCGAGGCGACCTTCGGCGCCGCGATGCCCGTCGAAAAGCGGCTCGCGCTGAAGGCGCAGTACCCGGACGCCGAGCACCCCGTCGTGCGCACCCACCCCGAGACGGGCGAGAAGGTCCTGTTCGTGAACGCGTTCACCACGCACTTCACGAACTTCCACACGCCCGAGAACGTGCGCTTCGGCCAGGACTACAGCCCGGGCGCGTCGCAGCTTCTCAACTACCTGATCAGCCAGGCCTTCGTGCCGGAATATCAGGTGCGCTTCCGCTGGAAGCCGAATAGTATGGCGATGTGGGACAACCGCAGCACGCAGCACTATGCGGTCATGGACTACCCACCGTGCCATAGAAAGATGGAGCGCGCGGGCATCATGGGCGACAAGCCGTTCTAGCCCGACTCGAGCGCATCCATAGGGGAGACAGGCATGTATCGACATTTGCTCGTTCCGATCGACGACTCCGCGCTGTCGGGGGAGACCGTCCAGCAAGCCGTGAAGCTCGCGCAGACGCTGGGCGCGAAGGTCACGTTCTTCCACGCCCAGTCGGACTACGGCTCGACCAGCGTCGGCGCGCTCGAGCGCGTGATGGCGCCCGCCGCGTTCAACGAGCACGTCGCCGGAGACGCCCGCGCCCTGCTCGCCAAGGCCGAGGTCGTCGCGCGCGCGGCAAAGGTGGCGCACGACGCCGTAGCCATCACGAGCGACCGGCCGGCCGAGGCCATCCTGCACGCGGCCGAGGCGCGCGGCTGCGACCTGATCTTCATGGCCTCGCACGGGCGCCGCGGCATCCGCGGCCTCGTGCTCGGGTCGCAGACGCAGAAGGTCCTCGCGCAATCGACGATCCCGGTGCTCGTGTCCGCGGTCGAGAGCAACCTGCCGCCGGGCGACGCCGACGCGCCGCTCACGATCCTGCGCGACGAGCACCGCTCGCTCGCCGCAGTCATCCACGGCCTCGAGTACATCGTGCGCGAGGCGCGCGAAACCGGCAAGGCGCCTTCTTTCGAAGTGCTGCGGGCGATCGTCCATTACATCCGTGCATTCCCGGAGGCGCTGCACCACCCGAAGGAGGAGCTCTACGTCTTCCGCAAGCTGCGCGCGCGCACCAGCGAGTTCGACGACACGCTGGACGAACTCGAGCGGCAGCACACGCAAGGCGCGGGGCTGGTCGAGGACCTCGAGGCGAGCATCGCGCAGTACGAAGCGAAGGGCAACGACGCCCTGCCCGCCTTCGCCGACGCGGTGGAGCGGTTCGCGACCGCGCAGATGGAGCACATGAGCCTCGAGGCGAAAGTCATCTTGCCCGCCGTGCGCCGGCACCTGTCGGCGGAGGATTGGGCGGAGATGGCCGCCGCCTTCGGGCAGAACGGCGACCCGCGCTTTTCCGCGGACGCCGACGAGCAGTTCCGCGACCTTTTCGCGCGGATCCTCAACCTTGCGCCTATAGGGGTGGTCGGCGCGGCGAGCTAACGGACACAAGCCCCCCTGGCTTTGCGGGGCCATAGCGCCGGCAGCGGCACTCCGCGAAGCAAAGCTGCGACAGGTCAAGAATTCCGGCTCGCGAAGGCGTGCGATAGCTGCTTCGCGTCCGAAAGAAACAACGCTATCAACGACTTTGATTTGCATTCAACAAGAGGGGGTAACCCAATGAAGCACCGACCGGCCGCCAAGGCCCAGAAATTCCGCCGCGCCATCCTCCAGGGCACGCTTGCCGCGATGTTCGCGACGCCCGCGCTCGCCTTCGACATCGACGTCGGCAATCCGGACATCGAGATGCGGTGGGATAACACCTTCCGCTACAACCTGGGCATGCGCGCGCAGAAGCAGGACCCGGCGATCCTGGGGG
>DATJXV010000158.1:0-3887 GCA_035499955.1 Casimicrobiaceae bacterium
CGTATCGCGCGATCCGAAGCCGTAGCCGAACAGCGCCTCCTCGAGGTCGAAGCCCTCGTCGGGAAAGAGCGTGGCAAGCGACACGATCATGCCGCTGCCGATGGCCGTGTTCCGCTGCAGCTCGAAGCGGTCGATGGCGGCGAGAAGCTCCTCCTTGTTCTGCGTCGGCGGCTGCACGAGCAGCGCGGTGCCCGCGAACGTCACGATGCCCACGCGAATGTCCGGCGGCAGGTCCTTGACGAAGTCCTTCGCCGCGGTCTGCATCGCGACGATCCGGCTCGGCTCCACGTCGGTGGCGCGCATCGACAACGAGACGTCCATCGTCATGATGAGCGTGCGCGCGTCCGACGGCAGCGTGACGATCGCGCTCGGCCGCGCCACGGCGACGAGGACGCCGATGAGCGACAGCAGGAACAGCAGCGGCGGCACGTGGCGGCGGAAACGCTGCGCGGGTCCGATAGCCGCCTTCACGATCCCGAGGTCGGCGTAGCGCAGCGCCGCCTTCTTCCTGCGCAGCATCGCGATGTACGCGGCGACGAGCACCGGCACGATCAGCAGCAGCCAGAGGTATTGCGGCCAGACGAAAGTCATGCGGGCGCGCTTCCTGCTCCGCCGCTCAGCGGCACGCATATCGCGGCCGGCGGCGACACCTTGTTACTTTAGCACCGGCCGCAGCGCTGCGCGCTGCGGCGCCCGCCCCGGTGGAGGGCCGGGGTGCGAGCGCTGGCGTTTCGGCGGCAACGCGATCATCATCGCGTCATAATCGTCGTTGCGGGGAGGCGGTCATGGTGCTGTGCCCGGTGGCAATCGCGGTAGGCTGTAAGAAGTGCCCCATTTTCGGGATCTGCCCGGCGAAGAGCATCATCGGCGACTACAAGCCCGACGCCGACGCCACCCAGCCGCTGCCGAAGGGGCAAAAGGGCGCGAAGAAGAAGACCAGGAAATAGCGGCTCGCCACGATGGCCTGGCGCTGGCTGGCCGACGCCACCGTCACGCTGCACGCGGTCTTCATCGCCTTCGTGGTGCTGGGCGGCTTCGCCGTCGCGCGCAACGCGCGCTGGGCATGGCTGCACGTGCCCGCGGTGGCGTGGGTCGTGTACCTCGAGCTCACGGGTGCGATCTGCCCGCTGACGCCGCTCGAGAACGCGCTGCGCACGCGCGCCGGCGAGGAAGGCTATGCGGGCGGCTTCATCGACCACTACCTGATGCCGGTCATCTATCCTGCCGGACTCACGCCGTCGCTGCAGGTGCTTCTGGGCGCCGGCGCGCTCGTCCTCAACGTTATCATCTACGCGTGGATCTGGCGCCGGCGGCGCTCGAAGGGGGAGCTGCGATGACTTACGCGGCCATTACCGGATGGGGGCAGTGCATGCCGCCCGCCGTGCTCGGCAACGCCGACCTCGCGACGTTCCTCGACACGAGCGACGACTGGATCCTGCAGCGCACCGGCATCCGCGAGCGCCGCGTGTCGCACGTGACGGGACTCGAGCTCGCGCGCGTCGCGTCGCTGCGCGCGCTCGCCTGCGCCGGGCTCAAGGGCTCGGACCTCGACCTCATCGTCTACGGCAGCTGCAGCAACGACGAGCACATCCCGAACTCCGCGTCGGGCCTGTCGGTGCTGCTCGACGCCGGGAGCGCGGCAGCGATGGACCTCAACACCGCGTGCACGAGCTTTCTCCACGGGCTGTCCACCGCCAACGCGATGATCCGCACCGGAGTCGTGCGCAACGCGCTCATCGTCGGCGTGGAGATGATCTCGCCGTTCATGGACTGGCGCAACCGCAACGTCGCGGTGCTCTTCGGCGACGGCTGCGCCGCGGTCGTGCTGCAGGCGAGCGACGCGGAAGCGGGCGTGCTCGCCGAGAAGCTCGGCTGCTACGCGGAGGCGCGCGGCATCCTGCGCGTGCGCGGCAGCGGCCTCGCTTATGCCTACGCCGGCGACGTGACCTACGGCGACACGCTCTGGGACTTCGACGGCCAGGAGATCTTCAAGCGCGCGGTCACCGGGATGGGCGAGGCGTCCGTCGAGGCGCTCCGGCGCGCGCGCAAGACCACGGCCGACATCGATCTCGTCGTCCCGCACCAGGCGAACTTGCGCATCATCGAGTTCGTCGCCAAGCGCGCGGAGATTCCGATGGAGCGCGTGTTCGTGACCGTGCACAAGTACGGCAACATGTCGGCGGCGACGGTGCCGGTCGCGCTCACCGAGGCGCTCGTGGCCAAGCGCGTGCAGCCGAACGCGCTCATCCTCACCCCGGCGTTCGGCGGCGGCCTCACGTTCTGCTCGCACGTCATACGCTGGGGCGCGCGGGTCGTGCCGATCGACGAAAGCGATGCGCAGCTTGCGCCTTGCGAGCGCAGCGCGCTCGACATCGTCAAGGACATCATGGGCCGCCGCGACCCACGCGGGCGGTCGGCGAAAGGGCTCGGGTCGCCCGTGCTTCCGGAGGCGGCCCGGCAGCGCGCAGCGTGAAGCGGCTCATCGCAATCGCGCTGCTCGTCGTCGCAGCCTGCGGACGCGAGTCGCCGCCCCCGAGCCCGCGGCCGTCGGCGAGCGCGCAAGCGCCGAGCGAGTCGCTCGCCGCAGCGATCAGGCAATACGACCGCGACGTCATCGAGCGCCTGCGCAGGCTCCCGGACACGCAGCTCACGCCCGCGAAGCGTGCCGCGCTCGCGCGCGGCACGACGCTTTCCGAGCCGGCAAGCGCGCAGGAGCTCGACGGCCTTGCCGCGCGCATCGGCAAGCCGCTTCCGCCGTCGTACCGCGAGTTCCTCGCCACGACCAACGGCATGATGTTCGAAGGCGCGCTGAACCAGGTCGTGTTACTGCGCGCCGCCGAGGTCGTGCCGCTCACCGATCGCGAGTACCCGCGGCTGCGCGGCTGGCGGGCGATGCCTGACGCGGCGGTGCCGGGCGCCCGGGAGGCCGGCGGACCGCTGCCCGGCGCCGCGCTGGATCACGCATGGGTCATCAGCGACGAGCACGACGGCGACATCTATCTCATTTTCCCGGATCGGGCGACGTCCGACGGCGAATGGCCCGTCTGGTTCCTGGGCGACAAGAATCCCGGCGCGTACGGCTACGCGTCGTTTCGTGCGATGTTCGAGCGCGAGCGGGAAGCGGCGCTGCGTAAGCTCGAGCGGCGGTCGCCGCGGTGAGCCGCTACGTATTGACCAGTTTGCGGTGCGCCTGCACCGACATGAGGATGCCGAGCCCGATGAAAAGGGAGACGAGTGCGGTGCCGCCGTAGGAGACGAGCGGCAGCGGCACGCCGACCACGGGGAGGAGGCCGCTCACCATGCCCATGTTGACGAAGACGTAGGTGAAGAACATGAGCGTCACCGCGCCCGCCATGAGCCTCGCGAACAGCGTCGAGGCGTTCGCGGTGATCACCATCGCGCGTCCGATGAGCAGCATGTAGAGCAGGAGAAGGATCGCGTTGCCGATGAGGCCGAACTCCTCGCCGAACACGGCGAAGATGAAGTCGGTGTGGCGCTCCGGCAGGAAATCGAGGTGCGTCTGCGTGCCGTTCAGCCACCCCTTGCCGATGACGCCGCCGGAGCCGATCGCGATCGACGCCTGTGTCGAGTGGTAGCCGGCGCCGAGCGGGTCGCGCGAAGGATCGAGGAAGGACAGGATGCGCTCGCGCTGGTAGCCGTGCATGTACGGCCAGATGAGCGGCGCGGCGGCGCCCGCCGCGGCGACGAGGCCGACGATGACCTTCCACGACAGCCCGGCCAGGAACAGCACGTAGAACCCCGACGCCGCGATCAGGAGCGCGGTGCCGAGGTCGGGCTGGCGCTTGATGAGATACACCGGTACGACGATCAGCACCGCGGCGACGACGAAGTCCTGCCAGCCGATGCGTCCTTCGAATTTCTGGAAG
>DATJXV010000159.1:0-36036 GCA_035499955.1 Casimicrobiaceae bacterium
GCGCGGTGCTGTTGCATCGCGACCAGCACCTTCAGCACCTCCAGCGGCTTCAGCTGGGCCCGCGCGCCGAAGCGCAGGGGAACGTCGTCGCATTCGACCTCGAGCAGGCCGAGTGCGCGTATTCGCACGCGCCATGGCCACGCCGGCGCGTAGCCTGCCGGAGGGGCGAGCCGGCGCCGTCGGATCGCCTCTACGATGAAGGCCCGTTCGACGCCATGCTCGAGCGCGTCCGCCCAGAGTCGCGCGACGATTGGACCGATCTCCACCATGTAATTGGCCCATCCCATGTCGCGCACGTCGCCCATGATGCTGCGCAGGCGTTCGACGTAGTCGGCGGCGCCGTTCTCTCTTGCGTCGAGTGCTTCCGCGCTCGCCGCCACGATCAGGAGCGCGCGCCGGAAGACGCCCGATACCCGTTGCGCGTTTTCGCGTGCGTACGCCGCCGCCTCCTCGTGACGGCGAAGCGCGATCAGGACCTGCGCCCTTCCCATCCACCCGATCCACAGGTCTCCGGATTGCTCCTGTGCCCTGATCGCAGCCTCGAGCGACGCGTCGGCGGTCGCCAGGGCTTCCTCATAGCGGCCTCGACGCGAGAGAAACGTGCGCTTGTGGTCCAGCATCAGCGCAACCTGGCGGGGGTGCGCGGGGTTGCATTCGGATTCGAGGCGTGCGACGAGCGCATCGTGGAGATCGCGGTCACCCGTTGCGCCCGCGACATTCAGCATCGTGTTGGTCGCCGCGAATTGAAGGCTCCGCAGCTCTTCGCGCCGGGCAATCTCCCACGCTTCCCGTAACGCGTCCTGCGCGGTCGCGTACGGGAATCCGGGCTTCGCATAGGTGAAACGGCGGCCGCTCACCATGCCGAAGGCGATGAGCCAGTGGCATCGTGCCCAGGACGTTACGTTGGGGTCGGCGATCAAGTGCGTCACCGCGGCGACGGCACGGTCGAAGAGCAGTCGGTCGCCCAGCTCGAGCGAGCGCTCCTGCAGGGCATCGGCGGCGATCAGGCGTGCGTTGACGTCGATCTCGCTCGACGGGGTCTCGAGCGCACGTACGGCGCGCTCCAGCTCGCCAGCCGCGAGCGCGTCGTCCCCGGAGGTCCCGTCCATGGAGGCGCCGCGGATCATCGCCGTCGACACGGTAAGCCGCTCGCCTTCGGGCAGCGCGTCCGCGTACGGCAGCAGCTCGAGGAGGCGCCTGATCCAGGCGGCACCGTCGACGCTGCTGTTCCAGCTCATGTGGATAGCCAGCAGCGCTTGCGCCGCCGCAAGGCATGCCGAAGGCTCGTCGCGGGTTGCGAGAAACCGTGCGTGCGCTCGCTCGAAGTGCACGATCGCACGCCGCTCATCGTCGATCATGCTGGCGACGCCCAGCCAATAATCGATCCGAGGCGCGGCATTCCTCGCCTGTTCCGGCAAGCGGTCGACGAACGCGCGAAGCGTTTCGCGCCGCCCCTGGCGCAGCAGCGCGGCGCCGTGCGCCTCGACGAGCTCGACCGCGCGCTCCCAAGCTTGCGCGTCGAGCAGCAGGCCTATCGCGAGCTCGGCGCGATCCTCGCCGAGGGCGGCGCTCGCCGCGCGAACGCGCGCCGCGCGCAGCTCGTCCGGCGCAACTCGCTCGGGAAGGCGACCGAGAAGGAACGCGCGGAAGAGGTCGTGATAGACATATCGCGTGCCGGCGCGCGTGATGAAGAGCTGGCGGCGGAAAAGATCCTCGAGCACGGCGGCCGCGTCTTCTCGCTCGGTCACGGCCGCAGCCGCTTGCGCCGTGAACTCGGGCAGTAGCGCGCTAAGCTCCATGAAGCGGCGGTCGGACTCGTCCAGGCGCTCGTAGACCTCGCGCGCGAAATAGTCGAACAGCGTCTGTCCCGGCGCCGTCGAGGCGGGCGCACCGGTGGTCGTGCTGCCCATCGCTTGCTCCGACAGCAGCACGAGGCCCGCCGCCCACCCTCGCGCCGCCCGCTGCACGTCCCGCTCCAATTGCGAGGCGTCGCCGATGCGGTCACGGACCAGTGCAAGGGCCTCGTCGTCGTCGAACCGAAGCACGGCGTCATCGACGACGGCGATGCGGTCGGTCGCGCGGAAGCCCGCGAACGTGGCCGGTATCTGCTCGCGGCTCAACAGGAACAGGCGAAAGCCCGGGGGCAGCTCCTCGATGGCCACTGCAACGATCGCCGGGAGCAGCGTCGGCGCTGCGACGTGCAGGTCGTCGAACACGATGGTCGCGTCGCCAGGCAGTCGCGTGTAGTAGTCGCGGAAGAAGCGGCGCGCGAAAGCAACCGGCTGGTCGGCGAACTCCGGGCCGAAGATCGGCAGCGCGTTGCGCTTGCCGGCAGCGTTCGCCGTGCGGGCGAGATAGTAGAAGAAGGAGGCGAGGTCGAGGTCGCCGCTGTCGACGCGATACCAGCGCACCGCGCCTTTGCGTGCGACGAGGTACTCGGCGGCCGCCGTGGTCTTGCCCGACCCCGCGGCGGCGCCGATCCAGACTACGGGTGCGCGCAGGCCCCCGTCGAACAGCCGATGCAGCCGCTGCCGGCGCACGGTGCGCGCAAGTCGCGGAGGCGACAGCTTCGCAAGGGGCGCGGGCATTCCCCAGTATAGGGGCGCATCCGTGCCGGCAAATCTAGTGATGCCACGGGGTCGCGGGCCGGCAGACTACGGCAACGCGACGAGCCAGGATTGCGCGTACTCGGCGCCCTCGATGCGTTCGAAGCCCATGAGCGTGAACGCCTGCGGGCTCATCGCCACGAGCATGGGGTCGTAGAGCGCGGGCAGCGCATCCGGGCCCGCCGAGCGTGCGATATCGACGAGGCGCGCAAGGCGCAGGTGGCGCAGCAGATCCTCGTCGAAGAGCTGCTCCACCCGCAAATCGCCGACCGCGGGCTCGCGCGCTTGCCACTCGCACCTCGGCAGCGGGCGGCCGCGGTGTCGAAGGCGCAGGACGCGGAAGCGCATGGCTGTAATACCGTACGTATATACGGTAATGTACCGCGACCGCCGCCTGCGATCAAATGCGCGATCTTCAGCGAAGGGAGCGTCGATGGCCGAGGGCGAGGCGGTCGGGCGCAGCGACTTCGGCGGCATCCCAAGGTCGATTCGTATCGGCGACGCGTCGCTCGCGACCTGGCCCGACGGCCAGCGGCTCGAGGTACTGATCGATCGAACCGTCGTGATCACGCGCTTTGCCGACGTCGACGCGTACCATCCCGCGCTGCTCGAGGCGGTCGTCGCCGCGCGTGCCGATGCGCGCTTCGTCGACGCGAATCCGAATCCATCGCCATGGGCCTGCGGCTTCAAGGTGCGAAACCTCCCGCAGTGGCCGTCGTCGGCGGCCTTGCTCGTGCACGCCCGGGCGCTTGCGCTGGCGCACCAGGTCATGGAGCGCGGGCCGGTCTATGCCGACGATACCTGGGCGAGCATCTACCGCGCCGGCGACTACTGCATGCCGCACAGCCACCTGCGCTGCGACGCCTCGGTCGTCTACATGCTCGACCCGGGCGACACCGACCCTGCAGACGAGGCCGCGGGCAAGCTCATGATCATGGACCCGCGCCTTGCCTGGTGCTGCTCGCACGAGCCCGGCCGCGCGACGCGCCCGCTCATGCCGCTCATGGAACCCGGGCACATGATCGCCTTCGCCGGGGAGTGCGTGCACTCGGTCACGCCGTGTCGCGGCAGCCGGCCTCGGATCACGATGTCGTGGAACATGACGCGCACGCGCCTCCCGGGCGAGCCGCGCCGAAAGCCGCAGCGTTAGGTCTACTGGTCCGGCTTGGCGCCAGAGACCTTGATGACCTTCTCCCACTTCGCGATGTCCGCGGCGACGTAACGCGAGAACTCGTCGGACGTCATCGTCATCGGTGAGGCGCCTTGCCTCGCCCATTCGGCGCGCACCTCGGGGTTATTGACGATCTTGCCGATCTCCGCGTTGAGGCGATTCACGACTGCGGGCGGCGTGCCCTTCGGCGCCACGATGCCGAGCCAGATCACCGACTCGTAGCCGGGGACGCCGGCCTCCGAGAGCGTGGGCAGGTTCGGCGTCACTCCCGACCGCGTCTTGCCGCTCGTCGCGAGCGCACGCACCTTGCCGGCCTTGGCCTGCTCGCTCATCGTCGTGACGGCGTCGAACATCATGTCGACCTGGCCGCCGATGACGCCCGTGCGCGCGGCCGAGCTTTCCTTGTACGGCACGTGCACGATGTCGACACCCGCCATCGACTTGAAGAGCTCGCCCGCCATGTGGTACGGCGTCCCGGGACCCGACGACGCGTAGTTGAGCTTGCCGGGCTGCGCCTTGGCGAGCGCGATGAATTCCTGCAGCGTGTTCGCGGGCACTGCGGGGTTGACCACGATCATGAGATCCGAGTAGTTGACCGGCGCCACCGGCACGAAGTCGCGCATGAGCGCGTACGGCTTGTTCGGAAGCAGCGTCTCGTTGACCGTGTGCGCGTTCGACATGACGAGCAGCGTGTATCCGTCGGGCGCCGCCTTGGCCGCGATGTCGGTACCCGTAACGGCGCCCGCGCCGGGGCGGTTCTCGATCACGAAAGGCTGGCCCGTCGACTCGGACAGGTGCGCTCCGAGATAACGGGCGTACACGTCGGCCGGGCCGCCGACCGCGAACGGCACGATGATCTTGACGGGGCGCGCGGGATAGTCCTGCGCGAAGCTCGACCCGAGCGCGCAGGCGGCCGCCATTGCGGCAACGAATCGCAGCATCGAAGGCTCCTCCGTAGTAATCTTTCGCGTGAATCTAGCTCAATCGCCAAGCGGTGCCAACGCCGGCCGCCCGTGGCAATGTCACATCGTGGAGATGGCCACTCGATGGAAAGGCGAACCCTGATCAAGCTGACCGCGGCAGGCGCCGCGCTGCTCGGCCAGGCCGCAGCCGCCGGCGACGCCGCCGCACAGCCGGCAACGCCGGGCACGGGCTTCGAGCTCGCCGACGCGACCGTATCGTCGCTCGCCGCATCGATGCAGTCGGGGTCGCGCACGTCGGTGTCGATCGTCCAGCTGTATTTCGCACGCATGGACGCCATCGACCGCGCTGGACCCATGATCAACTCGATCATCGAGCGCAATCCGGACGCGCTCGCAGTCGCGGAGGCGCTCGACCGCGAGCGCCGCGACAAGGGTCCGCGCGGTCCGCTGCACGGCATCCCGGTCGTGTTGAAGGACAACATCGACACGGCGGACCGCATGCGCACGAGCGCGGGCTCGCTCGCGCTCGGCGAGCACAGCGCGCAGCGCGACGCGTTCCTGGTCGAGCGGCTGCGCGCCTCGGGCTGCGTGATCCTCGGCAAGACGAACCTCTCCGAATGGGCGAACTTCCGCAGCTCGCGCTCCACGTCGGGCTGGAGCGGGCGCGGTGGGCAGACGCGCAATCCGTACGCGCTCGACCGCAACACGAGCGGGTCGAGCTCGGGCTCGGGCGCCGCGGTTGCCGCCGATCTGTGCGCCATCGCCGTGGGGACGGAAACCGACGGATCGATCGTCAGCCCCGCGTCGATCTGCGGCGTGGTCGGCATCAAGCCGACGGTCGGGCTCGTGAGCCGCTCGGGCATCGTGCCGATCGCCCACAGCCAGGACACGGCGGGTCCGATGACGCGAAGCGTGGCCGACGCCGCCGTGCTGCTGTCCGCGATGACGGGGGTGGATGCGCGCGACCCGGCGACGCGAGGCAGCGCGGGCAAGGCGGCGGCGGATTACACGCGCTTCCTCGATTCCGCGGGGCTCACGGGTGCGCGGATCGGGGTCGTGCGCGATTTCTTCGGCAAGAACGACCGCGCCGACGCCGTCGTGAACGAGGCCATCGCCGCGATGAAGAGCGCGGGCGCGGTGGTGCTCGATCCCGTCAAGATCGCGGGCTTCGACAAGCTCGACGCGACCGAGATCGAAGTCCTGCTCTACGAGTTCAAGGCGGGCCTCGACGCCTACCTGCGCGCGCTTGGACCGGAATCGCCGGTGCATTCGCTCGCCGACGTCATCGCCTGGAACAATGCGCACGCCGCGCAGGAGATGCCGTACTTCGCGCAGGAGCGGCTCGTCGACGCGCTGAAGAAGGGACCGCTCACGGAGCCCGCCTACCAGAAGGCGCTCGCGGTCAACCGCATGATCTCGCGCACGCACGGCATCGACGCCACGCTCGCGAAACATCGGGTCGATGCCCTCGTCGCGCCCACCGGCCCGCTCGCGTGGGTCATCGACTATCCCAACGGCGATCACGCCGACGGAGGCTGCTCGCAAATGCCGGCGATCGCGGGCTATCCGCACGTCACGGTGCCCGCCGGCTTCGCCTTCGGTCTTCCGGTGGGGATCTCGTTCTTCGCGGGCGCCTACAGCGAGCCTGTGCTCATCAAGCTCGCCTATGCTTACGAGCAGGCGACGAAGGCGCGGCGGCCGCCGCAGTTCCTGACCTCCCTGCCGATCAAGCCATGACGGCGATCAGCGGCAGCTGCCACTGCGGCAACATCGCCTTCGACCTCGATTGGCAGGGCGACGCGCGAAATATTCCTGCGCGCGCCTGCGGCTGCACGTTCTGCACCAAGCACGGCGGCGTGTGGACGTCGCACCCGGGCTCGCGCTTGCGCGTGAGGGTGCGCGAGCGCGCGTTGGTGACGCCATACCAGCACGGCACGCGCACCGCGACGTTCCACGTGTGCGCGCGTTGCGGCGTCACGCCGCTCGTGACGTGCGAGATCGACGGCCGCCTGCACGCCGTCGTGAACGTCAACGCCTTCGAGAACGTGGATTCAGCATCGCTTCGCCGCGCGCCTGCGAGCTTCGAGGGCGAGGACGTCGACTCGCGCCTCGCGCGCCGCAAGCGCAACTGGATCGGCGACGTCGCCTTCACCGACGCGCGATAGCGTCAGCTCGGCTGGGTTTGGCGTGTCGTCCCCATCCTGCACGCCAGCGCGAACGCGTTGCGCATCGCGCCCAGGTTCGCGACACCGCGCCCCGCGATGTCGTACGCGGTCCCGTGCGCGGGCGTCGCGATCGGGATGGGAAGCCCCCCGGGCACCGTCACGCCGCGGTCGAAGCCCATGAGCTTCATCGCGATCTGCCCCTGGTCGTGATACATCGTGAGTACGCCGTCGTAACCCGTGCCGTCCTTGCGCGTGGCGCGCACGAAGATCGTGTCGGCGGGGAACGGGCCGTCCGCCGGGTAGCCCTGCGCCCGCGCCAGCTCGACACCGGGCGCGATGACGTCGATCTCCTCGCGTCCGAACGCGCCGTTGTCGCCGTTGTGCGGATTGAGGCCGCACACCGCGATGCGAGGGCTGGCGAGCCCCGACGAGCGCAGGCCGCGGGTCAGCAGGCCGACGCCCTCGGCGATGCCTTCGCGCGTCAGCAGCCCACTGACGTCCTTCAGCGGCACGTGCGACGTAACGCGCGAGGTCCACAGCGATTCGAGCACGTTGAACTCGACCGAAGGGCCGGTGAAGCCCAGCAACTCGCAGAAGTAGTGCAGCTCGTCGGCGTGGCGCATGCCGCCCGCGCGCAGCGCCGCCTTGTTCAGAGGCGCGAAGCACATCGCGTGCGCGGCGCCGCGGCGGCACAGGTCGAGCCCGAGGGCAAGCCCCGCGAGCATGTACTCGCCGTTGGGTCGGGCGACTTCGCCGCGCGCGAATCCCGTGGCGTCGAGGTAGGGCCAATCGACGAGCAGCGGCGCCACGTCGAAGCGCACGTCGGCTGCCCGCATGCCGTCCTCGACCACCGAGCGCGCGCCGATGAGAACGACGTTCGCGTCGCGCGTCGCCTCGCCTTCCGTCAGGAGCTTCGCGACCAGCTCGGGCCCGATGCCGGCGGGGTCGCCAGTGAACAGCGCTACGGTGGGCTTCACGAGTTTGGCCCTACTCCAGCTTGACGTTCGCCGCCTTGATGAGCTTGCCGAAGCGGTCGTAGTCGGACTTCACGAGCGCGGCGAACTCCGCCTGCGAGACGTTGCCCGGCTCGCCGCCGAGGCCGACGAGCTTCTTCTGCACGTCGGGGTCGCTGATCGCCTTCATCGTCTCCGTGTAGATCTTGTCGATCACCGGCTTGGGCGTGCCCGCGGTGACGAAGAGACCGTACCACGTCGTCATCTCGACGCCCGGCAGCCCTGCTTCCGCAAGCGTCGGCACGTCGGGCAGCTCCGGTGTTCGCTTGGGGCTCATCACCGCGAGCGCCTTCACCTTGCCGCTCTTGATGAATCCCATCGCGGAAGACGTCGTGTCGAAGTCCAATTGGATCTGCCCGGCGACGAGATCGGTGAGGGCCTGCGCCGAGCCCTTGTACGGCACGTGCACGGCCTTGGTGCCCGCCGCGAGGTTGAACGCCTCGCCGGCGAGATGCTGCGTGCTGCCGACGCCCGAGGAGCCGTACGAGTATTTGTCGGGGTCGGCCTTTACGAGCGCGATGAGCTCTCGCACGTTGTTGGCGTGCACGTTCGGCCCGACGACGAGCACGTTCGGCACGACGACGATGAGCGCGACCGGGACGAGGTCCTTGTTCGGATCGAACGCGAGCTTGATCAGATGCGGCGCGATCGCCTGGCCCGTGTTGGTAGCGACGAGCAGCGTGTGCCCGTCGGGCTGCGCCTTGGCGGTGAAATCGGCGGCGATGGTGTTGGACGCGCCGGGCCGGTTCTCGACGACGAACGACTGGCCCGTGGACGCGGTGTACTTCTCCGCGAGCATCCTGGCGATGATGTCGGTGCCGCCGCCGGCGTTGGCCCCGACCTCGATCTTGACGGGATGCGACGGGTAGCCCTGCGCTGCCGCAAGTGCAGGAAGGAGCGCGAGCGCGACGGCCATCGCGTACGGTGCGGACTTCTTCATTCGCTGCGTCTCCGGTCGGTCGATCGCGCGATCATAATGCATAATCCGCGCAGCCCACGTCTTGCTCGACCATGCTCGCGCCCTCACGCATCGATCGCACCATCACGCTGGTCGTCCTGGCGGTGCTGGTCGCCGGCGTGTACATGGTGCTCGCCCCGTTCCTCTCCGCGATCGCGTGGGCTGCGGTCCTGGTCGCGGCGACCTGGCCGGTCTTCCACTGGATGGTACGCCGCGAGGGGCGGCCGGCGTTCGCGGCGACCGTGATGACGATCCTCATCCTTACGGTGGTCGTAGCCCCATTCGTGATCGTGGGCTCGACGCTCGCCGAAAATGCGAACCGCCTGGCCGAGTTCGCGCGCGGCGTGATTGCCCGCGGCCCGCCGGAGCCCCCGCAATGGCTGCACGGCATCCCGCTCGTGGGCGAGCGCGTGGTCGCGTACTGGACATCGCTCACCACCGACACGTCCGGCGTGATGGAGGAGCTGAGGCGCTTCGTCGATCCGCTGCGCGCGTTCGCGTTCAAGGCCGGCGCCGTCGTCGGCGAGGGACTGTTCCAGCTCACGCTGTCGGTGTTCATCGCCTTCTTCTTCTATCGCGACGGCCAGGCGATCATCGCGCGCGTGCGCGGCGCGGTGAGCCGCATCGCGCCGTTGCGGGGCCAGCACATGCTCGAGGTGGCGGGCGCCACGACGCGTGCCGTCGTCTACGGGATACTGGGCACCGCGCTCGCGCAAGGCGTGCTCATGGCCATCGGCCTGTACATCGTGGGCTTCAAGGCGGCGCCGCTGCTGGGGCTCGCAACCTTCTTCCTGTCGCCGGTGCCGATCGGACCGCCGCTCGTGTGGATCCCCTGCGGCCTGTATCTGGTCTTCGGGCTCGACCAGACGGCGTGGGGCGTCTTCCTGCTCCTTTGGGGGGCGCTGGTCGTGTCGTCGGTGGACAACTTCATCAAGCCGATGATCATCAGCCGCGGCAGCGATCTGCCGTTCGTGCTCGTGATGCTGGGCGTGTTCGGCGGCGTGGTCGCCTTCGGCTTCATCGGCGTGTTCCTGGGGCCTGTGCTGCTCGCGCTCGGCTTCGCGCTCATCAAGGAGTGGGCCGCGCCGCACGCCGGCGCGAGCGCGGAAGAGGACGACGGCCTCGCGCCTTAGCCTAGGCCTTAGCGCTAAGCCTGCGAGCAGAACGCGATGCCGTTCGGCCCGGCGCCCTCCGGCGCCCACGCGCGGTTGACCATCGCGCGCCGTACGGACAGGTCCACCGAGTAGCGATGGTTCGCGTCGCGGCGGTTGTCGAAGAAGCGATACACGGGCAGCGTGCCGCTCGGGCAGTTGCCGTTGGCGTCGGGCACCTGGATGTAGAACGCGTTCGCCGTCTCGAGGTTCCAGATGCCCGGCCAGTTGAGCAGCACGAACAGGCACTCGTCGAGGTTCGCCGAATACCAGTGCGAGTTGATCTGCACGGCGGCGCTCGCGTAGAAGCGGCACACGGGCTGCGATCCCGGCGGCGCGACGGCGGGATTGAGATAGGCGTAGAAGTACAGCCCCGTGCGCTGGAAGGTGCCCGCGAGGAACGTGTCGATGAAGTTGGCCTCGGCCGGGTCGGCGGTGATGAAGTAGTGGTCGAGGTCGGCACGGTAATACTCGATCACGGGGTACGCATTGGGAGGCGCATGGCCGCCGCCGGGGAGCGTGCTGCCGACGGCGGCGCCCGCGTCCAGCATGCCGGCCCCGCAGACGCCGAGCACCGTACACTGCGCCCCGATCGGGTAATTGCGCGTCGTTCCGGTGATCCGGTCGAGCACCCGTCCGCTCGTGAGCAGCGCATCGCGCGCGATGAGCATCGCCGCGGTGCCGGCGACCATGGGCGTAGCGAAGCTCGTGCCGGCCCCGAACTTGTATGTGGGATCCTGGGCAACCGTTTGCCCGGTGTTCGACAGGCCCACCATGAGACCCGTGAGCGGAAGATCGCCGCCGGGCGCGGTCAGGTCGATCCGGCGTCCCCAGTTCGAATAGCTCGTGAGGTCGCCGAGCGCGCTATGCGCGCCCACGGTGATGACGCCGCTGCAATTCGCCGGCGAGAAGCTCGTGGCGTCCTGGTCCGAGTTGCCTGCCGCGACGACCACGACCGAACCCTGCGCGAGCGCGGTGTCTATCGCCTCCTGGATCGACTGGTCGCACGGGCCGAAGCCGCCCAGGCTCATGTTGATGACCTTCGCCGGCGTGGGATTCGGCGGGACGCCCGCGATCGCGACACCCGAAGCCCACAGCATGCCGGACAGGATATCGTCGAACGTCCCGCCGCATACGCCGAGGGTGCGCACCGGCAGGATGCTCACGTTCGGCGCGAGGCCCGCGATGCCGATGCCGTTGTTCGAGTTGGCGGCGATGAGGCCGCTCACGAAAGTCCCGTGCCACGAGCTCGGCGACGTGTAGCCGCATTCGCCGTCGCTCCAGTCGCCGAGGTCGGTGGCATCGGGTCCGCGTCCGGTACTGTTGCGCGCCCGCCAGGCATCGGAGATGAAGTTGTAGCCGGGCAGGACGCGCCCGACGAGGTCGGGGTGCGGCAGGATGCCGGTGTCGACGACCGCCACGGTGACGCCCGCCGCGCTCGGCTGCAACGTCCAGGCCGTTTCCGCGTTGATGCCCGCGAGCGCGCTGTTGAGCGACCACTGCTGTCCATAGTAGGGATCGTTCGGCGCCGCGAACGTGTACGCCCATCGCACCGGATCGGCGTACTGCACTTCGGGCTCGTCCTGAAGGGAGCTCGCCATGTCGGCCAGCGTTTGAGCGGACTGGTCCGACGACAGGCTCAACACCGACACGTTGCCGATCTGCCGCTCGAACGTGACGGTCGTCCCGAGCTTGTTCGACAACCGCTGCAGGAAGGTCGGCCAAACGGGCGTGACGCCGTTCTTGAGGCGCACCATGACGCGGTGCCCCTGGACGGGGGGAAACGGATCGACGGTCGCGTCCTTGGGCGCAACGGTGGTGACGATCGCTTCGGCCCACAGGACGCTGCGGTCCACGCGCAGCTTCTTCACCATCGCCGCGGCCACGTCCTCGCCGACGGGCGCCGGCAGCGCGAGCTCGAGCGCGCCGGTGCGCGTCGTGCCGGCGAGGGTGAGCGTCGTCCCGGCGAGCGATTCCAGAAGCGCCTGCTCGTCGGCGGGCAGCTGGCCCCAATCCGCGGTGTAGGGATGCAGCATGATGCGCAGGGACGCGACGGTGCCCGCGTGCGCCGCAAACGCGCTGCCGAGCGCAAAGGCGGCCGCAACCAGCCACGATCCTCGAAAACGCAGCTTTGACATACGGTTCACGCTCCTTCTTCGGGTCCGCCGGCCGTTCTTGTGCGGAGCAAATGGGGTGCCAGCGCGTCGGACCGCTTCTATGCCGCGAGCATACGCCGACCCAACGCGAAAAGCTAAGCCCAACCGTGTGAAATGATTAGGAATTCGGATGAGCGGCGGCCTGCCCTTTCGCCATCTCGCTGCGAAAGGGCGCAAGCGCAGTCACCATCTGGGCGAAGACCTTGGGATTGGCGGCGATCACTTGGCCGCCGTGCAGGTAGTTGTCGTCGCCGGCAAGGTCGCCGATGAGCCCCCCCGCCTCGAGGACGAGCAGGCTGCCGGCCGCCACGTCCCAGGGGTTGAGGCCGACTTCCCAGAAACCGTCGTAGAAGCCCGCCGCGACGTAGGCGAGATCGAGCGCGGCGGCGCCCGGCCGGCGCAGGCCCGCGGTGTGGGTGATCATCGTCTTCATCATCGCAAGGTAGGTGTCGAGGTAGCTGCCGTCGCGAAACGGGAACCCGGTGCCGATGAGGCAGTCGCGCAGGTGGGCTCGGCGCGACACGCGGATGCGGCGGTCGTTCAGGAATGCGCCGCGGCCGCGAGTGGCGGTGAACAGGTCGTTGCGTACAGGGTCGTAGATGACGCCCTGCTGCACGACGCCCTTGTGCGAGAGCGCGATCGACACGCAGTACTGCGGGAAGCCGTGCAGGAAGTTCGTCGTGCCGTCGAGCGGATCGATGATCCAGACGTAGTCGGCCTGCGCGTTCTTGCCTTTGTTCGTGCCTTCCTCGGCGAGGATCGCGTGATCGGGATAGCTCGTCAGCAGCGTCTCGACGATCGCGGCCTCGGCGGCGTGGTCGATCTCGCTCACGAAGTCCTTCGGGCCTTTGGCGGTGACCGTGAGCAGATCGAGGTCGCGCGCGCCGCGGTTGATGATGTTGCCGGCGCGGCGCGCGGCCTTGACGGCCGTCGTGAGCATCGGATGCATGGTGTTATTTTACCCGGATGCGAGCTCCGGAAGCCCCGGTTGGCCGCGCTGCGCTGTCGCGGATCCGCATCGTGCTCGTGCGCACGACGCATCCCGGCAACATCGGCGCGGCGGCGCGAGCGATGCACACGATGGGCCTCGCGCACCTCGTGCTCGTGTCGCCATTGCAGTTTCCCCATCCGGAGGCCGACGCGCGCGCCACCGGGGCGACGGCGCTCCTGACCGCGGCGAAGGTCGTGGCCACGCTGAATGACGCGCTCGAAGGCTGCGCGCTCGCGATCGGGCTGTCGGCGCGGCCGCGGGCGTTCGCCGGGCGCGTGATGGCCGTGCGCGAGGCCGCGCGCGAGGCGGTCGCGCGTACGGGCGACGGCGACGTCGCACTCGTCTTCGGCACCGAGATGTCGGGCCTGTCCAACGACGAGCTCGCGCGGTGCGGCATCGCCTCCACGATTCCGGCGAACCCCGACTATCCGTCGCTCAACCTGGCGGCCGCGGTGCAGGTCGCTGCCTACGAGCTGCGTGTGGCGTGCGGCGAGGGCTGCGTGTGGCGCGCTCCGCACTTCGCGGCCGCTTCGCA
Organism: Casimicrobiaceae bacterium; assembly: GCA_035499955.1. Lineage (GTDB taxonomy): Bacteria > Pseudomonadota > Gammaproteobacteria > Burkholderiales > Casimicrobiaceae > VBCG01. The sequence continues at coordinate 13,670 of DATJXV010000159.1, forward strand.
CGACGACGTGGAAGCGCTGTACGTCCACGCCGAAAAGACGCTTGCGGGCATGCGCTTTCTCAATCCCGCGCATCCCAAGCGGCTGATGGCGCGCCTGCGGCGGCTGTTCGGCCGCGCCGGGCTCGAGCACGAGGAAGTGAACATCCTGCGCGGCATCCTCGCCCGCATCGACCAGCTCGTTTCGCGCAGGCCTCGCTGACGCCGGCTATCCTGTCTTCGTCATGCATGCCTACCGCGCCGAAGTGTGATGGACAGCGTCGCCGACGTCACGCCGCCGCCCGAGACCTGCCGCAACTGCGGCGCGCGCACGAGCGGGCACTACTGCAGCAACTGCGGCCAGGAAACGCGCGTGACGCTGCCGACGTTCGCCGCGTTCATGCGCGACGCGGCCGGGCGCTACATCGCGCTCGACGGCCGGCTGTGGCGCACCCTCGCGACCCTCGTCGCGCGGCCGGGCATGCTGACTCGGGAGTACCTCAACGGGCGCCGCCGCCGCTACATCCGACCCGCGCGCCTCTTCCTCGTGCTCTACCTCCTGCTCTTCGCGGCGATCGGCCTCCTGAAGTCGCCGACCGACCTCGGAAACGACGTGGCCGTCGTCGACTCCGACAAGGCCAAGGCGGAGACCGCGAAGGCGGGCGAGGACCTGCGCAAGGCACGCAACCCGTCGGGGGCCGCGCGGGGAAAGGACGGCAAGGCCGACGGCCCGGCGCTCGCCATCGTGGAGGCCGACGAGGACGACACGCTGTTCGGCCTCGACAAGGATCTGAACCTTACGCTGAAATGGGACGGCAAGGAGCTCGATCTTCCGCCGCAGCTTCAACGACGCTGGGACCACTTCAAGAAGCTGCCGCGCGAAGAGAAGGCCGAGCAGATCTACGCCGGCATGCTGCGCTTCGGCCCGTACGCGATGGCGGCGCTCCTGCCCGCGTTCGCGCTGCTTCTGAAGCTCGCGTACCTCGGGCGCGGCAAGCGCTACCCGGGGCGCCCGCAGCGCTACGCAGAGCACCTCGTGTACAGCGCGCACCTGCACGCGTTCGCGGCGATCATGATCCTCGCCTTCCTGCTCGCGCCGTTCGCTGCGGCGCGCGTCGCGATCGCGGCGTGGATCGCGTTCTACGCGGTGCGCGCGCGGCAGGTCGTCTACCGCGGCCGGTGGTGGGCCGGCCTGCTGCGCGCCGTCGTCATCGCCATTTGCTACCTCGTGCTGCTGTCGCTCGCGATGCTGGGATTGCTCGCGGTGGCGGTGATGCTGCGCTAGGCTCCCTGGCCCTGGCACGCCTCCGCGGCCTCGGCCTCGTAGCGCGCAAGGCGCGACGCGAGACGCGAGGCGCGGCGCTCCCCATCGGCGATCGCGGCGTCGTAACGCGCGCACGCGCTGCGCGAGGCGCACGACTCTCTTGCCTGGCGGTCGTGCGCGATGGTCTCGTTGGCGGCCCCGAGCGTGCGCTGCTCGCGCTCGACCTTCTTGCGCGCGCTCTGGCATGCCTTGCTCGCATCCGCCGCCTGCACAGCCGGTGCGGCGAGTGCGACGAGCACGGCAGCCAGAGCGAGCCTGACCACTACTTCCTCTCGTACTTGGCGATGAGGTCGCGCGCCGACTTCAGGAGCATCGCGCCGTCGTTGCCCTTGGCCGAGACGTCTTTCACCCATTCGTCGGCGAGCCCGGCGGTCGCCTTCTGCCAGTTCTCGAGCTCGGAGGCGGGAATCACGTAGAACGTGTTGCCGTGCTCCACCGCGAGCTTGCGCGCCGGCGGAGCGGACGCATCCCACGCGGCACCCATCTGCTTTGAAAGGGCGAGCCCGGAGTTCGCGTCGATCACTTTCCTCAAGTCGGGCGGCAGGCTGTCGTACTTCGCCTGGTTCATCGCGAAGATGAACACGGCGGTGTACAGCGCGCGCGACTTGGGATCGGTCTCGCTCTCGTATTTGGTGAGCTCCTGCGCCTTGATGCTCGGGATGACTTCCCACGGCAGGAGATAGCCGTCGACCACGCCCTTGCTGATCGCTTCGGCGAGCGCGGGCAGCGGCATCGCCACGGGGGTGGCGCCGAGGGCGGCGAGCATCTTGTTCGTCTGGCGCGTGGGAGCGCGCATGCGCAGACCCTTGAAGTCGGCAAGCACTTTCACCTGGCGCGGATTCGTATGGACGTAGCCGTTGTCGTGCACGTGAATCGCGAGCGCCTTGATTCCCGGGAACTCCTTGTTGCCGTATTGCGTGTAGTAGTCCCAGGCCGCCTGGCTCGTCGCCTCCGCGCTGCTCGACATGAACGGGAGCTCGAAGACTTCCATCATCGGGTAGCGTCCGGCCGTGTACCCCGGCAGCGTCCACACGATGTCGACCACGCCGTCCTTCACCTGGTCGATCAGGTTGGCGGGCGTTCCGCCAAGTTGCATCGCGGGGTAGATCTGGCACTTCATCTTGCCGCCCGATTCCTTCGCGATCTTGTCGCACCAGGGCGCGAGGATCGTGGACGGGCCCATCGCGCCGGGCGGCCAGAAGTGATGCACCTTGAGCACGACGTCCTGGGCGGCGGCGGGGCAGGCAAGAACTGCGGCGAGGGCGGTCGCCGCGAGGGCACGAGTGACGGACATGGTTCCTCCGAGGGGGGCGCCCTTGGCGTCTTGATGCGCCGGTGGGCCGCTCACAGGTTGTAGTTGTAATGTTAGCAAACCGCTCCCACCTAATAGTTGAGTAAAACCATCGGATAATGGGATAATCACGCCATGTTCGATCGCCTGCGCGAAGACATCGGGGTCGTGTTCGACCGTGACCCCGCCGCCCGGAGCCGATGGGAAGTGCTCACTTGCTATCCGGGTCTGCACGCGCTCGTCTGGCACCGCTGTCTGTCGAATCCCCTCTGGAAGGCCGGGTTGCGCTGGCTCGCGCGCTGGCTCGCGCACTGGGGACGCTTCTTCACCGGCATCGAGATCCATCCGGGCGCGACCATCGGGCGCCGGGTTTTCATCGATCACGGCATGGGGATCGTGATCGGCGAAACCGCCGAGATCGGGGACGACTGCACGCTCTATCACGGGGTTACCCTCGGCGGCACGTCATGGAACCAGGGAAAGCGTCACCCCACGCTCGGTCGCGGCGTCGTGATCGGGACGGGTGCCAAGATCCTGGGCCCGATCCTCGTCGGCGACGGCGCCAAGATCGGCTCTAACGCGGTGGTCGTGCGCGACGTGCCTGCCGGCGCGACCGCGGTCGGCATCCCGGCCCGCGTCGTGAGCCACGAAGACCAGCAGCGGCGCGAGGCGCAGGCGTCCAAGATGGGCTTTTCCGCCTATGCGATCGCGGCCGACATGAACGACCCGATGGTCCAGGCCATCCACCAGCTCCTCGACCACGCCAACGCGGTCGACGAGCGCTTCAACCGCCTGGTCGCGCAACTGCAGCGCGATGGCATGGACTGCGGCGATGCCAAGGCGACCGCGGACGCGTTCGACCCGCAGCCCATCAACAAAATGCTTGAGTGAACTCATCGGGCTTTTAGTTGACTAAAACGTTTGGGTATAGGATAATTGCTTTGTCCAGGACAATGCCCGCGAACGAGGTTGGCGCCGTATGCAGCACGGCGGTCATGGACTCACTCGAGAGGAACCCACCATGCGCTTGACCACCAAGGGTCGGTTCGCCGTGACGGCGATGATCGATGTCGCGATGCACGGCGGCACGGGCCCGGTCACGTTGGCCGCAGTGTCGAGCCGCCAGCACATTTCGCTGTCGTACCTGGAGCAGCTCTTCGGCAAGCTTCGCCGGTCCGGGCTGGTTGAAAGCGTCCGCGGCCCCGGCGGCGGCTACAACCTCGCCAAGGCGCCCGACGTGGTGTCGGTGGCGGACATCATCCTGGCGGTCGACGAGCCGATCGACGCCACGCAGTGCGGCGGGAAGGAAAACTGCCACGACGATCGCCGGTGCATGACCCACGAGCTGTGGGCCGCCCTCAACGATCACATCTTCAACTTCCTGTCCGGCGTCACCCTCGCCCACCTCGTCAAGCAGCAGCAGCCCGCCGACGTGAACGTGCTGCAGGATCACCGCCATCCGCCCTCGGGCACGCCACCCAAGGTCCCCGTGGGCGAGCCCGTCTAGGAAGCCATGAAGCTGCCCATCTACCTCGATTACTCTGCGACGACGCCGGTCGACCCTCGCGTCGCGCAGAAGATGATCACGTACCTCACCGACGAGTTCGGCAACCCGGCCTCGCGCTCGCATTCGTTCGGCTGGACGGCCGAAGCCGCGGTCGAGCAGGCCCGCGAGCAGGTGGCGGCGCTGGTCAACTGCGACTCCAAGGAGCTCGTGTGGACATCGGGCGCGACGGAGTCGATCAACCTCGCGCTCAAGGGCGCCGCCCACTTCTACAAGGACAAGGGCAAGCACCTCGTCACGGTGAAGACCGAGCACAAGGCCACACTCGACACCATGCGCGAGCTCGAGCGCGAAGGCTTCGAGGTGACCTACCTCGACGTCAAGCCGGACGGCCTGGTAGACCTCGAAGCATTCAAGGCTTCGCTGCGCCCGGACACCATCGTCGTGTCCGTGATGTACGTCAATAACGAGATCGGCGTCATCCAGGATATTCCCGCGATGGGCGAGATCTGCCGGGGCAAGGGGATCGTGTTCCACGTCGACTCGGCGCAGGCGACCGGCAAGGTGGTGATCGACCTGACCAAGCTCAAGGTCGACCTCATGTCGTTCTCCGCGCACAAGACGTACGGGCCGAAGGGCGTCGGCGCGCTGTTCGTCCGCCGCAAGCCGCGCGTGCGCATCGAGGCGCAGATGCACGGCGGCGGTCACGAGCGCGGCATGCGCTCGGGCACGTTGCCCACGCACCAGATCGTCGGAATGGGTGAAGCGTTCCGCATCGCCAAGGCCGAGATGGCGACCGAGAACGAGCGCATCCGCATGCTGCGCGACAAGCTGTGGAAGGGCCTCACCGAGATTCCCGAGGTCTACGTCAACGGCGACATGGAGCACCGCGTGCCGCACAATCTGAACGCGAGCTTCAACTACGTCGAGGGCGAGTCGCTCATCATGGCGATCAAGGACATCGCGGTGTCGTCCGGGTCGGCCTGCACGTCGGCCTCGCTCGAGCCGTCGTACGTGCTGCGCGCGCTGGGCCGCAGCGACGAGCTCGCGCACAGCTCGATCCGGTTCACCATCGGCCGCTTCACGACGGAAGCCGACGTCGACTACACGATCGACCTCATCAAGCGCAAGGTAGAAAAGCTGCGCGAGCTGTCCCCACTTTGGGAAATGCATCAAGAGGGCGTGGACATTTCCAAGATCGAATGGGCCGCGCACTAAATTCGGTCGATGCAAGTCCCGCCGTGAAATCGAGGGCGGCACTTGCATCGAGAACGGCAGGACAGGTGAAAAGCTCGGGAGCGGCCCGTCGCTTTTCACAGTAACGGCAGGAAAAACCGAGCGCCTCCGGCGTTAGGGTTGAGGAGATTGAAATGGCATACAGCGACAAGGTACTGGACCACTACGAGAACCCGCGCAACGTCGGCGCGCTGCAGAAGGACGCCGACGACGTCGGCACGGGCATGGTAGGCGCACCGGCGTGCGGCGACGTCATGAAGCTGCAGATCAAGGTCGGCCCCGACGGCATCATCCAGGACGCCAAGTTCAAGACCTACGGCTGCGGCTCGGCGATCGCGTCGTCGTCGCTCGTGACCGAGTGGGTGAAGGGCAAGACGCTCGACCAGGCGATGAGCATCCGCAACACGCAGATCGCGGAAGAGCTGGCGCTGCCGCCGGTCAAGATCCATTGCTCGATCCTGGCCGAGGACGCGATCAAGGCGGCGGTGGCCGACTACCGCAAGAAGCACGGGCTCGACGAAGCCGCGCCGGCGAACACGAAGCTCGCGGCGGACTGACGAAGAGGAAACGCATGGCGGTGACACTGACTCCCGCGGCGGCACAGCACGTTGCCGCGTTCCTGGAAAGGCGCGGCAAGGGCGTGGGCTTGCGGTTGGGCGTGCGCACGACCGGCTGCTCGGGCCTTGCGTACAAGCTCGAGTACGCGGACGACACCAAGCCCGAGGACGTGCGCTTCGAAAGCCATGGCGTGACGGTCATTGTCGACCCGAAAAGCCTGCCCTACATCGACGGCACCGAGCTCGACTTCACGCGCGAGGGCCTCAACGAAGGCTTCAAGTTCAACAATCCGAACGTCAAGGACGAGTGCGGGTGCGGCGAATCCTTTAACGTCTAGCCCCTCGCAACACCTCCCCCGCGCGGGAGGAACTCGGATGATCGATTTCTCCCGCAATCACTTTGAGCTCTTCGGTTTGCCGGCGCGCTATCGCGTCGACCCGGACGCGCTCGACGCCGCGTACCGGAGCCTGCAATCCGAGGTGCACCCCGACCGCTTCGCGCGCGGGAGCGATGCCGAGCGCCGGCTCGCATTGCAAGCGTCGGCGCGGGTCAACGAGGCGTATCGCATGTTGAAGGACCCCGTGCAGCGTGCCCAGTATCTGCTAGGACTCAACGGCGTGGATGCCGCCGGCGAGACCGACACGCAGCTTCCCATCGAATTCCTCGAGCGCCAGCTCGAGCGCCGCGAAGCGGCCGGCGAGGCGCTCGCGGCCGGCGACGAGCGGACGCTCTCATCGCTGCGGGAGGCTGTGCGCGGCGAAGCGCGGCAGATCGAGGACCATCTCGCGCAGGCGCTGGACAACGGCGCCGATTACGCGGCGGCGCGTCCTCGGGTGCGCGAGCTCACGTTCCTCAGCAAGCTCGCGGCCGACATCGGTGCGATGTCCTCGTCCCTGGACTGATGGCTCTCCTTCAAATCTCCGAGCCCGGCGAAGCGCCCGCGCCGCACGCGTGGAAGCGCGCCGTGGGCATCGACCTCGGCACGACGAACTCGCTCGTGGCGACCGTGCGGCACGGGCTTGCGGTCGTGCTGCCCGACCCGGAAGGGCGGCCGCTCGTGCCCTCGATCGTGCGCTACGGCGAAGGCGGCGTGGACGTCGGCTACCTGGCGATGGCGAAGCAGGCCGCCGACCCGCAGAACACCATCGTGTCGGTCAAGCGCCTGATGGGCCGCGGGTTGGGCGACCTCGACGACGACCGCCGCTTTCCGTATCGCTTCGTCGACACGCCGGGCATGGTGCGCATCGCCACGCGCTCCGGGGTCAAGTCGCCGGTGGAGATCTCCGCGGATCTTTTGAAGTCCCTGCGCGGACGGGCCGAAGCGTCGCTGGGCGGAGCGATCGACGGGGCGGTCGTGACCGTGCCCGCGTATTTCGACGACGCGCAGCGGCAGGCCACGAAGGACGCGGCGAAGCTCGCGGGGCTTCCCATCCTGCGGCTGCTCAACGAGCCGACGGCCGCGGCGATCGCGTACGGGCTCGACAACGCGGCGGAAGGCGTCTACGCGGTCTACGATCTGGGCGGCGGCACGTTCGACATCTCGATCCTGCGGCTTTCGAAGGGCGTGTTCGAGGTGCTCGCGACCAACGGCGACTCGGCGCTCGGCGGCGACGACTTCGACCATCGCGTGTTCTGCTGGATCATCGAGGCGGCCAAGCTGCCGCCGCTGTCGCCCGCCGACGCTCGGCTGCTGCTCGTGAAGTCGCGCGTGGCGAAGGAGAACCTCTCCGATCACGACGATGCGGCCATCCTCGCGACGCTCTCGGACGGGACCAAGGTCGACGTCCTGCTGACGCGCCCGATCTTCACGGAGATCACGAAGAATCTCGTCAGCAAGACGATGCGGCCCGTGAAGCGCGCGCTGCGCGACGCGAAGATGTCGCCGGGGGACATCAAGGGCGTCGTGCTGGTGGGCGGAGCGACGAGGATGCCGCAAGTGCGGCGTGCGGTCGCGGAGCATTTCGGTCAGCCGCCGCTCACCAACCTCAATCCCGACGAGGTCGTCGCGCTCGGCGCAGCGATCCAGGCCAACAAGCTCGTCGGCAACCGCGAGCGCAACGACGACTGGCTGCTGCTCGACGTCATTCCGCTGTCGCTCGGCATCGAGACGATGGGCGGCCTCACCGAGAAGATCATCGCGCGCAATTCGACCATCCCCGTCGCCCGCGCGCAGGAGTTCACGACCTTCAAGGACGGGCAGACGGCGATGGCGATCCACGTCGTGCAGGGCGAGCGCGAGCGCGTGGCGGATTGCCGCTCGCTCGGCCGCTTCGAGCTGCACGGCATCCCGCCCATGGTGGCCGGCGCCGCGCGCATCCGCGTCACGTTCGAGGTCGACGCCGACGGCCTGCTCGAGGTCGGCGCCCGCGAGCAGACGACGGGTGTTGCGGCCGCGATCACCGTCAAGCCATCCTACGGGCTCAGCGACGGGGAGATCGCGCGCATGCTGAGCGATTCGTTCGCGCACGCGGCCGACGACATGCAGGCGCGGGCACTCGCGGAGGCTCAGGTCGAGGCCGACCGCATCGTCGAGGCGACGCGCGCTGCGCTCGCCGCGGACGGCGATCTCGTGGACGGGCCCGAGCGTGCCGCGATCGGCGCCGCGCTGGCGCACGTTTCGCAGGCGCGCGCAGGCAGCGATCATCTCGCGCTGCGCGCGGCGGTCGAGGCGCTCAACCGCGCGACCGCGGACTTCGCGGGCCGGCGCATGGACCGCGGTGTGGCGCGGGCGCTCGCCGGCAAGCGCATCGACGCGCTCTCGGACTGAAGCCCGTGCCCGAGATCGTCGTCCTGCCGCACGCCGAGATCTGCCCCGATGGGAAGACCATCGATGGCGTCAAAGGCAAGTCCCTTCTCGACAACCTCCTCGACAACGGCATCGAGGTCGAGCACGCGTGCGAGAAATCGTGCGCGTGCACCACCTGCCACGTCATCGTGCGCGAGGGGTTCGACTCGCTGCCGCCATCGTCCGAGGACGAGGATGACCTTCTCGACCGGGCGTGGGGGCTGACGCCGCGGTCGCGGCTGTCGTGCCAGGCGATCGTCGACGACCAGAGGCTCGTCGTCGAGATTCCCAAGTACACGATCAACCAGGTGAAGGAGGGGCGCTAAAAAGGGGTCAGACCCCATTACAAGGCCTGGCACTTTTTGCGAGAAAATGGGGACAGGCCTTGTAATGGGGTCTGACCCTTTTTTGGCAGGAGAGGAGACGCGATGACACTCAAGTGGACCGACTCGCAGGAGATCGCGATCGCGCTCGCCGATGCGCACCCGGACGTCGATCCGCGCTACGTGCGCTTCGTCGACCTGCACAACTGGGTCGTGGCGCTGCCCGACTTCGGCGACGACCACAAGCGCGGCGGCGAGAAGGTCCTCGAGGCGATCCAGACCGCGTGGATCGAGGAGGCGTAAGGTCAGTTGAAGAAGTTCAGCGCGCCGTCCAGTCCGCAGAAATCGAGCGTGTGCGTCGCGTGCTCGCGCACCACGGGCTTGGCGCGGTAGGCGATCGACACGTCGGCTTCCGCGAACATCGGCAGGTCGTTGGCGCCGTCGCCGATCACGACCGCGAGCCCCCCGTAGCGCGCCTTGAGCTCGCGCACGGTGCGTGCCTTCACTTGCGCGTCGACTATGTCGCCGAAGATGCGCCCGGTGAGTCGGCCGTCGGCGACGTCGAAAGTGTTGGCGATAGCCACGTCGAGTCGGAGCCGCGTCTTCAGGCGATCGGTGAAGAAGGTGAACCCCCCTGACACAAGCGCGGTGGCGGCGCCCGCCGCCTTGAAGCCTGCGAGCATGCGCTCGGCGCCCGGCGAGATGCACAGGCGCTCGTCGTAGATGCGGTCGAGGTCGGCGATCGGCAGCCCGGCCAGCAGCGCCACGCGGCGGGTGAGGCTTTGCGCGAAATCGATCTCGCCGCGCATGGCGCTCGCGGTGATGGCCGCCACCTCGGGCTTGATGCCCTTCAGATCGGCGATCTCGTCGATGCACTCGATCGTGATCAGCGTGGAGTCCATGTCCATCGCGACGAGCCCGACATCGGCCAGCCGGCGGCTCGCCGGCACGAAGGCCGCGTCGCATCCGGCCTCGCGGCTTGCCGCGAGGAGCCTCGGGTCGTGCGCGGCCCCGGCGAGACGGTAGGCCGCTGGGGCGCCCGTGCCGATGGGAACGACGGCGCGCGCGCCGGCGCGCGCGGCGAGCGCCGATAGGGCGGTGGGCGCAAGGGCCTGCCCTTGAACGACGAGATTGGTGGCGGGGGTCACGTGGGCGAGGGAGCGTCGGCGGCACTATGCTTAGCGTCGAGCGCTGTTTGGACTGCCTGTCGCGTTGGACTATTATAGTGGGCTCGCCGTTTCAACGGCGCGACGGAAGGAGACGAAACCATGCAATTGCGAATCGGCGACGAAGCCCCCGACTTCACGGCGCAGACCACGGAAGGCACCATCCGCTTCCACGACTTCATCGGCTCATCGTGGGTGATCCTCTTCTCGCATCCTAAGGACTTCACGCCCGTGTGCACCACCGAGCTCGGGTACCTCGCGAAGATCAAGCCCGAGTTCGACAAGCGCAACACGAAGATCCTCGGCCTGTCGATCGACCCGGTGGACGATCACAAGCGCTGGTCGAAGGACATCGAGGAGACGCAGGGCACGGCGCCCAACTACCCGATCATCGGCGATGCCGATCTCACCGTCGCGAAGCTGTACGACATGATCCACCCGAACGCGAGCGGCGCGCAGCCGCGCACGCCCGCGGACAACGCGACGATCCGCTCGGTGTTCATCGTCGGTCCGGACAAGAAGATCAAGCTGATCCTGACCTATCCCATGACCACCGGCCGCAACTTCGACGAGGTGCTGCGCGTGCTCGATTCGCTGCAGCTCACCGCGAGGCACAAGGTCGCCACGCCCGCGCAGTGGAAGCCCGGCGAAGACGTGATCATCGCGGGATCGGTGTCGAACGACGAGGCGAAGCAGAAGTATCCCGAAGGCTGGAAGTCCCCGAAGCCCTATCTGCGCATCGTGCCGCAACCGAAGTAAGCGCGCGGCGAAGCGCTCGACTCCCAAGCGTCCATACCCTCCGCCCGGGGGCAGGGCGCTTGGGGAAACCCCGAAGGCCCTGCGAAAGCCGCGAAGTCCCGCGGCGCGAATGAAGCCGGCGACGATATACTGTCGCCCTCGACCATGGGTTCGCAGGGCACATCGCATTCAACGCGCGCCGACGCGCTTCGCGAAGGCGAGCTCCGGGAGTCCTCGCTCGAGCTCAGGCAATTCGAGTGCCTGCTCGCGGACATCTCCGCCGGATTCATCAACCTTCACGAGGTCGAGGTCGACGGCGCGATCACCGGCGCGCTGCGGCAGATCATGCACGTGCTCGACGTGGACCGCGCAACGCTTTTGCGCGTGGGCCGCGACGGCATGTTGTTCGTCACGCACTCGGCCGCCGTCGACGGCGTTCCGCCCGCTCCGGTCAGCCTCGTGCCTTCGTACCCCTGGGCGATGGAGCAGATGCGCGCTCACCGCCACGTGTCGTTCGCAAGCCTCGAAGACCTGCCCCCGAGCGCGACGGTCGACAAGGCGAGCTGGACTCTGACCGGCGCGCGCTCGAACCTGTCCATGCCGATCGTGGTCGGCGGGTCCCTCGACGGCGTCCTCGCGCTCGCCACGCTGCGCCGATCGCGCTCGTGGTCGGAGGACCTCGTCGAGCGGGTCCGTGTGCTCGCCGGCGTCTTCGGCAGCGCGCTCGCGCACCGTCGCGCGCAGCGCGACCTGGGCGCCGCCTTGCGCTTCGAGCGGCTCATTTCGCAGGCGCTCGCGGCGCTCATGGTGGCCGAGCGCGCCAAGCTCGACGCGGTCATCACGGACTCCTTGCAGCGGGCCGCCCAGGTGCTCGCTGCCGAGCGCGCGACGTTGTGGCAACGTGCGGCCGACGGCGTCGCGCTGCGCAAAACGCACCGCTGGTTGGCCGAGGGCATGCCGGCGTTGCCCGAGCATTCGGAAAGCTCGGGGCTGCCGTGGATGACGTCGCGCATCTTCGCGGGGCACGCGATCTCGGGCGCGCTCGCCGACCTTCCCCCCGAAGCCGACTCCGATATCCCGGTCCTTCGTGCGCTGAAGGCGCGCTCGATCGTAGCCGTGCCTCTGTCGATCGGCGGCGCGGTCGCGGGTGCGCTGTCGTTCGCGAGCGCCCGCGACGACCGCGACTGGCCCGAATCGCTGGTGCCGCGCGTGCAGCTCTTCGGCGAGGTGCTCGCCAGCGCGCTCGCTCGCGCTCGCGCCGAGCAGCGCGAGGGGGAGGCGCGCGCCGAGGCCGTGCATGCGACGCGCGTCGGGACGATGGGCGTGGTTGCGGCATCGCTGGCTCACGAGCTGTCGCAGCCCGTTGCCGCGATCATGTCGAACGCCGAAACCGCGATGGCGCTCCTGGACGAAGCCGAGATCGACCGCGAGGAGCTGCGATCGACTCTGGCGGACATCCTCGCCGACGACCAGCGCGCCGGCAACCTCATCGGCCAGTTGCGCCGCTTCCTTCGCCGCAGCGAAGTCGACCGCGGCGCCGTCGCGGTTCACGCGATGCTCGCGGAGGTGCTCGGGCTCGTTCGCGGCGAGGCGACCGCCAAGGGCGTGCGCGTTTCGCTTGCTGCGCCCGGCGAGCTGCCGCGCCTGATGTGCAACCAGGCCCAGGTGCAGCAGGTGCTGCTCAACCTGCTCCTCAATGCGTTCGATGCCGTGGCCGATAACCCCGCACCGTCGCGAGCGGTCGCCGTCGGCGCTACCGTGACGGCCCATGGCGTCGCCATCGACGTCACCGACAACGGCTCGGGCATGGACGAGGCGACCCGCGCTCGCGCGTTCGCGCCGTTCTTCACGACGAAGGCGAACGGGATGGGCCTCGGCCTGTCGATCAGCCGCTCGATCGCCGAGGCGCACGGCGGTACGCTGTGGGTGCGCTCGCAGCCGGGTGAGGGTAGCGTGTTCAGGCTGGAGCTGCCCGCTGAACGCGCCTGACGCGAAATCCGTGTTCGTCGTCGACGACGACGACTCGGTTCGCCGCGCGTTCGCGCGAAGGCTGCGCGCCGCGGGCTATGCCGCGCAGGCGTTCGGCTCGGCAAAGGAATTGCTGGAGCAGGCGCCGGCCGACGGCGTGGCCTGCGTGGTGACCGATTTGCGCATGCCCGGCATGAGCGGTCTCGACCTGCAGGCTTCGCTTGTCGCGAGCGGCCGCGATTGGGCGATGGTGTTCGTCTCCGGACACGGCGACGTGGCCACGAGCGTCAACGCGATGCGCTCGGGCGCGGTGCACTTCTTGACCAAGCCCGTGAGCGAGCGCGACCTTCTGGCGGCCGTCGGGGAGGCGCTCGCCATCGGCGCCCACCGCGCCTCCGAGCGCAACGCCGTCGCGAAGGTGCGCGACGGCTATGCGGCGCTCACGGCGCGCGAGCGCGAAGTGTTCGCGCTGGTGGTCGAGGGGCTCATGAACAAGGTGATCGCCGAGCGCATCGGCGCGGCCGAGAAGACGGTCAAGATCCACCGCGCCCGCGTCATGGCGAAGATGGGTGCCAGGTCGCTCGCCGACCTCGTGCGCATGGCGGCGCGGCTGCGGCCGTCCGGCTTATAGGACCAAGGTCCGATTACGCGGCCGCCACGCCGCTTTCACACTTGCGCCCAAAAGTCAGAAAGGATGCGTCCGGACCCGCCGGCTCGCTCCGCGTGCGCGAAAGTGTGGAGGTCGATGGGGTCCCGATGGAAAGTTCTCGTGGTGGACGACGACGACTCGCTGCGGCGGGCGCTCGCTCGTACCCTCCGGCGCGCGGGCTACGACGTCGAGGCGTATCGCAGCGCCGACGAGCTGGCGGAGGCCGGCGCGTGCTGCGTGGATGCCTGCCTCGTGCTGGACGTGAACCTGCCGGGCACGAGCGGCATCGACTTCCGCCGAGCGCTCGAAGATGCCGGGCAGCATCCTCCGACCATCTTCATCACGGCGCTCGACCGCGAGGACACGACGGCGCTCGCCTCGTTCGCGCCGATAGCGGTCCTGCACAAGCCCTTTCGCAACGAGGACCTGCTGAGCGCGGTCGATCGCGTGTGCCGAAACTGAAACGCATCCGTACGAGAGAGGAGTCGATACCATGAATATGCTGAGATCGCTTGCTGCTTTGCTGAGTGCCATGGCTCTTGTTGCGCCCCCAGCCGCCGCGCAACAGATCTACGGCACGCCCGGCGCGCCGGGCGCAACCATGTCGATCAGCAACCAGCAGCTTCCGGCGCCCGATCCGAAGTTCGGCGGCGTGATCAAGGACGACGCATTGCAGTCGAAACCCTGGTGGGCGCCGCGCATCGTGCCGCCGAAGGGCGCGCCGAACGTGCTCCTGATCATCACCGACGACGCGGGCTTCGGCGTGCCTAGCACCTTCGGCGGAGTGATTCCCACGCCTACGATGGATCGGATCGCGAAGGATGGGCTGCGCTACAACCGAATGTTCTCCACGGCGCTCTGCTCGCCGACGCGCGCCGCGCTCATCACGGGCCGCAATCATCACTCCGCGGGCTTCGGCGTCATCTCGGAGCAGTCCACGGGCTTCCCGGGCTACAACAGCATCATCGGCAAGGACAAGGCGACGGTCGGGCGCATGCTTCTCGACAATGGCTATTCGACCGCGTGGTTCGGGAAGGACCACAACACGCCCGCGTTCGCGGCGAGCCAGGTTGGCCCGTTCGACCAGTGGCCGACGGGGATGGGCTTCGAGTATTTCTACGGCTTCGTCGGCGGCGACGCCAACCAGTGGGAGCCCAATCTCTTCCGCAACACGACGCAGATCTACCCGTTCAAGGGCCAGGAAGGCCAATGGAACCTGGTCACGGCCATGGCCGACGACGCCATCGATTACATGACCCGGATCCACCAGATCGACCCGTCGAAGCCGATCTTCATCAAGTACGCGCCCGGCGCCACGCACGCGCCGCACCACCCCACCAAGGAGTGGGTGGACAAGATCCACGACATGCACCTCTTCGAGGACGGTTACGAGAAGCTGCGCGATCGCATCTTCGAGAACCAGAAGAAGATGGGTATCGTGCCCAAGGACGCGACGCTCACGCCGTGGCCCAAGGACGTGCTGAAGCCCTGGGACGAGCTCTCCGCCGACGAGAAGAAGCTCTTCATCCGCCAGGTCGAGGTGTTCGCCGCCTACGCTGCGTACAGCGACTACGAGATCGGCCGCGTGGTCCAGCACTTCGAAGACCTGGGCCAGCTCGACAACACGCTCATCATCTACATCAACGGCGACAACGGCACCAGCGCCGAGGGCGGCCCGCTCGGCACGCCCAACGAGGTGGCCTTCTTCAACGGCCTCAACATGCTGCCCGCGGAAGTGCAGATGAAGTTCTACGACGTGTGGGGCACGCAGTACACGTATAACCACATGTCCGCCGGCTGGTCCTGGGCGTTCGACACGCCGTTCGACTGGTTCAAGCAGAACGCGTCCAGGCTTGGCGGCATCAACCAGAACATGGCCGTATCGTGGCCCGCGCGCATCAAGGACAAGGGTGGCGTGCGCGAGCAGTTCGTGCACGTGATCGACGTGCTGCCGACGATCCTCGAGGCCGCTGGCATCAAGGCCCCGCAGTACGTGGACGGCATCAAGCAGGCGCCGATCGAAGGGACCAGCTTCCTCTATACGTTCGACGAGAAGAACGCGAAGGTCGCGTCGCGGCACAAGACGCAGTACTTCGAGATGATGGGGCAGTGGGCGCTCTACGACGACGGCTGGCTGCTGTCCACCAAGGTCAATCGCGCGCCTTGGGAAGCTTTCGGCCCGGCCAACCCCGATCCGCTCAACAACCAGGTGTTCCAGCTCTACAACCTGAACGACAACTGGAACCAGACCGACGACGTCGCCGGCAAGTACCCGCAGAAGGTGAAGGCGATGCGCACGAAGTTCGTCGCCGAGGCGAAGAAATACCAGGTATTTCCCATGGACGCCTCCGTGGCCGCGCGCATCGTGGCGCCGCGACCCAATATCACCGCCGGCCGCACGGAGTTCGTCTACACGCGGCCGATGACCGGGCTGCCGCAGGGCGACTCGCCGTTCATCCTCGATGCGTCCTATACGTTCACCGCGGACATCGACGTGCCGCAGGCAGGCGCGGAAGGCATGATCGTGACCTCCGGAGGCCGCTTCGGCGGCTACGGCTTCTACCTGCTCCAGGGCAAGCCGGTGTGGCTGTGGAACATGGTCGACCTCGAGCGCGTCAAGTGGGAGGGCGCGGAGGCGCTGTCGCCGGGCCGGCACGTCGTCGAGTTCGATTTCAAGTACGATGGCGTGGGCGTCGGTACGCTCGCGTTCAACAACTTCAGCGGCGTGGGCAGGCCCGGCGTGGGGACGCTCAAGGTGGACGGCAAGGTGGTGGACACGAAGCAGATGCCGAAGACGCTGCCGATGATCCTGCAGTGGGACGAGAGCTTCGACGTTGGCTCCGACACGCTCACCGGCGTGAACGACGCCGACTACAAGCCGCCTTTTCCGCTAACGGCGAAGCTGAACAAGCTCACGATCAAGGTGGACCGGCCGCAGCTGTCGCCCGCGGACGTCGCGAAGTTCGAGGCCGCGATGAAAGAGAAGGCCAAGGCGGATTGAGTTGCGTGACATTGTGAATTCTCAAGGAGAAGATCATGCATAAGACGGGTTCCCTGATTGCAATCGCCGCCGCAGCCGCGTTCGCCCTCGCTGCCTACGCCCAGATGCCGATCGTCGACGCGGTCGCGGGCAAGGTCGTGCAGAAGTACCAGTCCTCCACCTGCGAACAACTGTGGCAGAGCCGCGGCAAGCCGGCGGGGCCGGAAGAGCAGCGCGTCCTCAACTTCCTCAAGAACGACCAGGCGGCCAGGCAGGAGTTCTTCAACAAGATTGCCGGACCGGTCATGAACAAGATGTTCGAATGCGGGATGATTCCGTGATGAGGGGCATCCTGACCGCCGTGCTCGCGATCGCGCTCGCCAGTGCGGGCAGCGCGTTCGCGCAGGACGCGAAGCCCGCCGCGGCGCCCGCGAAGGCAGCGCCCGCCAGATCGGCCAAGCCGGCCGCGAAGAAGCCCGCGGCGCCCGCGGTGAAGCTGGTCGTCGAGCCGCGCGCGATGGAACTGCTCAAGGCGACCGCCGACAAGCTCGCCGCCGCCAAGACGATGCAGTTCACCGCCGTGGCGGGCTTCGAGTTCCCGAGCCGGTACGGGCCGCCGCTCGTGTACACGTCGCGCTACGACGTCGCCATGCAGCGTCCCGACAAGCTGCGCATCCTGATGCCCGGCGACGGCCCGGCGTCGGAGTACTACTACGACGGCAAGACGGCGATGGCGTATGCGCCGGCGGTAAACCTGGTCGCCGTCAATGCCGACGCGCCCCCGACGATCGATGCGATGCTCAAGAAGGCGTTCGAGAACGCGGCGATCTTCTTCCCGTTCACCGACCTCCTCGTGGCCGATCCGTACGCGGCGCTCACCGACGGCACGATCCTCGCCTTTTACATAGGTCCGTCGGGCGTGGTAGGAGGCGTGAAGACAGAGATGGTGGCGTGGGCGAACGACGACATCTTCCTGCAGATCTGGATCGGCAGCGAGGACAAGCTGCCGCGGCGCGTGCGTGCGGTGTATCACGACGACCCACAGCGGCTGCGGCACGAGCTCGAGCTCTCGAACTGGCAGCTCGACGCACCCATTGCGCCGGAAACGTTCACGTCGGCGAAGGCGCTGGCCGCGCCGCGCATGGCCTTCGCGAATCCGATGAAGACATTCACCGCCGGCATCAGGCCGATCACGGAACGCAAGTCCGCTAAGCCGGCGCCCGCGAAGGCGGCGACCAAGTCACAGTGAAAGGGAACACGCCATGAAGACCTTGGTGACAGGCATGGCCGTCGCGCTGGCCGCGCTCTACGCAGGCGCAGCGCTCGGCTGGGCTTCCGCGAATCGCATGGGCGGCAGCACGCAGCACAGCTACGGCCAGACGAGCCACGAGAACCGCTGGGGCGGCAGCAGCGAGCACGAGGCGGGTGAAGGCACCGAGCACACCAACGCCTATGGCGGCAGCACCGAACATGCGGAGGGTGGCGGCACGGAGCACACCAACGTGTACGGCGGCACTACGGCCGGCGAAGCGGGCTACGGCGCCGTGCACACGTACCCGGGCGGCGGTTCCGTGTACAAGCCGCCGGGGTACCCGGCCGGGGCGCCCGCAGCTTATGCGTATCACCCGCCGGTCGCGGTGCCGTACTACGCGTCGGGGTGCTACGGCTGCGCGGCCGCAGCCGGCGCGGTCGTGGGCGCCGCGACCACTGCGGCCGTCGTGTCTGCCAACACCGCAGCAGCGACGTCGACTGCCTACGCCGCGGGTGTTGCCACGGGCAGCGCCAATACCGCAGCGGTGGCCGGCACCGCGTACAACGCCGGCGTTGTCGCGGGCGCGGCGGGTGCAGCGCCGCCGCCAGCATCGGCACCGCCGGGTAACTATGTCGTGGGTGTCAACTACGCAAGCGTCCCGGGCGGATGCGCCACGCCCAACGTGCAGGGCACGACGTATTACCTGTGCGGCAACACGTGGTTCAAGCCCGCATACGGCGCGAACGGCGTCTTCTACACGGTCGTGCCGGCGCCGTAGCGTCGATCCCGCTTCACTCGCCGGGGCGCTATACCGAAGCGGTATGTCGTCCCGGCGCTGCCGGTTGGTAGAATCAATCCAACGCGTTGCGCACCGCAGGCGCGCCTTCGCTTCAGACAACCTTCCCTACGAGGATTCACATGGATATCCCAGGCATGGTGGAATCGGCACGGCCCATCCTGATCGCGTTCGGCCTGAAGCTCCTGGGCGCGATCGTTGCCTACATCGTCGGACGCATGCTGATCGGCTTCGCGTCGAGCCTTGTGGTCAAGCTGCTCGAGCGGCAGAAGGTCGAGCCGACGGTGATCCGCTACATCGGCTCGATCATCACGGTCGCGCTCAATATCATCCTCGTCGTCGCGATCCTCGGCTACTTCGGCGTCGAGACGACCTCGTTTGCCGCGCTCGTAGCGGGTCTGGGCATTGCGGTCGGCGCGGCGTGGGGCGGCCTCCTGTCCAACTTTGCCGCGGGCGCGTTCATCCTCGTGCTTCGCCCGTTCAAGGTCGGCGACTACGTCGTGGCGGGCGAGGTCGAAGGCACGGTGCGGATGATCGGCCTCTTCAGCACGACGATCGACACGCCCGACAACGTGCAGACGCTCGTCGGCAACGCCAAGATCATGAACGGCACGATCAAGAACTTCAGCAACAATCCGTACCGGCGCGTCGAGCTCCTCGCGCAGCTCGACCACAGCGTGGACCCGGCCGATGCCATGCGCCGCCTGCGCGAATCCCTGCCGACGATCCCCAACGTCCTGGCCGAGCCCAAGCCGGACGTCGAGATCCTGACCTTCAACGAGCGCGGCGCGGTGCTCGCGGTGCGGCCCTATTGCAACACGGCGCACTACTGGCAGGTGTACTTCGACACCAACCGCGTCATTCGCGAGACGTTCGCGGGCGCCGGCTACCCGGCGGCGGAGTCGCACGTGCAGATGCGCCAGCTCGCGGCCTAGCTGCGCTACTGCGCGCGCAGCGACTGCACGAGGTTTTCCAGGTTCTGCGGCTTGACGAGGATCACGCCGCGCCGCGGGGCGTCGATGTCGGCGATGAGGAAGAAGGCGAGGGCGACGACGAACGGCAGCACCAGGAACAACGCCGATCGCCGCTTCGTCTTCTTCGCGCCGACACCGACGAGCATGTTGGCGCATACGCTGATCGCCGCCATCAGCGCCCAGGCCGACGCGGGAATGCGGTTCCACCAGGCGGCCTGGGTGTAGCCTTGCGTGTTGACGACGTCGTTCATGCCGGAGACCGCGAGCGCGGCCACGGGCGACGGCTGCGCCAGGGCAGGGGTCTTGACCGCAGTCCAAAGCTCGGCCTGCAGCTTCGCCGTCAGCGCGTCGGATTGCCGGAGCTGATCGTCGTCGCGCAAGGTATAGAAGCGGATGCGCTCGTCGAGGTATTGCAGGAGGAGGGCGCGCACCTTGGCCGCATCCGCCGGGGGCAGGAGGTCGGCGCGCAGGAACTCGGTGCCGATCGCGTTGGCTTCCTCCTCTTCGTAGTTCTTGCGCTGATCGTAGCGGTTGAGCGCCATGGAAAACGTGAACCCGATGATGAGGCCGAGCAGGGTGAGTGTCGCGCCCTGGACGATGTCGAACTCGCTGCGGTCCTCGTCGGCGGCCGGCGTGCGGCGGGCGCCGAGACGCTCGCCGGTCCATGCGGCTACCGCGAAGACGGCGAAAGCGCCGAGGAAGAAGATCACCGGACGGTCGAGGAGATTTATCATGTAAGGCTCCTGGGGAGGCGCTGCGAACGCCGGGCGCATCATACCTCGCTGAATCAAGGTGCCACTCGCGGTCCTGCCGGCGGTGGGACACAATGGTGGGTCGATGCTTGGCATGCAATGCAGCAGGGAGGCGATTCGATGAAGGTGAGGCGCGCGTTGGCAGGAGCGACATTCGCGATCGGGGCGGCCGCGCTGCCCGCGTCTGCGCTCGCGCAGACGATGCCGGCGAGCGACGAGTGGCGCTTCCACGCCGTCCTTTACGGCTGGCTGCCGGACATCGGCGGCAAGACCGACTTCCCCGTTCCCGGCGGCGGGCCGAGCATCAACGTCGACGTGAGCCAGATCCTCAAGAACCTGAACTTCACGTTCATGGGGACGCTCGAGGCGCAGAAGGGTCCCTGGGGCGTCATCACCGACCTCATCTATCTCGACGTGAGCGGCTCGAAGTCAAAGACGCGCAACGTCTCGCTCGGCAACTACGAGCTTCCCGCGAACGCGACCCTCGACGCCCATCTCAAGGTCACCGGCACGATCTGGACGCTGTCGGGCGAGTACACGACGTACAAGGACCCGAACGCACAGGTCGACGTGATGGTCGGCACGCGCCTGCTCGACTTGAAGCAGACGCTCGACTACAACTTCAGCACGGACCTCGGGCCGTTCGTCGGCCCCGACCGCTCCGGCGGCAGCAGTGTCGATCTCTCGTACTGGGACGCCATCGTGGCGGCGAGAGGGCGCTTCCTGTTCGGCGCGGACAAGGAATGGTTCGTGCCGGTGTACGCCGACGCCGGTACGGGCCAGTCCCGGGTGACTTGGCAACTCCTGGGCGGCGCCGGCTACCAGTTCAAGTGGGGCCAGGTAATCGCCGCGTGGCGCTACCTCGAATACGACTTCAAGTCGAGCTCGAAGGTCGAGAACATCAACTTCAACGGCCCGATGATCGGCGTCGGGTTCAACTGGTAGTTACCGCGGTTACGACGACGGCGTAACCGGCCGCCCCCACTCCGCGCGCGGCATCCTCCCCGCCGCGGGGGGCGCCCACTCCCTCCTCCCGCGAGACCATGCGGGCTCCCGAACACGGAGTCCGGCATGGCTACGGAACCGCAAGGCCTCATCCAGAGCGTCAAGACCGCGGCGTCGCGCTCGCGCTTCCTCGTCGCCCTCGCCGGCGTGTTCGCTGCGCTGCTCGCGGCGCTCTGCCTATGGCAGGCACCGGGCTCGAAGCTGTCCGCCGGCGAGGTCGAGCGCTACCTGTCCGTCATCGACAAGACGCTCCCGCTCGCCGGCGAGGAGCGCGCGCGGATGCTCGCGCGCATGCGGGCCTTCGCCGAGAGCGACGACGGCCAGCCCTTCTACATGCTGAACCTCATGCGCTACTACGAGCGCGTTCGCGAGCTTCCCGGCGCACCCGCCTTCGCCGGCACGCCGCGCGAAGCCAACGCCCGCTACGAGGATCGCGCCATTCCCATGCTGGTCGAGCAGGGTGGCTACCCGTCGCTTGCCGCGCGAGCTTCGGCTCGAGACCTGTTCGGGCACGACGCGCCGCTCGACGACTGGAGCCGGGTGCTCGTCGTGCGCTATCCGGACCGCCGGGCGTTCTTCGACCTCGTGACCGATCCGCGCTACGGGCCGATCGCGCCGTACAAGCTGATGGCGCAGGACATCGTGCTGGTCCCGATGGCCGCCGAGCTCGCCATTCCCGATGTTCGGATCGTGGCCGGCGGCGCGCTCGTCGGCCTGTTCCTGCTCATCGGGTGGTGGCGCACCGCGCGCCGGCGGGCGCCGGAAGCGCCGCGAAACGCGCCTTGCCCCCCTGCCGGTGGGGGGGCGCGGGACGCCCGCGGGCCCTAGAGTCCGAACCTCAGCAAGACTCAAAAACGCGACTTCCAAAGAGGAATGAAGATGAGGCTCGATACCCGCTTCGCCGCACTCCGACTGCCGCGCGCGATGCGCCGCGCCGCGGTCGGCGCCGCGCTTGCCGCGATGTTCGCGACGCCCGCGCTCGCCTTCGACATCGACGTCGGCAATCCGGACATCGAGATGCGGTGGGATAACACCTTCCGCTACAACCTGGGCATGCGCGCGCAGAAGCAGGACCCGGCGATCCTGGGGG